>CAJKOW010000045.1 GCA_905201685.1 uncultured Bacteroides sp. | reverse complement strand
ATAAGTTTTATATTGGAAAGATTCGAGTGCCTGCATATAAAGGAGAACCCGAATATTATGTAAATGGCCAGCATGAAGCAATCATAGACGAAGAAACCTTCTATAAAGTTCAAGATATTCTGGATGGAAAAAGAAGAAAAACACCTAAACTATCCAAAGCCATAAACCCAGATTTATTTTTGCGAAAGTTTTTAATATGTCCTGTATGTGGCTGTGCCTTAACTGGTGCAACAAGTTCGGGCAATGGTGGCAAATACACCTACTATTTTTGTTGCAATAACCAAAAACATATCAGGATGAGGGCAGAGAATGTAAATGAACAATTCGCTAAATACACAGCCCAATTAAAACCTAATAAAACGGTATTGAACTTGTATAACGAAATTCTAAAGGATTTGCAAAGTGAACGCAAAAGAGAAAGCAGAAAAGAAGCAACTGCACTGCGAAACGAGCTTTCTACTATCCAAAAACGCATCAACAGCATTGAAGATAAATATCTGGACGGAGATTTAACCAAAGAACAATATAACAAAATGTTAGATAGATATACCCAAGAAGCCTCAACCATACAACAACAAGTTGAAATGCGTGAGAACCCTAACCGCAGTAATATCGAACCCAAACTAAACTACTCTATCAATCTGATAAACAATATAGATAGCTATATAAGAAATGCGTCTGTAGGGATGAAGATTAAGCTAATAAGTTCGATGTTTCCCGAAAAAATCGAATTTGACGGGAAAACATATCGAACCAATTCTTACAACAAAGTGCTCGACCTTATCTTCCAGCAAACCAACGAATTACGAGGCAAAGGAAACAAAAAAGGAGAAAGAATTTCATCTTTCTCCAATTCAGTACCCAGACCCGGGGTCGAACCGGGATGGAAGTGAATCCACTGGTGTTTGAGACCAGCGCGTCTACCGATTCCGCCATCTGGGCATGCCTTGATTTCTCAAATGCGGTGCAAAGATACGGCTTTTTTCCAAACCTGCAAGCGTTTTAGCAAAAAAACAAGAAAAAAACAATAAAACATACGACAAACATTCCTTGTTAAGGGAAAATACTGTACTTTAGCAGAAACTTTAAACAAAATAACAAAATGATGACAAATAAGGACAACTTCTGTGTAATTATGGGTGGAGGAATCGGCAGTCGGTTCTGGCCATTCAGCCGCAAGACGCTTCCTAAACAGTTTCTGGATTTCTTTGGAACAGGACGTTCGTTGTTGCAACAGACTTTTGACCGGTTCAAAAAGATTATACCGACCGAGAACATCCTCATTGTAACCAACGACATGTATGCCGACCTCGTCAAGCAGCAGTTACCGGAACTGACCGACGAACAGATTCTGCTGGAACCTACACGCAGAAATACGGCTCCCTGCATTGCATGGGCATCCTATCATATTCGGGCACTGAACCCCAATGCCAACATTGTAGTGGCTCCTTCCGACCACCTGATACTGAAAGAGAATGAGTTTCTGGACGTTGTGACCAAAGGTTTGGAATTCGTATCACAATCGGAGAAACTGCTTACCTTAGGTATCAAGCCCAACAGACCGGAAACGGGATATGGATACATACAAATAGCAGAACAGATTGGAGACAATTTCTACAAGGTAAAAACCTTTACGGAAAAGCCCGAGCTGAAACTGGCCAAAGTATTTGTGGAAAGCGGAGAATTCTATTGGAACTCAGGACTCTTTATCTGGAATGTCAACACCATTATCAAGGCCGGAGAAGCACTGCTTCCCGAACTGGCCGCCAAACTGGCTCCGGGCAAAGACATTTATGGCACACCGGAGGAAAAGAAATTCATCGATGAAAACTTCCCCGCATGCCCCAACGTATCGATCGACTTCGGCATCATGGAGAAAGCGGACAATGTATATGTATCGTTAGGGGACTTCGGATGGTCCGACTTAGGTACGTGGGGGTCGCTTTACGACCTTTCGCCCAAGGATGAGTCGGGCAACGTGACACTGAAATGCGAATCGATGCTCTACGACAGCAAAGACAACATCATCGTGCTGCCGAAAGGAAAACTGGCTGTTGTCGAAGGATTAGAAGGCTATCTGGTAGCCGAATCGGACAACGTCCTGCTTATCTGCAAAAAGGACGAAGAACATGCCATCAGAAAATACGTCAACGATGCGCAAATCAAATTGGGAGAGGATTACATCTGATGTAAGCTTCCCCAAAGCGATGACCAACGATGGCATACTGAATGCCTGAGACCTTGGCCATACATAAGAGAAAAAGATACTGAGAAGGAAATGAGGGTACGTCCTGAAAACGACGTGCCCTCATTTCTTTTTCCGGAAAAAGACTGATGGCGCATACAGCAACGCTGCATTCATGCACAGTTGGCATGGCCCATTATGGAGCTTTGGATAAAAATAGAGGGAAAGAAACATCTATTGTACGCCAAAAACGAACACATGTCCGCTTCCGAACAGTCCGAAATATTCACTTATCGCTGATAATCATATATTTACACTATTGGCATGCCTTTTGAATTATGATAGGCGGATGTAAGTCCAAAGAGAAAAACAATAGAAATAACAACTTAAAAAATATCGATTATGAAAGCAACAAATTTATTCAAAGCATTAGCATTCTCAGTATTGTCATTAATGAGCGTTCTTAATACCGAAGCCAAAGCTCAGAACGACTTCATAACGAATGATGAAGTAAAGAACAACTTAGTCGTCTCACGTACCATCTATAAGTTGGATGGAGATTATCTGCACAACCACATACGTTATGAGTTTGCTTACGACGACCAGAACCGTCTTATCCGTAAGACGGCCAACAAATGGGATGGCGCATCGGACAAATGGGAACCTTATTTCCAAATGACCTTCAGTTACGAAGTTGGTGAAATCATCATGAACTACGCCCGTTGGGATGAATCGAAGCAGAACTACAGCAAAGACATGGAACAAAGTATTTACGAACTGAATAAAGACAACATTCCCGTCGTGTGTCAAACAGTAGAAAAACCAGCCGCAACGACTGAGCGTCTATTCAAATAAAGTATGGGAAAGTTCCCCTGATGACAAGAAGAAAGATGATTATGCTTACGGTTCAGAAATAAGATCCAGCTTGACAGTTAAGCAGTTGCAGAACCAGACCGATACTGCCATGAACGGTTTGCAAACATACACCTACCCTCCAGGTTCTTAACTCCTGACGAAAACGGATCAAAGCGACAGCTTCCCTTTAACTTCAGCCAGTGGTGCACGTGCGAACTTAAATTTATATCATAACAAGAGGATGTGTCAAAACCGACACACCCTCTTGTTGTTTTTATATATAATGAAGAAGGAACTTTAGGCTTTTTCAGAATGCAGAACGGATAGCCTCGGCCACTGCCTTGAATTCATCATCAGTCAGCTTCAGCTTCGGATTAGAGAAAAGCATGTCTTTTTCGCTCTGCATCGGAATAAGATGAATGTGTGCATGAGGCACTTCAAGACCTAACACAGCCATACCTACCTTTTTGCAGGGAAATGCCTTACCAATGGCAAGTGCCACTTTCTTGGCAAACACCTGCATGCCTGCCAGATCTTCGTCACTCAGGTCGAAGATGTAATCCACTTCTTGCTTGGGTACTACCAGCGTGTGACCTTTCACCAACGGATTGATGTCGAGAAATGCAAAATACTTGTCATCCTCGGCCACTTTGTAGCAGGGTATTTCACCTGCGATGATTCTACTGAATATTGTTGCCATAACTATGATTTATTTTTGCTTCACAAATTGCTAAACATAAGTTATTTATAGTATATGTCAACTTTGACTTCGTCGATTTTCAATTCGCCAGCTCAAGTTGCAGTTGACAAGTTACCAAGGCGTTTGTAGCGAGCCGTTTCAAACGGAACTTTACCAAGCAGGGTGTTCCAGCCTTGTAGCCTTGTTGACCGAGGCCAGTCAACTATCAGGTTGAGCACTTGCGAAACTTATACTATATATAAAATAAGGCAAGCCCGCACGCGGACCTGCCTTCTGTTTTAAAATGAAATGCTTACTACTTCCAAATTAATAACACCTTGGGGCACTTTGATTTCAGCGATATCACCTACTTTCTTGCCAAGCAAGCCCTGTGCAATCGGAGTATTGACTGATATTTTACCTTCTTTCAGATTGGCTTCGCTCTCCGAAACGATGGTATAAGTCATCTTCATACCATTTTTCACGTTCTTCAGCTCTACCTTATTCAATATCTGTACGGAATCAGTCTTCAGTTTCGATTCATCGATGATTTTTGCATCGGCAATCACCATTTTCAGTTTGTTGATTTTAGCCTCCAGCAAGCCCTGTGCTTCCTTGGCAGCATCGTACTCTGCATTTTCCGACAAGTCACCTTTATCACGGGCTTCTGCAATGGCAGCCACAATCTTAGGACGTTCTACCGACTCCAGGTTTTTCAATTCAGCCAACAATTTATTGTAGCCTTCTTCTGACATATAAGCCATACTTTTTTCCTCCTATTTTATTTTTTAATGAATGAATGCACTTATAAACAAAAAAGAATTCCAACATGTTCATCATGCTGGAACCCTCTTCCTTATTTGTTGGGCAAAGATAGTCTTTTAATCAATGCGTGTCAAGCAAAAAGAAGTGCTTTGTAACATATTTAACGAAATATTCTAATTTATAACGAGTTACAGCAATGCTTTCACTGCAGCCTCCAGATCCTTTATCGTTTCGCCACGGGCACTCAGTTCATTGTTCTTGTTGATCAGGAACAGCGTCGGCACCGACTTCACGTTGTACGAAGCCGCAATGGACGAATAAATGCCATTGGCATCGCGCACGCAAATCCAAGGCAGATTGTCGGCAGTCGTTTTCCAGAAGTGCTCGTCAGCATCCAGGGAAACCTGATATATTTCCAACCCTTGAGAAGCATACTTCTTATACAAATCGAGAAGCATGTAGTTATGAGTGGCCGATACGGCTGTCTGGTAAATCGTAAAGTCCAGAATCACGGCTTTTCCTTTCAGGTCGGTCAGGTTGCGGACATTCCCCTGCATATCGCGCAGACTGATGTCGATCACACCCGTTTCCTTAATGACATCCTGAGGCAGATCCAGCGCATTAGGTTGCGAATAGGTATTCTTCATACCTTTTATAACGATGTTATAGAGGTTTTTCGAACGGTCGGCGTGAGGATAGAAGTTGTTCAGGCTGGTAGCCACCGCAGCAAAGCATTTCACGTCGTCCCTGTTGTTCAACGGATCGAATATCAAGTAGTTGTTCAGCTTCTGGAACAAGGCAAAATAAGCAGCCGCCGTGTTGGGAGCCGCGAAGATATAGTTCAGTTTCACATCGTCCTTGTACGCCTTCAGCAACACCTCCAGGCTGTCTTCGAACACGTCGAGCCCAATGCGGTGCGCCTGCATGGCCTGCCCCAGTTCGTCGGCTGCACTTTGCAGTTTTATCTGCTTCAGTGTCAGTTCCTTTATCTTCTGACAGTTCGTCGATCCCTTCACCTCGTATGCGGTAGAAAAGTCGGTAAAGGGAGCATCGATCTGCACCGTTTCGGTCGAATCAATCGAGAAGTTTATCACTTTGTCCTCCACCCGCAAACGATAGAATTCGGGCGATTCGGGTCGCGGCTGTTTGAAAGAATACGTTCCGCTTTCGCCCAACTTCACCGAGTCCAACGGCGTGATACCTTCCAGTGCCGATGCCTCCAAATAAAGCATTTTACCTGCCGCGTCAGCAATCTTACCTTCCACCTTGAATTTCGGTTCCGAATTACATGCGCCCAAACCCACTGCCACGAATGCAACTAAAAAGATTTTCTTCATATTCTTCATTCTAAATAAATTAAGTTTCGCAAATGCTCAACTTATTAGTTGACAAGGCTTCAGTCAACAAGACTACAGGTCCGGAATGCCCTGTTTGACAAAGTGCCGTTTAAAGCAGCTCAATACAAAGACCTTGTCAACTCGTCAACTTGTTACTCGTCAACTGCAACTTGAGCTTGCGAAAGTTGAGTAAATAAATTTAAGTTCCGAATGCAAATACCTGCCAGATGGTTTAACCAACGTTTCGATCGGTCTTCGGCCTTCGTGCCCGATCCGGGACCTGAACAAGCGATGCCTTATCAACCATCCGTTTCCGCTTCTCCGTTCCGCACCGGCCCGTCAAGCGAATTGCAGAAATCGTGCAAATATACTTCTTTTCGGGTTTAGTCAAAGCATTTTCAACACTTCTTCCGCTTCGAAAAGCAAAAAAACGGCAAAACTTAAACTTTTTATCTCATTCACACCATATTATGAAGAATAAAATATGTATCTTTGCGCGAATTTTGAAAGAAAATTAGATATAAAACATTTTTTATGATTAACCCAATTGTTAAGACAATCGAGATGGCTGATGGAAGAACCATCACTCTCGAAACGGGAAAGCTGGCAAAACAGGCAGACGGTTCTGTAATGCTCCGCATGGGAAACACCATGCTGCTGGCTACTGTTTGTGCCGCAAAAGACGCAGTTCCCGGAACAGATTTCATGCCTTTACAGGTAGAGTACAAAGAGAAATACTCCGCTTTCGGACGTTTCCCCGGCGGTTTTACAAAGCGTGAAGGACGCGCTTCCGATTACGAGATTCTGACTTGCCGCCTCGTTGACCGTGCTCTCCGCCCCTTATTCCCCGACAATTTCCACGCAGAAGTTTATGTAAATATCATACTTTTCTCGGCCGACGGCGTTGATATGCCTGATGCACTGGCCGGTTTAGCTGCCTCGGCTGCCCTGTCCGTATCGACCATTCCGTTCAACGGACCTATCTCGGAAGTACGTGTGGCCCGTATCGACGGACAATTCGTCATCAACCCCACTTTCGAACAACTCGAAAAGGCCGACATGGACCTCATGGTGGGCGCCACTTACGAGAACATCATGATGGTGGAAGGCGAAATGAAGGAAGTATCCGAGCAAGACCTGCTGGCTGCCCTGAAGGCCGCACACGAAGCTATCAAACCCATGTGTAAGGCTCAGATGGAACTGGCCGAAGAAGTAGGCTCGACCGTAAAACGCGAATACTGCCACGAAGTGAACGACGAAGAACTTCGTCAAGCCGTTCACGATGCCTGCTACGCCAAGGCATACGCCATCGCCAGCGAAGGCAATCGCGACAAGCACGCTCGCGAAGATGCATTCACTGCCATCTGTGACGAATTCAAAGCTCAGTTCACCGAAGAGGAACTGGAAGAAAAAGGTCCGATGATCGACCGCTACTACCACGACGTTGAGAAAGAGGCCATGCGCCGTTGCATCCTCGACGAGGGCAAACGCCTCGACGGACGTCACACGACCGACATCCGCCCCATCTGGTGCGAAGTCGGCTACCTGCCCGGCCCTCACGGATCGGCCATCTTCACCCGTGGCGAGACGCAGTCTTTGTCCACCGTTACATTGGGTACCAAGCTGGACGAAAAGATTGTGGACGACGTCCTCAACCAAGGCAAGGAACGCTTCCTGCTGCATTACAACTTCCCCCCGTTCTCTACCGGTGAAGCCAAGGCACAGCGTGGTGTAGGCCGCCGCGAAATCGGTCACGGCCACTTGGCATGGCGCGCGCTGAAGGGACAGATCCCCGAAGACTATCCGTACGTGGTACGCGTTGTTTCCGATATCCTCGAATCCAACGGTTCTTCTTCCATGGCCACCGTATGTGCCGGTACACTGGCGCTGATGGATGCCGGCGTGAAGATCAAGAAGCCCGTTTCGGGTATCGCCATGGGTCTTATCAAGAATCCGGGTGAAGAGAAATATGCCGTTCTGTCCGACATCCTGGGCGATGAAGACCACTTGGGCGACATGGACTTCAAGGTAACCGGAACCAAAGACGGTATCACCGCCACTCAGATGGATATCAAGGTGGACGGCCTGTCATACGACATTCTGGAGAAAGCCCTGTTGCAAGCCAAAGCCGGTCGCGAATACATCCTCGGCAAACTGACCGAGTGCATCGCCGAACCGCGTGCCGACCTAAAGCCGCACGCTCCGCGCATCGAAACAATGACCATTCCGAAAGAGTTTATCGGTGCTGTCATCGGCCCGGGCGGAAAGATCATTCAGGGTATGCAGGAAGAAACCGGTGCCACCATCACCATCGAAGAAGTGGACAACGTGGGCCGCATCGAGATTGCCGGCAACAACAAGAAGAGCATCGACGATGCTATCCGCCTGATCAAGGCCATCGTAGCTGTTCCCGAAGTAGGCGAGGTTTACAAAGGCAAGGTTCGCTCCATCATGCCTTACGGTGCGTTCGTTGAGTTCCTGCCGGGCAAGGACGGTCTGCTCCACATCTCCGAAATCGACTGGAAGCGTCTGGAGACCGTAGAAGAAGCCGGAATCAAGGAAGGCGACGACATCGACGTGAAACTGCTCGAAATCGATCCGAAGACAGGTAAGTTCAAACTGTCTCACAAGGTACTGATTCCGAAACCCGAAGGCTATACGGAACGTCCCGAAAGACCGAGAAGAGAAAAGAAGTCCAACAATAAAGACTAACGGACGTAATCAATTCTATATATTGTGTAAGGGGGTGCATTGCTACGGCGACGCACCCTCTTCTTTTTTATATGCCCAGTTACCAACAGGTTAATTAGTTATCGGCTTATTCATTGAAATGTTTACAAAATACGTATATTTGCCGCAAAATACACAGAAACCATGATCAAATTACTCCTGGTAGAAGACGACCCGAATCTGCGCTACGTGGTGCAGTGCGGACTGGAAGACATCATCGGCGGCTATGAAGTACAGACGGCTGCCAACGGCGAAGAAGGACTGAAAGTATGGGAAACGTTCAGACCCGACATCATCATCAGCGACATCGACATGCCCGTGATGGACGGCTTCGAGATGGTACGGCGCATCCGCGAAACCGATGCCGACACGCCTATCCTCTTCGCCTCGGCCCTCACCTCGCCCAAGGACGTGAAGCATGGCTACGAACTGGGCGTGAACAACTACGTGAAGAAGCCCTTCATTGCCGACGAACTGGACGCGCACATGAAAGCTGTGCTGAAGATGACGCAAGGCACGCACACCCGCACAGAGACCGGTTTCTGCAAATTCGGTTCCTATACCCTGGACACCGAACACGGCACCTTGCGCAACGACCGTACCGGTCAGCGTCAGACACTGACCGCCACCGAAACCAAACTACTACAGATTCTGGCCCAGAACAAAAACGAGACCGTCCGCCGCGAAGCCATCCTGAGCCGCTGCTGGAACACGGAAGACGATTACTTCGCCTCGCGCAGCCTCGACGTCTTCGTCTCCAAGCTCCGCAAGCTTTTCGAAGCCGATGACGATATCGAAATCAAAACTGTCCGTGGGGTGGGGCTGATGCTGATGGCAAAGTGAGAACACTCCTATCAGAATTTACACCTTACCTTTATACGATACGCATATTTTATCCGAAATAAACATAGCAATAAACAACATTTTCACCCGCAGACTCTTACCTTAATAGTATAGACGTTCTTCATTACTAACAGATTCAACAACAGAGCTTTCTTAATTACCAATGCAGTTTTTCTACGCTTTCTTTAGACGACAGAATTGGTAGCGCAGCAGTAATCTACTATTGTAGGTATTGTACTGTTATCGTACCCACTCATATTATTTCTTCTGTGATAAAGTATCTCTAAGTCCAAAAGTAAACATGTATCATACAGAAAAAATATCGGTATTCCATTTAAACAATAAAATTATTCCAATAGAAGCAACACACAGAGGGAAATTGTACAACCTATGCTACGCTTCCATATTTGGGCCTATCCAAATATTTTCTTTCTTCCTCACAACACTACCTTGCTGTCATTGATTAGCGTTAGGTTTTATACTCATCTTACATAGCTAAAGACATATTTATTAAACATTACACTTTTATTTTTTCGCCAGATAATCATAAATTTAAACTACATAATCCATGAAAAATAACATTTAATACGATCTATTATATCAAGTATTTTTAAAAAAAGAATAAATTCAATAACTTTGCAAAATCAATACTATTAGTAAATATATAATATCAGTTGCCCCTAAAATAAATTCCGGTGTTAGTTTTAAAGGTGAACAGCTCATAGTTTTTTATTCATAAAACAATAAGAGAGAATGTTAAGAGGCACTATAAAATACAAATATCGATATGCTACACATAGGCAAACTTATCCGAAAAAGAATGGAAGAACAACAAATCACCATTGTCTGGCTAGCTAAACATTTATCGTGTAGCAGGACGAACGTATATAAGCTATTAAACAAATACTCGTTGGATACAGAAATATTAGCTAAAATCTCAAAGTTATTAGATTTCGACTTTTTCTCATTATATTCAGAAGAAATACGGAAAGATAAAGAAAAGATATAATAAAAAAAGATTCTCAAACAACAAAATGTAATCAAAAGATTTACATGTAAACTTTTTAGATACATTATTCATCAACATAATATTATTACAGAACGTATCTTTGTCGAAAAAAAGAATATTAAACAATTAAATTAAAAAAAATGAAAGCAATGAAGTATGTTTCAATGTTACTCATTATGTTAACAATGAGTATTAGTATGATTAGCTGTGGAAGTGACAATGATGACCCAACAAATGATTATGCAAGCGCAATAGCTGGTGTTTATACAGGAAAATTAACTGTTAATAACACTGTAATAGAAGATGCTTATGTTGTAAGAGTAGATAAAATTTCATCTACTGTTGTATGTGTCAGTGCAAACTTCTATCCTAATGGGTCTGAAAATTACAATGTATCATATGAGAATGGTCAATATATGTTCGAAAGCGAATCATCTGTTAACATTACAATTACAGTAACGGGTAAAGCCATGAATGTCAGCTTCTTAAATGGAGCTGGAAACATTACAACCTTTAATGGATCAAGAGACTAAAATCTAACCCCTACCATCATACAAAGAAGGTATCCCGAAACTTGTACACCTACCACTCCCAAATAATGGAGTTTAGGAAACAATCCGTTTCGGCATACCTTCTTTTTTCATAAAGTTCCGTCACCAAAAAATATCTTTATTAATAGTCCTTTAGTATCTCATTCAAGGATGATTTATATTCTATAGATATATCAAAACAGACAAGTAAACATCACCCTACTACCTATATTCCTGCACCGGCAATTCTCCCCGCAACGCACCCAGCGCATTCAAGGCCAGCGCCTCCATTTCGTCCTCGCCCGGATAGATGTGCACAGGTGCCAGGAAAGACACCCGCTCGCACAGGCGCGAGGTGATGTACTCCGAATGCGCCATGCCGCCCGTCAGCAGAATGGCATCGACCTTGCCGTAGAGCACTACTGCCGCACCGCCTATCTCCTTGGCTATCTGATAGATCATGGCATTCAGTATCAGCTCGGCATGACGGTCGCCTTCGGCAATGCGCTTCTCAATGGCCGGGATGTCCGTAGTGCCCAAGTGGGCGGCCAGTCCGGCTTTTCCCGAAATGCGCTTCTTCAGTTCCTCGGTGGTGTAACGTCCCGAGTGACAGAGGTCTATCAGCTGGCCGGCAGGAAGCGTGCCTGCACGTTCGGGCGAGAAAGGTCCCGAGCCGTCGAGCGCGTTGGGCACGTCGATGGCACGCCCGTGACGATGTACTCCGACGGAAATGCCGCCTCCCAGGTGACAGACAATCAGATTGAGGTCTTCGTAACGCACGGGATGTTCGGGGTGGAGCGCCGTACACTCGGCAGCATAGCGCCGGGCAATGGCCCGCTGGTTCAGCGCATGCCATATCACCACACGAGGCATCTGGGGCGAACCGGTGATGCGGGCTATTTCTTCAAGCTCGTCCACCACGCCGGGGTCGGCAATGAACGCGCGACAACCGGGAAGCATCACGGCCAGTTCGTGCGCTATCAGGCAGCCCAGGTTGCAGGCATGGCTGCGCATGGCATGGGCAATGTCGTCGAGCATGGCATCGTTCACCTCGTACACGCCGCCGGGAATGGGCTTCAGCAATCCGCCCCGACCCACGATGGCATCGAACTCGAAGGGGATGCCGTCGGCCTTCAGCTCTTCGAGCACCAGATTCTTGCGGAACTCGAACTGGTCGATGATGCGGGGAAATGCGGACAAATCGTCCACCGAATGCCGGATGCTGCGCACTAAACGGGGGACGTTATCTTCGTAAACGGCAATCTTCGTCGAAGTAGAGCCGGGGTTGATGACTAATATCTTCATGGAAATGGTGAATGATGAATGATAAATAGTGAATGGTTAAACGACTTGCTTCCTGCTTTATTCGTTCCTGTCCTGTCCGTTGCTCGTCAGGCAGGCCATGGCGATGCTGTAGTACTTCGACAGTCCGCTGTCGCTGCGCGAGGGCAGCACCACCGGACAGATGGGGCCTTGCAGCAATCCGGCCATGTCGGCGTGCGAGAACAGGGAGACGGCTTTGTAGAAAGCGTTGCCCGACTCGATGTTGGGGAAGATGAGTACGTCGGCCTCGCCGTTGATGGGCGAAACAATACCTTTGATGTCGCCGCTGGTCTTCTCGCACGAGGTCTTCACGTCCAGCGGGCCGTCGATGATGACGTTGCCGAATTCGCCGGCTTCGGCCAGTTCGACGATGTTCACATAGTCCAGCGAATGGGGGAACTTGGCGCTCACCTTCTCCGTGCAGTGTATCAGGGCAATGCGTGGCTGCTCGATGCCGAAGTGGCGGCAGGCGCGGATGGCGTACCAGATCATCTCAATGCGCTGCTGCAACGTAGGCCGCGGGATGACGGCGGCGTCGGAGAAGAACAGCAGCTTGTCGTACGTAGGAATCTGCATCACGGCCAGGTGGGTCAGTATCTTACCCTTGGGCAGCAGGCCTTTTTCCTTATCCAGAATGGCATGCAGCAGGTTGTCGGTATTGATGATGCCTTTCATCAGAATGTCCGCCCCGCCTTCGCGCACAATGCGCACCGCCTCGCGGGCAGCCTCGTCGGGGTCTTCAACGTGCAGCGTGTGCACATAGTCGGGATAGTTCTTCAGAGTAGGATATTTCTCCAGAATAGCCGAATCGCCAATCATCAGAAACTCGGCTATGCCTTCTTCCAAAGCGCGGCTGATGGCATATTCCGTATTGGGGTCATTGGCACAAACAACGGCAATGCGTTTCCTTTTATTCAAGGTTTTCAAGTGGGCGGTCAACTGATCAAAATTCCGAATAGGTTCCATAACGTTAGATTTTTAGCAAATATCTGAAAAAATGTCGAAAATCAAAGCATACGACAGGGTAAAATTTCGTTCCGATAATATCATTTTGACAGAATAACGATAAAACAAACATTTTTTATGAAAAACAGGCAAGCCAGCCAAAAGGTTCGCTGTCCGCAACACTCCAGTATGCCCGGTTTATTCTCACAAGTATGAGAAGGATGTTCTCATAGGCATGAGAATAGTTTTCTCACAGTTATGAGAATAGTCTTCTCATAGGCGTGAGAATACTTTTCTTTCACTGTGAGAACTGTTTTCTCTGCTGGAGAAAAGATTCTTCTCGTTGCGGGAAAAGAAAACCGACTGATACACAGCCGCCACAAAAAAACTAACCTCACCTTGTTTGCCCTGTGGCGAAATTGTGTACTTTTGCGGAAAAGTAGACGAAAAAGATATGAACAGCCTTATTTTCCCACCCTATCTGCACGAGGGCGACCGCGTAATCATCCTCTCCCCCTCGGGCAAAATAGACAAGGCCTTCCTGAAAGGAGCCCGGAAACGGCTCGAATCCTGGGGGCTGGAAGTGGTCATGGCCCGACATGCAGGCGGCTCGAACGGCACCTATGCCGGCACCATACAGCAACGGCTCGACGACCTGCAGGAAGCGATGGACGACGAGACGGCCAAAGTCATCTTCTGCAGCCGCGGCGGATACGGAGCCGTGCACCTGGTGGACAAGCTCGACTTCGGCCGCTTCCGCCAGCACCCGAAGTGGCTCGTCGGCTTCAGCGACATCACTGCCCTGCACAACGTGTTTCAGGCCAACGGATTCGCCTCGCTTCATGCTCCCATGGCACGCCACCTGACCGTGGAGCCCGAAGACGACTTCTGCACACAAGCCCTGCGCGACATCCTCTTCGGACGAAATGCCGCCCTCCGGACCGAGGACAACGACGGCACCGCTTTCGACTACGTATGTCCTGCCCATAAGCTGAACCATACGGGCACCTGCCAAGGCACGCTGCGCGGCGGCAATCTGGCCGTCTTCTACGGACTGCGCGGCACGCCCTACGACATTCCGCCCGAAGGCACCGTCCTCTTTATAGAAGATGTGGGCGAACGGCCGCACGCCGTGGAGCGGATGATGTACAACCTGAAGCTGGGAGGCGTGCTCGAACGGCTTTCGGGCCTCATCATCGGACAGTTCACCGAATACGAGGAAAACAAGTCGCTCGGCAAAGACCTGTACGGCGCACTGGCCGACGTGGTGAAGGAGTACGACTATCCCATCTGCTTCAACTTCCCCGTAGGCCACGTCACCATGAACCTGCCGCTGATAAACGGCGCCGGTGTCAGGCTGGAAGTGGGCCGGAAAGAAGTCAGGCTGAACTTTTAACCCTTAACTATTAACTCAAGTTTCGCACTTGCGAAACTTTCAGGAGTTATAGTCAAAAGTAAGTGAAATGCGAAAAATCATTCAAAAAATAGTATCTTTGC
>CAJKOW010000044.1 GCA_905201685.1 uncultured Bacteroides sp. | reverse complement strand
ACCGGTGAAGTACACGTTCTTGAACGGCATCTTCCCTTCGTATTCGTAGCCTGCCATGATCATGCGCGCCACCCAGAAGAAGATGATGTCCGGAGCTGTTACGAGGTCGGACGTGGGGTAGTAGTAACTGAGTTCCTCGTTGCCCGGGTGGTTGATGCCGTCGAACAGGGAAATCGGCCACAACCAACTGGAGAACCAAGTGTCCAATGCGTCCTTGTCTTGACGGAGGTCGGCTGCGGTCAGGTTGGCATCGCCGGTTTTTTCCTTGGCCAGTTCGAGTGCTTTTTCAGCAGTCTCGGCCACCACGAATCCGCCTTGTGGCAGGTAGTAGGCCGGGATGCGGTGTCCCCACCACAACTGTCGGCTGATGCACCAGTCCTTGATGTTCTCCATCCAGTGACGGTAAGTATTTTTGTATTTGGCCGGATAGAACTTGATTTCGTCCTTCATCACCGGTTCCAAAGCGATTTGCGCCAAGTGCTCCATCTTCAGGAACCATTGCATGGAAAGCTTCGGTTCGATGGGCACGTTGGTACGCTCGGAGAAGCCCACCTTGTTGGTATAGTCTTCCACCTTTTCCAGCAATCCGGCTTTTTCCAAGTCGATGCAGATTTGCTTGCGCACGTCGAAACGGTCCATGCCCACGTACATCCCGGCTGCCTCGCTAATCGTGCCGTTGTCGTTGAAGATGTCGATGGAGGGCAGGTTGTACTTCTCGCCCAGCATGTAGTCGTTCACGTCGTGAGCCGGAGTCACTTTCAGACAGCCGGTACCGAACTCGATATCGACATAACTGTCCTGAATGACAGGGATTACGCGGCCTACCAGCGGCACAATCACCTTCTTGCCTTTCAGCCACTGGTTCTTGGGATCGGCCGGATTGATACACATGGCCGTATCGCCCATGATGGTTTCCGGACGTGTGGTGGCTACCACTGCATAACGGCGGCCTTCCGCATCGCGGTGCACAACTTCGCCTTCGGCACCCGTCTCGCCCGACAGATCGTCGTCGGCAACGTAATATCTCAGGTAGTAGAGCTTGCTGTGCTCTTCCTTATAGATGACTTCCTCGTCGCTCAGGGCGGTAAGTGCCTTGGGGTCCCAGTTCACCATACGTACACCACGGTAAATCAGACCTTTGTTAAACAGATCGACAAATACCTTGATGACGCTACGGCTGCGTATCTCGTCCATGGTGAAGGCGGTGCGGTCCCAGTCGCACGACGCACCCAGCTTGCGGAGCTGTTTCAGGATGATGCCTCCGTGTTCGTGTGTCCAGTCCCAGGCGTGTTTCAGAAATTCCTCACGCGTCAGGTCGGTTTTCTTGATGCCTTGTGCAGCCAGTTTGTTCACCACTTTGGCTTCGGTGGCTATCGAGGCATGGTCGGTACCCGGCACCCAGCAGGCATTCTTGCCTTCCATACGGGCACGACGCACCAGAATATCTTGAATGGTATTATTCAACATGTGTCCCATGTGCAATACTCCGGTGACGTTGGGGGGCGGGATGACGACGGTGTAAGGCTCACGACCATCGGGTTTCGAACTGAACAGTTTGTGGTCCAACCAATACTGGTACCACTTCCCCTCCACATCAGCGGGATTGTACTTACTTGCTAATTCCATTGTCTTCAAATCATTGATTATAGTTTATTTGGCGGCAAATTTACAAATTTCTTGGCATCCGACGATACAGCCGGACAGGATTTTCAAAATTAGTATTACTTTTGCCGAAGCATTCTTCCAAAATAACATCCGCTTTATATGAATCGCACGCTCACACGCATCCGCTCACACATCAGACCCCGCCACGGCCTGTTGCTGCTTCTGTTGCTGTACGTCGTCCTGACGCAGCAACTTCCTTCGTGGGGACAATGGTATGCCCAGCACCTCTACCCCGGCATCGCTTATGTGCTTTCGGCCTTCTCGGCCCTCTTCCCCTTTGCCATTGGCGACGTGTTCATTGCCCTCAGCATTGCGTGGGTGGTGCTCTACCCGGTCTATGCCGTCGTCCGCCGCAAGCAACGTCTGCTGCGTGCGCTTCGAAAGGTGGGCGAATATCTGCTTTGGGTGTATGCCTGGTTCTACATAGCGTGGGGACTGAACTACTCGCAACCGGGATTTTACGCGCGTACCGGCATCGAGCCGGCCGAATACTCAAAAGAAGTCTTTCTGAATTTCGCCGACCGCTACATCGACAGTCTGAATGCCAGCTTCACGCCTCAACCCCTCACCGATAAACGCTTGATACGCGACGCAGCCGTCGAAGGCTACAATCGCATAGCGTCCGAACTGGCCGTGCACCGACCTTTCCATCCGCAGCCACGTGTGAAGACCATGGTTTTCACGCCGCTCATTTCCGCCGTGGGCGTGACGGGCAGCATGGGACCGTTCTTCTGTGAGTTCACCGTCAACGGCGACCTGCTGCCCAACCAGTACCCTGCCACCTACACCCACGAGCTGGCCCATCTGCTGGGCATCACCAGCGAGGCCGAAGCCAACTTCTACGCCTATCAGGTGTGCAGCCGTTCATGCTCGCAGGCCATACGCTTCAGCGGCTACCTGTCTCTGCTGCCACACGTGCTGTCCAACGCTCGCCCGCTGCTCACGCAGGAAGAATTCGAAGCCCTTGCCGGCCGCATCCGCCCCGAAGTGGTCGAAGCCTACGAGCAGAACCGCCTGTACTGGACTGAAAAGTACAGCCCCCTCATCGGCTCGATACAAGACTGGATGTACGACCTCTACCTGAAAGGCAACAAGATTGAAAGCGGACGGCAGAACTATTCGCAAGTAGTAGGACTGCTCATTTCGTACGAGATGAGGCAGAAGGGGCAAACACACTAAACGCATTTTCTTTTATTTCTACCCGCGTTTTCCTCCGTTTCCACTGGTGGTTACGCCCGTTTCCTCAAGAGGGAACGCTCGTATCCTAAGGAGGGAACGGCCGTATCCTAAGCAGGAAACGACAGTTTCCAAGGCAGGAAACGGGAGGAAACTACTCATGTTTCGTTTTCAGCACCTTATATGAAAAAAACTTTGTACCTTTGCCCAAGATTTAAAACCAACAACAATGATGCAACATACACGTAAAGAACAGATGGAAGCCTTCGGACGCTTCCTCGACATACTGGACGAACTGCGCGAAAAATGTCCGTGGGACCGCAAACAGACCAACGAGAGTCTGCGCCCCAACACCATTGAAGAAACTTACGAACTGTGCGACGCCCTGATTCGCAACGACAAGCAGGACATCTGCAAGGAACTGGGCGACGTTCTGCTGCACGTGGCCTTCTACGCCAAGATAGGCAGCGAGACAGGCGACTTCGACATCAAGGACGTCTGCGACCGCCTCTGTGAAAAACTCATCTACCGCCATCCGCACGTATTCGGCGATGCCAAGGCAGAAACAGCCGCTCAGGTAGTAGAAAACTGGGAACAACTGAAGCTGAAAGAAAAAGGCGGTAACAAAACCGTGCTGAGCGGTGTACCTGCCGCCCTGCCCTCGCTCATCAAGGCTTATCGCATCCAAGACAAGGCACGCAACGTAGGCTTCGACTGGGAAGAACGCGAACAAGTGTGGGACAAGGTGAAGGAAGAGATTCAGGAGTTTCAGGCCGAAGTAGCCAATATGGACAAACAAAAAGCCGAAGAAGAGTTCGGCGACGTTCTGTTCAGCCTCATCAATGCTGCCCGCCTCTACAAGATCAATCCCGACAACGCGCTGGAACACACCAACCAGAAATTCATCCGCCGCTTCAACTATCTGGAAGCCCACACCATCAAGGAAGGCCGCAACCTGCACGACATGAGCCTGGCCGAGATGGACAAACTGTGGAACGAAGCGAAGGAACTGGAGAAACAGACGGAAAAGTCCGATGAATCACAGGGAAAGAATTGATTCCTAAGACTTCTGCAAGAAAAAGGCCGACTCCAAAAATAATTTGCGAAGTCGGCCTTAATCATATGATAAACAATACCTATTTTTCCCAACCACAGAACTATCGTTGTGGCTTTCCGGGTCTTTTTTCATTTCGCTGCATTCCCTTCAACAGCTCCCTTTGGAAACGCATTTCAGCTCGCTGCACCAAATAAATCTTCTTATAAGGCAGAATCTTTCTGAACTTTTCAAGATAAGTCTTATCCAACCGGTCTGAAGCCATACGAGCATCGTAAACACCTTCCAGAATCTCGCCATATTGTGCATCGGTCGTATTATCATCTTTTCCCTTACGAAGCAAATCCCACGCCTCATCGTTCAGCTGCTTCTTACGATCCTGCAATTCAAAGTAAACGGGAAAGAACTTGTCGGCTTCTTCTTTACTAAGTCCGGCATTTTTCGTTATAAAAGCCTGTTGTTTTGCACGAAATTCTTCCCTGCTCAAACGGTGTTGATCGCATCCATCAGCCGCCCAAAGCATCGAGACGCAACTGCACAACACCACAATCAATACACTCAGTTTTTTCATTATTCTTTTATTATAAGTCCTTGTTTCATTCCGCCTCAACATCAGTCAGGTAAACATAAAGGGAATAATCGTCCAACATGGAGTTATCTACTACCTCATTGATGTATTGCATTTCCTTGTCAGCATCTTCGGTTGCCACATATTCGGTCTTCGGAGCCTCCTGCCGGTCAGAAGAAGCCACCCGGATAATCAAAGCTGCTCCTGCAAACATGGCAGCCATATAAATCCACGGCTTTACCTTATCCCACATGGTAGGTTCTTTCTGTACAAAAGCGACCTTCTCTTTTTCAGGAAGCTTATTCATAATATCCGAAGTCAACCCTTCAAAATATCCTTCAGGCACACGGAAAGGGTTCTCTGTTCCCACCTTTCTCAAAATGTTATCTTCTTCTTTCATAAAAAGTCTCCTTTCTGTTTTTTTAGACAACTTTTACGGTTGAAGGTTTAATACTCGTCCTCCAAAAATTTCTCAATCTTCTTCACGGCATAATGGTAAGAAGCCTTCAAAGCCCCAACCGAAGTGCCAAATATCTCCGACATCTCTTCGTATTTCATCTCCTGATAGTATTTCAGGTTGAACACCATGCGTTGTTTTTCCGGCAACGTCAACAATGCCTTTTGCAAAGCAAGCTGGATCTTGTCGCCCGAGAAATACGGATCACTTTCAAGTCTCTCAATCGTATTTGCTTCAGGATCGTCCAACGACACCGTGGACACAGCACGCTGCTTGTTTAAGAAAGTCAGACATTCATTCAAGGCAATACGATAGAGCCAGGTAGATATTTTAGCCTCCGCACGAAAATAATCAATGTTGGTCCATGCTTTGATAAAAGTATTCTGAAGCAGATCGTTAGCATCTTCGTGCGAAAGCACCATGCGCCGGATTTGCCAATACAGCTGCTCGCTATATTGGGCAACAATCATTTCAAATCCTCGCTTCTGCGTGCTTTCTTCCTGCAAAAGTGCCAACACCTCGCGTTCATTATAAGAAGAATTCATATTTATCTATGCATATTTATCGTTTAGACATTCGTTCAGAATAAAAGTTTAATTCAGCTCCGAGAGAAATCTTCCCCCACCTGTACACAAAGCGTCTCCTGTGCAAGTCTCGTTGCAGGAAATATGGCAGAAGCCTCTTCCAACAAGTTGGTTTCATCATCGTAGCGCGCCGAAAAATGTCCGATCAACAGAGCCTTTGCCTCTGAATCCTTTGCCAACTGTGCAGCCTGAGTTGCCGTAGTATGAAAGGTTTCCTTTGCACGTGAAGCATCTGCCTCGGCAAAAGTAGCTTCATGAAACAACAAATCGACCCCTTTCAACTTCATTGCCAGATCCGGAAGATAACAGGTGTCGGAGCAATAGGCATAACTCCGTGGCGGATCTGAAGGACGAGTCAATCGCGAATTGGCGATAACTTCCCCCTCCGGTGTTACAAAATCAGCTCCGTTTTTAATGCGATTGAGTTCGTAAACGGGGACCTGATAGAAATCGATCATTTCACGAACAATATGACTCGGCCGAGGTTTCTCTGCAAACAGGAAACCACAACAGGGCAAGCGGTGACGCAAGGGAATGGTTGTGACCGTAATGGAACGATCTTCGTATATCATGGCAGGTTCTGCAGTATCGAACTCATGAAAAATGACCTGATAAGTCATCTGATGATTGAAAAAATCAAGCATTGGCCTCAACAGCTGGTCCAAGCCTTTGGGTGAATAGATATGTAGTTCGGCTGTACGTCCTAAAAGATTGAGCGTAGAAATCAGTCCCAACAACCCAAAACAATGGTCACCGTGAAGATGAGAGATGAAGATATGATTCAACCTCGAAAACTTCAAACGCGATTTACGGAACTGCAACTGTGCGCCTTCCCCACAATCAATCATATATAATTTATCGCGAATATTCAATACCTGCGAAGTAGGAAAATGACGTGTAGTGGGCAATGCCGACCCACATCCCAGAATATGTAGCTCAAACTTTTCCATACCGTTATCATAAAAAGAAAGGGCACTTGTTTTTTACGACAAGCGCCCTTCTCAACTCAAAAAATCTATGCAATGAAGCTAAATTACTTCTTTTCAGCTTCCATTTGTTCTTTCAAGGCAGCCAGAGCGTCGATGTCACCCAATGTAGTAGATGCAGCTTGGTTCTGGATCAGCGGAGTTTCTTCTTTCTTGCTGTTGGCTTTCTTAGCAGCCTTCTTTTCGGCTCTTTCTTCAGCCTTTGCAGCATCTTCGAAAATACGGCTGTGAGACAAGATGATGCGTTTTGCATCTTTGTTGAACTCGATAACCTTGAACGGCAGTTTCTCATCCAACTGAGCCTGTGTACCGTCTTCCTTAACGAGGTGTTTCGGAGTAGCGAAACCTTCAACACCATAAGGCAGAGCTACAACAGCACCCTTATCCAACATTTCGATGATAGTACCTTCGTGTACGGAACCTACAGTAAATACAGTTTCGAATACATCCCAAGGATTTTCTTCGAGCTGCTTGTGACCCAAGCTGAGACGACGGTTCTCCTTGTCGATTTCCAATACCTGAACATCGATATCGGCACCAATCTGAGTAAATTCTGAAGGATGCTTAACCTTCTTTGTCCAAGACAAGTCAGAGATGTGAATCAAACCGTCAACACCTTCTTCGATTTCTACAAATACACCGAAGTTAGTGAAGTTACGAACCTTAGCAGTGTGCTTGCTGCCTACAGGATACTTCTCTTCGATAGTTTCCCATGGATCCGGTTTCAGCTGTTTGATACCCAAAGACATCTTACGTTCTTCACGATCCAGTGTCAGGACTACAGCTTCTACTTCATCACCTACCTTCATGAAGTCTTGTGCAGAACGCAGGTGCTGGCTCCAAGACATTTCAGATACGTGGATCAGGCCTTCAACACCCGGAGCGATTTCAATGAATGCACCGTAGTCAGCCATTACGACAACTTTACCCTTCACATGATCGCCAACCTTCAAGTTAGGATCGAGAGCATCCCAAGGATGCGGAGTGAGTTGCTTCAAGCCCAAAGCAATACGTTTCTTTTCATCGTCGAAGTCCAGAATAACAACATTCAGTTTCTGGTCGAGTTCTACAACTTCGTGCGGATCGCTTACACGGCCCCAAGACAGGTCTGTGATGTGGATCAAACCATCTACGCCACCCAAGTCGATGAATACGCCATAAGATGTAATATTCTTAACAGTTCCTTCGAGAACTTGTCCTTTCTCGAGTTTGCTGATAATTTCCTTCTTCTGTTGTTCCAGTTCAGCCTCGATCAGAGCCTTGTGAGAAACAACTACGTTCTTGAATTCCTGATTGATCTTAACAACCTTGAATTCCATTGTCTTTCCTACGAATACGTCATAGTCACGGATAGGTTTCACATCGATCTGAGAACCCGGCAAGAAAGCTTCGATGCCGAATACATCTACAATCATACCACCCTTTGTGCGGCACTTGATGTAACCCTTGATAACTTCTTCGTTTTCCAACGCTGCGTTAACACGATCCCAAGAACGGGTAGCGCGTGCTTTGCGGTGAGACAGGACCAACTGTCCTTTCTTGTCTTCCTGATTTTCGATGAATACTTCTACAGTATCACCAACCTTCAAATCAGGATTGTAACGGAATTCACTCATCGGAATGATACCGTCTGATTTGTAACCGATGTTCACAACTACTTCACGCTTGTTCATTGCGATTACGGTACCGTCAACAACCTCACGGTCGTTAATTTTGTTCAGCGTATTGTCATACGCCTTTTCCAAGTCCTCATGACTTACGTTAGTTACGGTTTCACCGTTTTCGTACGCATCCCAGTTGAAGTCTTCAATGGGAGCAACATTTTTTAAATTTTCCATTAATAAAATTGTTTGTTTAACTCGTTAATTAAGTGAGACTTTATATTGACTCAATAAATCGGGCGCAAAGATAATAGTATTTTCTTGAACAGCAAAAACTTCTATCTAAAAACAATGAGAAAAAAGTGAAGAAGTATATACTTTCTCTACTCAATCGATGTGCACTTCACATTTTTTCAAAAGCATCCTCCATAAAAGAACAGTCAGTTCCACTTCACCTGCATCACCGATTGAACAATTCGAATGTGAACTTGACTCCAATCTCCTGATACTGCCAATTGGCAAAACTGGCAAATACTCCAAAATCAAATATATGTGTACCAATACCGTAGCCAAATTCAAGATAAGGATTCAAGTGAGGCACAAACAGCATATTGAAATACAAACGCTCATTCAACACATATTGCGTATATTTATTCAAATGTTTGATCAGCAAAAAAGGTGCTTCATAAACAACGTGAGCGCGTGCATACTTTCGCGAAGAGTTGTACCAGCGACCATCCAACAACTGAAACACCCCACCGATATCATCGTTCCAACCTGTAGGAAGATTGGAACGGCGAAGGTTGGCAAAATCCACAAAGTAAAGTTCTTCCTGCCGCGTGAATGCGCCCCAGCCAAGTCGGAAATACAAATCGCGCATCAGCCCCAAAGGTACATTGTGCTGAAAATCAACTTCAATCCGTTCGTAACTTCCGGAGTTCTTAAGGAGTCCTCCAATACCACGTTCCCAGTCAACCGATATTGTAGGGTATTTTGAATTCAGGTTCACCTTACGATCCCCATTCATGTAATAATACTGTCCAGGCTTCCATGTCAAACGCACCCTCGGAGCGAAACTGTTATAAGTATGCCTAAACTTATTCAGGATTTCCGGATCGAAACCGGGAAGATCAGCCTGCTCGCCTGTCGTAGAGCGTGCGACAGGAGGCGTATCAGGAAAGACAATTTCAAAATTAGAACGTTCTACCTCCGTACGCCGGTGAATCGACAGACCCAAATCCAGTGTCAAACCATTGACTATTTCCCAACTGTGCTCTACATTCAGATACAAATCCTTGAAATAATCCAAATGAATCTGATTGAAATCGAACAAACTGTCCGGAATAGCCTTTAAATCGTCGAGTACATCACTACTATAAATCCGGTTACCGTTACCAAACTCTACATGCAAAGCTACACGTTTGCGGGGCCAGTAATCAAAATCGCTTCTTACCCTCCAATAAAATTCTTTTTGCGTAAAGTTATATCCGATTCGTGGAACTATCCTCAAAAGACGGTCACCAGAGAACAACCGATTGTATTTAAACTCCTGCCGATAGGATATTCCGTTCGAACCACTGTAACTTAAAAGCAAAGGATTGATCAATGGCGAGCATCGCACACTGCCCAATTTATCCAGATTAACCGTATATCGACTAATAAGCGCATCTCCTATCTGTCCCCAGAATTCAAGATTTTTATTTACTATTTTCTTCTTCACACCTGCCGTATCGCGATGCAAAAAATAGTTCTGATACAACAACTGTTCGTGTTCGGTAAGAGGTATGGGACGCAATAAATTGAAAGAAGCCGTATCACGCTGATACGCGTTCGTATCATTGCTTAACGTATAAGATTCAGTCAGATCGTATCTCGATTTATCTTGTTTTTCGATGTCTCGTACTCCTTCTTTCTGAGAAATTTCGTTATACTTGAGCGAAGCCGTATAACTACCGTCTATCACATTTCCCAAAAAACGAAAGGATCCTTCTACCGAATAATGAATGGGCAGGAATTCGTCAGGCTCCCCGACTTCACCCATCTTCAACAAATTGTCATAACGAAACAGTTCGGAACGTCCCGCAAAACGAATCTCACGAATGCTCCACACATTGTCACTGACAATCATGTATCCACCGACCAACTGAAAACTTTTGCTTTTGGGAATAAAGCGGATTTTATATTGACGATTGAACTCAGGCCCCATTATGGAGTCAATGTAATAGGTATAATACTTTTTGGCATTGCGGGCCAACGGAGACAGCAATTTATCATAAAGCAAAGTGGAGGAATAAACATTTATGTGAAAATATTCCAGCAATCGCCCGTCAGCTTGCCAAAACTCCGAAGCAGTCCCTACACTGGCTTTAACCTTTTGGTCGTATATGTCCGGAGCAGTAAAGTGCAAATCACTGTAGGTCTCCATCATATACTCGTTTACCCCTTTTCGCACCCGAAACATCGTAGGCAAAAAACGGATAATATGATTCTTTTTACGGATATTGACCCGTCCTTTAATATAAAGTTCGGCACGATATTCATCGACAATACTTTCGTAAAACGGAGCGAAGAAAATGACCTTCTCCATAATCGAATCTGCCGAAATACCACGTTTACCATACACATTGGGGACATCCTTACCCATCGCCTCCGAAAAGCACAAAAGCGACACAATGAGTCCTACACATATATATATTAAACGTTTCACTCGTAATATCTCATTATAGACAGGGGCAAATATAGAAAAAAAGGTGTATTTTTGCAGCCAAACAACCAACAAAAAGAAAAGACAACCATGTCAAAAATGAGATTTTTTGCTTTACAGGAGTTGGCCAATCGTCGCCCCCTGGAAGTCACTATTCCCTCGAACAAGCTGTCCGATTACTACGGCAGCCATGTTTTCGACCGGAAGAAGATGCAGGAATACCTGCCTAAAGAAGCCTACAAAGCTGTAAAAGACGCCATTGAAAAAGGTACACCTATCAGCCGTGAAATGGCCGATTTAATTGCCAACGGCATGAAAAGCTGGGCCAAATCCCTGAACGTTACCCACTACACCCACTGGTTTCAACCGCTGACCGACGGCACAGCCGAGAAGCATGATGGCTTTATCGAGTTTGGCGAAGATTCAGAAGTCATCGAACGTTTCTCCGGAAAACTGCTCATCCAGCAGGAACCTGACGCCTCATCCTTCCCCAATGGAGGCATCAGAAACACCTTTGAAGCACGCGGATATACCGCATGGGACGTTTCGTCACCGGCATTCGTAGTGGATACAACCTTATGTATCCCTACCATCTTCATTTCCTACACAGGCGAAGCATTGGACTACAAAACACCTTTACTGAAGGCACTTGCAGCAGTTGACAAGGCAGCAACTGAAGTATGCCAATTGTTCGACAAGAACATTACCCGTGTGTTTGCCAACTTAGGTTGGGAACAAGAATACTTCTTAGTTGATCTGGCACTTTATAATGCCCGCCCCGACCTGTGTCTGACAGGACGCACACTAATGGGGCACTCTTCAGCCAAAGACCAACAACTCGAAGACCATTACTTTGGCTCTATCCCCCCCAGAGTGACAGCCTTCATGAAAGAGCTGGAAATAGAATGCCATAAATTAGGCATTCCCGTAAAAACACGCCACAACGAAGTTGCCCCCAATCAGTTTGAATTAGCACCTATCTTTGAAAATGTCAATCTTGCCAATGACCACAATCAGCTGGTCATGGATTTGATGAAACGCATAGCACGGAAACATAATTTTGCCGTTTTGTTGCACGAAAAGCCATATAACGGAGTCAACGGTTCCGGAAAACACAACAATTGGTCGCTCTGTACCAACACCGGCATCAATCTTTTTGCTCCCGGTAAGAATCCGAAAAGCAACATGCTGTTCCTCACATTTCTGGTAAACGTCCTGATGATGGTATATAAAAACCAAGACCTGCTACGTGCCTCTATCAGCAGTGCAGGAAACAGTTACCGATTAGGAGCCAACGAAGCGCCACCGGCTATTCTGTCCATTTTCCTTGGAAAACAATTGAGCGGCATCCTCGATGAATTTTCACGCCAGATAAGCGACAACAAGATGACAGCCGAAGAAAAGACCACGCTGAAGCTGGGCATTGAACGTATTCCCGAGATACTTTTGGACACCACCGACCGCAATCGTACTTCACCTTTTGCTTTCACCGGAAATCGTTTTGAATTCAGAGCTGCCGGCTCGTCATCCAATTGTGCTGCTGCCATGATTGCCATCAATGCAGCCATGGCCAACCAACTAAACGAATTCAAAGCTTCCATCGACAAAGCAATGGAAGAGGGCATCAGTAAAGAAGAAGCTATCTTCCGGACACTGAAAGAGGCCATCATTGCCTCCGAACCCATCCGCTTCGAAGGCGACGGTTATTCGGAAGAATGGAAACAAGAAGCGGCCCGACGGGGACTGACCAACATCTGCCACGTGCCCGAAGCACTGATGCGCTACATGGACAACCAATCGAAAGCCGTCCTCATCGGTGAGCATATTTTCAACGAAACCGAGCTGGCAAGCCGACTCGAAGTAGAATTGGAAAAGTTCACCATGAAAGTGCAAATCGAGAGCCGTGTGTTAGGCGATCTGGCCATCAATCATATTGTTCCGACAGCAGTCAGCTACCAGAACAGACTGTTAGAAAACCTGCGCGGATTACGCGAAACGTTCTCGCCCGAAGAATACGAAGTGCTTAGTGCCGATCGCAAAGAACTGATCCGTGAGATTTCCCGCAGGGTTACAGCCATCAAAATGCAAGTACGAGAAATGACAGAAGCCCGCAAAGTAGCCAATCACATGGACAACTACAAAGACAAGGCATTTGCATACGAAGAAAATGTCCGGCCGTACCTGACAAGCATCCGTGATCACATCGACCATTTAGAGATGGAAGTAGATGATGAAATATGGCCATTGCCGAAGTATAGAGAACTTTTATTTACAAAATAAGTAACGGTACTTTTCCCACTTTTTCCAAATAGGTTGGACATACCGCCCCCTAAAAGCAGGAGTGTCCAACCTATTTTTCTATAGTAATTCAGTCAACAAGCTTAGTTTTTACAAAAATCTTGCACATTTTTATATCAAATGCGTAATATTTGATTTTTTCTTCCTACATTTGTGCTGTAGAACACAGTTTTGCAGCAGTATGGTAAAAATAAACTTATCAGATATAAATATTCCGGAACTAATAGCCGATATGTGGTCGCCTCTTAATGAGGAGCAACGGGAGTTTCTTTCCAACCACTTTACCCTCCAGAATTACAAGAAGAACGAAGTGATCTATTGTGAAGGAGAAACCCCGACTTCCCTGATGTGCCTGTTGACAGGCAAAGTCAAAATACACAAAGACGGAGTAGGTGGAAGAAGTCAGATTATTCGAATGATTAAGCCCGTCGAATATTTCGGATACCGTGCTTATTTTGCCAAGGAAGACTACGTCACTGCTGCCACAGCTTTCGAACCATCCATCATCTGCCTGATACCAATGACTGCCATCATGACATTGGTCACACAAAACAACAATCTGGCTATGTTTTTCATCAAACAGCTGTCCATCGACCTCGGTATTGCCGATGAACGCACAGTCAACCTGACACAAAAGCATATCCGGGGAAGACTGGCAGAATCGCTGTTGTTCTTAAAAGAAAGTTACGGCTTGGAAGAAGATGGTTCCACACTGAGTATTTACCTGTCACGAGAGGATCTGGCCAATCTATCAAACATGACGACATCGAATGCGATACGTACCCTCTCACAATTTGCCACGGAACGCCTCATCACCATCGACGGACGGAAAATCAAAATCATCGACGAAGAGAAACTGAAAAAAATCAGTAAGATCGGATAATGCATCTCCGGTTAGGAAAATATAGCTAACCGGTTAGAAAAATATTTTTCCCTAACTGAAAAAAAAACGACCCGATCATTTATTCTCTGTGAAAGTTATAGGTAGCAGGACGGCTTGTACACTGTAAGTGCATCGCCGCCTGCTTTCTTTTTTATCCTAACTGGAGGAATCGTTCTGCTTCGATTGCTGCTTTGCATCCGCTGGCTGCAGCAGTAATGGCCTGACGATAATGAGGATCGGCCACGTCACCGGCAGCGAACACACCCGGAAGCTTAGTTCGTGGCGTACCGGGTTCCGTCAGGATGTAACCCACTTCGTCGGTATCCAAGTAAGGTTTGAAGATTTTTGAGTTGGGTTCGTGACCTATCGCCAAGAAGAATCCATCAATGGCACGATCGTAACGTTCTTCATCAGGCTGCCCCATACGTTTTACCAGATGCACGCCTTCTACTCCGTTTTCGCCATACAGACCTACGGCATTGTGTTCGAACAAGACTTCGATCTTATCATTGTTCAGCACACGCTCCTGCATGATTTTAGAGGCACGCAGGAAAGGCTTGCGCACAATCAGATAGACCTTCGATGCCAGACTGGCCAAATAGGAAGCCTCTTCGCAAGCCGTGTCGCCACCGCCCACTACGGCCACCAACTTCTTGCGATAGAAGAAGCCGTCGCATGTTGCACAGGCACTGACACCCATGCCCGCATACTTTTTCTCGTCTTCCAGCCCCAGGTATTTGGCAGTTGCCCCGGTGGCTATAATCAGTGTTT
>CAJKOW010000043.1 GCA_905201685.1 uncultured Bacteroides sp. | reverse complement strand
ATACCCTTTAGGGGTATACACGCTTTCCAGGCGTGCCTCTTCAACCACTCGAGCATCTCTCCCAATCGTGGCCTCTTAAAAATCGGCTGCAAATTACAAAAAAAATGCGAATTACACGCGTTTTCAGCTACAAATGTATTCTTTTTTTTGTTCTTCCGTTGCATTCTCCCCGTTTTATATTGAATAATGTCTCAAAATTAATAAACTTTAAAATCTCTGGGACATTATTTGAGCATTCCAAACACTTTTAATGCATTTTCAGAAGTCGCTTCTGAGACCTCTTCCATCGTCCTACCATACACTTCAGCCACCTTCACAAGCGTATCTTTCACGTAAGCGCTTTCGTTTCGCTTGCCCCGATTGGGTACCGGAGTCAGGTAAGGAGAATCGGTTTCGAGCACAATACGATCAAGCGGAACTTGAGCCAACACGGCCGGTAAAGCCGACTTTTTGAAAGTAACCACACCGTTAATACCCAAACAGAATCCAGGAAAATCAAGAATGCGAGCGGCCTCATCCAAGGTTCCAGTAAAACTATGAAAAATGCCGGTCAACGAAGAGTCTTTATAGTCTATCAACACCTTATATATATACTCAAAAGCCTCGCGACAATGAATTACCACCGGCAATCCATACTCCAAAGCCCATTCCACCTGCTGACGAAATGCAATGGTCTGCTCCTTCAAGAAAGTCTTGTCCCAATATAGATCCATTCCAATCTCGCCTACTGCGACAAACGGTACCTCACCGTTTAAATAACGATGCACCACTTCCAACTCCTGCCGAAAATTTTCTCGAACCGAAGTCGGATGCAATCCTATCATCGGATAACACAACTCCTTGTAAGAAGCACAAACCTTCAGCAGAGGCTCTATGGTAGTGCTGTCAATGTTGGGCATAAAGATATGAGTCACCCCTGCCTTACGGGCACGTTCCATCACTTCGGGCAAATCTTCCGAGAACTCTTCCAAAAACAAATGTGAATGTGAATCTACCAATCTCATCATAGCACTACTTTTGCTGTTTTTCACCGGTACGATAATAATAGACCAATCCGTAATCTCTACACAAGTCCAACCGTTTTTCATTCGGAGTGACTGCTTCAAACTTTCTTTCAATCTGATTCCAAATATCCAGGATCAGTTCATCTGCTTCGCCGCGCATCGACGCCACTGCCTCAAGACTTCTGGTGGTCGCCTCCTGATACGCTTTCTGACGTTCGCTGCTATCCATGAAGATATCATAATGTACCTTCACCTTAGCTATTGTCGGATTATAAATCGGAGTACCGCCTTGTGACAAGCGCCGCGCCTCCCCTTCTATGATTTTCTTTCCCCACACAGCCAGCTGTGCATCGGATGTCAAATCGGGAACGTTGTAATTCTGCGAATCAAGGCCATAATATTCCTTATGCGACAAGCGCACTTCGGAACGGATCACCGCCAAATTCAACACCTGAATAAAATGAGAGATATACAAACGAGCCATCTTCACGTTGGCCTGATGCTTTCGCCCTGCCTTTGACTGCCTTTCGAAGCATTCCGCATAACGATTCTGAGCCGCTTCGAATTTTACAAGAAAACGCCTCGCCGCCGACAACGACTTCCACGATATGGCCATGGCATCACCATTGCACATATCCGCTCTTGCGATGGCGGCCTTCAAGGCACGTATTCTTGCCTGATCCGTATTGGGCAGTCTCCGATAAGGCATTCTTTTATAAATCTAACAATAAAATAAAGATTAAAATCAGGATTCGCGATACATCAATTCTTCCATCAGTTTTTCCAGTTCCCGTTTGTTTTCTGCAGGAACATCCAACAGACGCAAACTTTCCGAAGCCCGTCTGCTGTATTCCACAATCTTGGCTTCACACAATTCTCTCACTCCGATCTGATTGTACAGACGGGTAACAGCTTCTATTTTTTGCTGCGGATCGAATGTTTTCCGGTTAAACCAGTCATCCAACTGCGACGCCTGCTCCTTATCCGCATGCTCGAAGGCTTTGATGACCAAATAGGTTTTCTTATTGCACAGAATATCACCACCTATATTCTTTCCAAAGCGGGCCGAATCGCCATAAACATCCAGTAAATCATCCTTTAACTGAAAAGCCAATCCCAGATTAATGCCAAAATCATACAGATAATCAGCATCTCCCTTGGATGCGCCACCCAAAACAGCTCCTATCTTTAAACTCGCAGCCAGCAAGACAGACGTTTTCAGGCGGATCATCTCAATATATTCCGCTTCCGACACATCGTTGCGTTGTTCAAACTCCATGTCCATCTGTTGTCCTTCGCATATTTCCAAAGCTGTCAGATTAAACAAATCGAGCACCTCCTTTAACTTGTCAGAAGGGCACTGCGCCATAAACTGATAAGCCAATACCAGCATGGCATCGCCCGAAAGAATGGCCACGTTGTCATTCCACACCTTATGTACGGTTGGTTTTCCCCGACGCTTGTCTGCACGATCCATCAGGTCGTCATGCAACAAAGTATAATTATGATAGACTTCGATACCGGTAGCCGGCTGAAGAATAGACTTCACATCCTCACGAAACAGATTGTAAGCCATCAGCATCAGTACCGGACGAATTCTTTTTCCACCTAACGAAAGAACATAAGTGACAGGATCGTATAATCCTTTGGGAGTTCGGGTAAATTGCAATTCCGCAATATGCGCCCTAACCATATCAAGAAGCTCAGAAGCTGTAAACATAGTAAATAGATTGTTATGAATCTTGGAAGGAGACAGAATGAAAAGAGGCTGCCCGAAGCAGCCTCTCCTATTTTTATAAACTCTATTACTGCAATCTAAACATTACAGGCACTGTGTATTTCACACGTACGGGTTTACCACGTTGCATACCCGGTTTCCACTTCGGCATGGTACCGATCACACGGAGTGCTTCTTTGTCCAAGTAAGGGTCAACACCTCTCAATACTTTTGCGTCTACAATACTACCGTCCTTGTTAACCACGAACTGTACTGTAACACGACCCTGAGTACCATTTTCCTGTGCGATAGTCGGATACTTGATGTTCTTGCTCAAGTACTGCATCAAACCAGCCATACCACCATCAGGAAATTCCGGCATCTGTTCTACAACCTCGAAGATTGTTTGTTCTTCCGGTTCTTCCTCTTCTACAGCAACAGGCACGTACTTGACTTCTACTGCCTGACCAGTTTCCTCAGAAGAAGCAATTGTCGTTTCTTCCACATCGGCGTCATCATCCACAATTGTCAGCGTCTCTACAAAAGACGGAGCCTCGGGAGGTGGCGGTGCAACAACTTCCGGTTGTTCGGTGATAGGAATTTCAATTTCCTCTTCAAATACAACATCGGCTACGGCCTGACTTGTATCAACCTGTACGTCGCGTTTTGTCCATTCGAACGCCACGAACATAAAGGCAAGTACAATTACGTAACCGATCAGCAGCCAAGTTGACTTTTTATTCTCCAAGTCTGCCTTAGGTGTCTTTTTAATTTCCATAATCTATAATAATAATTTTAGTGTTTCTCATTTGGGGCAAATATAGCACTTTTCCTACGAATGTTCACGCTTGGCTGTGTTTTTTTACATAATAACCCTTGCATTTTTATTTTTTTAATTCTTAAGACAGCTCTATTTGCTTTTGTGCTACAAAAGTAACGAGATATTTTAAAAATACCCGTATCTTTGGCAGGATTTTTAAACGAAATGCTGAAAAACATTTTTGCTAAAGCCAAAACGGAAGTACACCTTATTATATATAGCCTTATGAAAAAAATAACAATTGCCATCGATGGCTTCTCTTCATGCGGAAAAAGCACCATGGCCAAAGATCTGGCACGCGAGATTGGTTATATCTATATCGACAGCGGAGCCATGTACCGCGCCGTGACCTTGTACAGCATCGAAAACGGAATCTTCAACGGGGATGAAATAGACAAGGAGAAACTGAAAGCACAACTTGGAAACATCCATATCAGTTTCAAGCTGAACCCTGAAACTGGTAGGCCGGACACTTACCTGAACGGAGTGAACGTAGAAAACAAAATCCGAACGATGGAGGTATCTTCCAAAGTCAGTCCGATCGCTACCCTCGACTTTGTCCGCCAAGCAATGGTAGCTCAGCAGCAGGCTATGGGAAAAGAAAAAGGAATTGTCATGGACGGACGCGACATTGGTACAACCGTGTTTCCCGACGCCGAGCTGAAGGTGTTTGTTACTGCGTCGCCTGAAATACGCGCCCAACGCCGGTACGATGAGCTGACAGCCAAAGGCGAAACAGTCAGTTTCGACGATATACTGGAGAACGTAAAGCAAAGAGACTACATCGATCAGCACCGAGAAGTGAGTCCGCTGAGAAAGGCTGAAGACGCCCTGCTGCTCGACAACAGTCACCTGACACTGACGCAACAGAAGGAATGGCTGAAAGAACAGTTCGAACGAATAACCCAAGCTTAAACCAACCAAGCCCAAAGAAAGTATGGTCAAAGTAGAAATAGACGAAGGTTCCGGCTTCTGCTTCGGCGTAGTAACTGCCATCCATAAGGCCGAAGAAGAACTGACCGGCGGCAGTCCCCTGTATTGCTTAGGCGACATCGTACACAACAGCCGCGAAGTGGAACGACTGGAAAAGATGGGGCTGAAAACCATCAACCACGAAGAATTCAGCCGATTACAGAACGCCAAAGTGCTACTGCGTGCCCACGGCGAGCCACCAGAGACATACGCCATCGCCCGCCGCAACAACATCGAAATCATCGATGCCACCTGTCCTGTTGTTCTTCGGTTGCAGAAAAGAATCAAGCAGGAATTTATGGAAGAGAACAGTGACGACAAACAAATCGTCATCTACGGCAAGAATGGTCATGCCGAAGTATTAGGCTTGGTAGGACAAACCAACGGCAAGGCCATCGTCATCGAGAAATTGGAAGAAGCCCAAAACCTTGACTTCAGCAAAAGCATTTGCCTTTATTCGCAAACGACCAAATCGCTCGACGAATTCCGCCGCATTGTGGAATACATCAAGGCACACATCTCGCCAGGCGTCTCTTTCGAATACTACGACACCATCTGCCGTCAGGTTGCCAACCGTATCCCCAACATACGCAAGTTTGCCTCCTCGCACGACTTAGTATTCTTTGTCAGCGGGAAAAAAAGCTCGAACGGGAAAATGCTTTTTGCCGAATGTCAGAAGGTCAATCCCAACTCGCACCTGATAGACAGCGCCGACGAAATAGACGATGCCCTGCTGACAGGAGCCTCATCCATTGGGATATGCGGTGCTACATCCACTCCCAAATGGCTGATGGAAGAAATATCGGATGCGATAAAAGCAAGACTGACAGACAATAAGTAGTTGCTAATCGAATAGCAAATTAACGTAAATTATCAGTCACACCCTCAGGTTTTTCGTATCTTTGCGCCAAATTATTAACTAAAAAAAGATTGTTATGGGAACAATTAAGTGCATCGGAATCTTGACTTCCGGAGGAGATGCTCCGGGTATGAACGCAGCCATCCGTGCTGTGACACGTGCAGCTATCTACAACGGACTCCAGGTAAAAGGTATCTATAGGGGTTACAAAGGATTGGTAACCGGTGAAATTAAGGAGTTCAAAAGCCAGAACGTAAGCAACATCATCCAAATGGGAGGTACTATCCTGAAAACAGCTCGCTGTAAAGAGTTCATGACTCCCGAAGGACGTCAGCTGGCCTACGAAAACATGAAGAAAGAAGACATCGATGCCCTCGTAATCATAGGCGGTGACGGATCACTGACCGGTGCACGCATCTTCGCTCAGGAGTTTGATGTACCCTGCATCGGTTTGCCGGGTACCATCGATAACGACCTTTTTGGTACCGATACCACCATCGGATATGACACCGCCCTCAATACCATTCTGGATGCCGTCGATAAAATCCGCGACACAGCTACCTCACACGAGCGTCTGTTCTTCGTCGAAGTCATGGGACGCGATGCCGGCTTCTTAGCATTGAACGGAGCCATCGCTTCCGGAGCCGAAGCCGCCATCATACCGGAATTCAGCACAGAAGTGGACCAGTTGGAAGAATTCATCAAGAACGGTTTCCGCAAATCGAAGAACAGCAGTATCGTGCTGGTAGCCGAAAGTGAACTGACCGGAGGGGCCATGCACTATGCCGAACGTGTGAAAAACGAATATCCGCAATACGATGTACGTGTCACCATCCTCGGACACTTGCAACGCGGCGGTAGCCCAAGCGCACACGACCGTATCTTAGCCAGCCGTCTGGGTGCAGCAGCCATCGACGCCATCATGGAAGGGCAACGCAATGTCATGATCGGCATCGAACACGACGAAGTGGTTTACGTGCCCTTCACCAAAGCCATCAAGAACGACAAACCCATCAAGAAGGAATTGGTCAACGTGTTGCGCGAATTGTCCATCTGATACGCAAGCATACCGGGGTACAGAACCGGTTTCTACATATAAAAAGGGAGTGTCAAGCACTCCCTTTTTTATTAACAGTCAGGCCGTATTCCATATACATCAGCGCCTACAGCCATTTTTCTACTATTATTTCCGTACGGTTCCACAACTCTCCCATTTGCCAGTGGTGCAGATATTTTTCCGACAAACGCTTCGGCCGACAGCTCACATTCAGTGTACCTGTCCGCTGTCCGGCCTCTTCGTCCAGCAACAGACTGATAGCCGTAGCTGCTCCCTTACGGGGTGTACGGATGAACGGGCGGAACAGGATATCCGTCAGCGGATCGAACCACATGTGCATCGTAATGATGTCGGTCGAGACGATGCCGGGGTCGGCAGCATTCACTACGATACCCCGCTCCTTGACCCGTCGCGCCAGGTCGATGGTAAACAGCGTCAATGCCAGTTTGGTATTGCTATAGATAGGAATACGCCAGAAGGCGCCCTTCTTGCCCCGCAGGAAGAAGTCGGGAAAATCGAGTTTCCCGATGGCATACGTACACGACACCATGTTCACCACCCGGCTCCCCTCACCCATCAGCGGCAACAACTTGCGCGTCAACAGATAAGGTCCCACGTAATTGACGCTAACCGTACGCTCCAGTCCATCGTCCGTGATGTGCAGACCGGTCTCCATCGTTCCGGCATTGTTCATCAACAGTGAGATTCTTTCTCCCTGTTCCAGCAGGCGGTTGGCAAAAGCGGCTACCGACTCCAGCGAAGCCAGGTCAATACCCCGCACTTCAATGTCGGCATTACCTGTTTCCTCAACCAGCATTCTGCGCCGCACTTCGGCTTTGGCCGGATTGTAGCAGGCCATTACTACCCGATAGCCCGCACGAGCTACGGCACGGGTGATTTCAGTCCCCATACCACCGTCGGCTCCTGTTATTACAGCCAGTTTCTTCTCCATACGCCTACCCCCTGCTTTCGATGCGTTCAATTTCCTTCTTCAGGCAAGGCGGCAACTCTTCCTTCAACCGCTGATGGCAGGCCATGTCGATGCTGTACATACGGGCAATGCAGTAGTTGCTGTGCCGGCACGAGCAGCGTGCATTCTCTTCCTCCTTCATGCGGTTCACAAAACCCGGTTCGTTGAGCAGTGCACGCCCCATCTGCACGGCCTCGAAACCGTCATTGAGCACTTCGTCAATCTTCTGCCGGGCCACCAGTCCGCCTACATACACCAACGGCATATCCAACGCAGCCCGGAACTTCAATGCATCTTCCAGGAAATACCCCTCCTTGAAAGGAACCGTGGGTATCATCCATTTGCCCACCATGCGCACGCCGTACTTCAGCCACCAGCAATTCATGTAGTAAGTCATGGTGCGGATGGGCATCTCGCCACGCATCACGTACATGGGCGCCTTGCTCACAAAGCCGCCGCTCAACACCAGCGCATGGGCACCGCTTTGCTGCAACCGCTGCGCCACCTGCAACGACTCGTCCAGCTCCATACCTCCACGGAAGCCGTCGCGCATATTCATCTTCACCAATACAGCCATGTCGTTGCCGGCTGCCTTCATTGCCTCGTCCATCACCATATCCATGAAGCGCATGCGGTTTTCCAACGAACCGCCGAATTCATCTTTGCGATGATTGGTAGAGGGCGAAAGGAACTGACTGATAAGATAGCCATGCCCGGCGTGAACCTCCACAGCATCGAAGCCCGACTCACGCGCCAGATTCACTGCATGGCCGTAAGCACGAGCCATTTCCGGAAGTTCGTCGGCACGCAGGCCACGGACAAACGTAGGCGAATAAAGGTTGAAGCCGCTACTGGCTCCTACGGGCATACAGCCACAGATGCTTTTGTGTGACATGTTGCCGCAATGTCCTAACTGGATGCTGGCCGCAGCACCTTCGGCATGAACAGCATCAGTCAGACGGCGCAAGCCAGGCACAATCTCCGGACGCATCCACAACTGACGGTCGAAGGAAAGGCCGCTACGGGTAACGGCAGCATAAGCCACTGTCGTCATACCCACACCACCCGCGGCTACGGAGCGATGATAGTCGAGTAGCTGTTCCGAAGGCTTGTTGCCCGGACACATACTCTCGAAGGCCGCCGAGCGGATAGTACGGTTACGCAGCGTCAGCGGACCTATGGTTACAGGGGTAAACAGTTTAGAGTTCATTTATCTATGTTTCTTTAAGATTCAGATATAACTTGAGTTTCGGATTGTGATGACCAGTTGGAAGTTAAGGAGTTAAGAAGTTATAGAAGTTATCACTTCGCTGTGCTTCGTTAGAAGTTAAAGCCAATAGATTATAATGGTTAATAAATTCTTCATTCTTAATTCTTCATTCTTAATTCTTCATTCCTAATTAACTTCTGCAAGTTTTGCACTTGCAAGACCTGAGTTAATATATAAAAGGTATCACCCTCTTCCGCCGTCCTACCGCCTCATCGCCGAATTCCTCGCGATAACGCTTGTGGATGGCATCGGCACGGGGCACTAAGTTGGCAAACGTCCACCAGACAAACACCCAGGCTGCCGACGATGCGGTCAGTATGGCAAAGCCCGTCCACTCCACCAGTTCGCCGAAATAGTTGGCCGAAGTGACATAACGGTACAGGCCACGGGCAGGCAGATAATGCTTCGTATCGCCCGGACGGCGCAGATGACGGATGACATGATCGGAATGCAGGTTGATGCCCATGCCCACTACGAACAGCAACAATCCTGCCACGGCATGAGGTTTCAGGAAGTAATCCATACCGCCGTCATAGAGCCCTTCCGGTGCAAAATAGAACAACCCGCCGGCCTGCATCATTCCGTTCAGCACATTGAACACAATGCCCATCACCATAATGGCCAGTGGCATGCGGCTTTTTCCTTTCATCAGGAAAGGGAAAATGAACGAACGCTGAAGATAGTGAAGCTGAAACAACAGGAAAAACACATATACCGGCATGGAAAAGCCCATGCCACTACGCCCCCACAGCCAGAACATCACGACAAACACAGGCGCCTCCATCAGCATCCAGGCCAGCTTGTTGTTGATGGACAGTCCCCACGACGAGGTGCGGAACATACCGTAACCGGCCTTTACAAAATAGAGTGCCACAAACACAAACAGTCCCACGACACTCATCACTATCAGAAACAAGTGAAACTTTTCTACATCCATAACTGTCTCATTTATGCGTACAAATATAGTGAAAACTAAAACAATGGAATAAGTTTTATCCGAATTAAAATAAAGAATGACTACCTTTGCACTCATGAAACAGGAAAAAGAGACAAACAGCCCCAGCCTCCACCTGCAGCGTCAGCAATTGCTGTTGCGCATGGAGTACGAATACGAGAAGGAAGAGTTCCGCCGCCAGACCGAAACCATGGGCGTGGCACGCAAGGTGAAGCGTGGCCTGTGCTGGTTTCCCGCCACGGCCGGACGCAGCTACTACAACTCGCTCAACCAGCTGGTGCTGGAAGTGACACGCACCGAAGATACCGACATCGAGCACTCGTTCGAGTACGGACGCCCCGTCTGCTTCTTCCGCCAGACGGCGGACGGCAGCCTCAACTATTACAACTTCCAGGCCACCGTCAGCTATGCCGACGACACACGCATGGTGGTCGTCATGCCCGGCGCGGGTGCCATCCTCGACGTGCAGGGAGCCGACCGCCTGGGCGTGCAGCTCTACTTCGACGAAACCAGCTATCGCACCATGTTCGAGGCACTGAACGATGTTCTCCGGGCCAAAAGCAACCGCTTGGCCGAACTTCGCGACACACTGCTGGGCACTTTGAAGCCCGGTTTCCGCGAACTCTATCCCGTCCGCTTCCCCTGGCTGAACCGCACGCAGGAGTCGGCCGTCAACAAAGTATTGTGTACCCGCGACGTGGCCATCGTCCACGGCCCTCCCGGCACAGGTAAGACGACTACGCTGGTCGAAGCCATTTACGAAACGCTGCACCGCGAACCGCAAGTATTAGTGTGTGCTCAGAGCAACACGGCTGTCGATTGGATTTCGGAAAAGCTGGTGGATCGTGGTGTCAACGTGCTGCGCATCGGTAACCCTACACGGGTCAACGACAAAATGCTGTCCTTCACCTACGAACGTCGCTTCGAGTCTCATCCCTCATACCCCGAACTGTGGAGCATCCGCAAGGAACTTCGCCAACTGCACGGCAAGTCGCGACGCGGCACCTACGAAGAACGTGAAGGCGTACGCAGCCGCATCTCCCGCCTGCGCGACCGAGCCACAGCCTTAGAAGTGCAGATCAATGCCGACCTCTTCGACTCGGCTCACGTCATCGCCTCCACATTAGTCAGCAGCAACCACCGTGTGCTGTCGGGCCGCCGCTTCGGCACCCTCTTCATCGACGAGGCGGCACAGGCACTCGAAGCCGCCTGCTGGATAGCCATCCGCAAGGCCGACCGTGTCATTCTGGCGGGCGACCACCAGCAACTGCCGCCCACTATCAAGTGTTACGAAGCGGCACGCGGCGGACTGGAACGTACGCTGATGGAAACCGTCGTTGCCCGCAAGCCCGATACGGTCTCCCTGCTCACCACGCAATACCGCATGAACGAAGCCATCATGCGCTTCTCGTCCGACTGGTTCTACGACGGCCAACTGCAGGCCGATCCCAGCGTACGCCACCGCAGCATCCTCGACTGGGACACACCCATCTCGTGGATTGACACCTCGGAAATGGACTTCAAGGAAGAGTTCGTAGGCGAAAGTTTCGGCCGTATCAACCGTCAGGAAGCCGACCTACTACTCTGCGAATTAGAGAAATACATCGCCCGCATCGGCGGACAGCGCATTCTGGACGAGCGAATCGACTTCGGCATCATATCGCCCTACAAGGCACAGGTGCAATACCTGCGCAGCAAGCTGCGTGGCAGTGCCGTCTTCCGCCCCTACCGCGACCTGATGAGCATCAACACCGTAGATGGTTTTCAGGGGCAGGAACGCGACGTCATCTTCATCAGCCTGGTCCGTGCCAACGAAGAAGGTCAGATAGGTTTCCTCTCCGACCTGCGCCGCATGAACGTAGCCATGACCCGTGCCCGCATGAAATTGGTCATTCTGGGCGAAGCCGCCACACTGAGCCGGCATGCGTTCTACAGGAAGCTGTTAGAGTACATCCAATAGTAAACCTTTTTTAGGGTTTAATCTTTTATCGAGTGGACAATTTAACAATATGATATTCCGGCTGATCACAAATAGCATAAATAGCATAAGTATCAGGACAAACCGTAAACCACAAAATAGGCTTTGGAGATCGATATCTAATCAGTGGATTAACCTCGTTATCGAATACCAAGACATTTTGTATGTAATTGATTTTTCCCGGTTCGCGATATTCCCCCGAATAAGATACATAAATGCGGTCATTAACCGTCAATGGAGTAAAATATGCATCTCTGGATTTCCCCTTTTCTGAAGCTATTTTCGAATATCCATTCTGTAACTGCACCTCTTTGATATGTGGATAAAACAAATCAGGACCTTGCAACCGCTTTTTAAGATGTCCATCCAAATTGTAGATTTCAATCAAATCCGTCTGCATACAAAAGACAAATAAGTTACCATTGCCGGGAACATAGGTCAATTCAGAGATAAAACTTTGATTATTTTCTACCGGAGACAACGTACGATGAATACGAGGATAATCTCCATAGGTTTGAAGGAACTCTCCATCTTCGGAAAAAATACTAACCCGTTTTTGAGTAGGATTCATGGTGATAGCGGCATATTGTTCACCGCAACTTACAATCTGATTGAAATGTTCCTTCAACGAAATTCTACGGAACGCCTCAGGAGAGTCACTGTGAAGCAGATGATGAATGCCATAATGCGAGATGGTTCTCTTTTGACTATCGTACACATAAAGAACAGTGTCTATAATCTGAATATTTTTAATGCGAAGATATTCTTCAGGTCCCATACCAAAAGGCATACAATCTTTAATCTTTTTTTTAGTATTAAGGTTATAAACGGACAACAAATACTCTGTTTTTATATTTTGTACAAACAGTAAAGAGTCCTTGACAGCCAATACCATTGGAAACATGACAGGATCGTCAAAATCGACAGGAGTACACGTCAGGACGGTATCTGCTTTGAAATCCTCAAAAGAGAAAGTGCTACAATCGTTGTAGGTTTCCTTGGTAGAACAGGCCGCCAACAGAAAACAGAAGAAAAACAGGAATATTACTACCGCAGTTTTCATATCCACCATCACTTTACAATATAATATGTTAACATGCCATTTTCTATCATCTTTAGGATAGCGTCACTATACTTGGCGTCTAAATAGCCATCTTTATCCTTAGGATAGAGTGAAGCAATCTTATTTGACAACGAATTGTCTTTATCTTCATAGACCAATACTACAGGGAAACGACCGAGACGATTTCCGTCTGTTTGCCTATATTTGATATACTTCAACGAATATCCTTCCCGACACGTCATATAACGAAATGAGGTTCCATCAAGGAAATAAACAAATAGGGTCAAACGGCTTGGATCAGACAATACATCCGGAACGACATTGAAAACTAATGCTTTACTTCTTTTTAAGGAAACCGTGGTAATCCTCTCATCATGTGCAACACGGTTGTATGGTTTTCCGTAACGATAAAAAGATGACTTGACTGTCACATTCACATCAGTCGAGTCATTCACAATACGCACCTTGACATAATCCGATTTTTCATGAGGAGACAACCCTACAAAGCCACTTCCCTTAGGGACAGAAACAGTATAAGTAGTCTTACCTGTCGGGCGGATGACCGCATTTGTTGGAATGCGTTGCGCAAAAACTGATTGGCAAGTCAACCACCCCAAAATAAGAAAAAGATATAAATACCGCATATTTGTTGTTCTGTTACACAAGCCTTGCATTGGCAAATTGAAAAACAATAAAATCAAATATTTGAAATAATAAGCTTAAAAAGCTATTATCCTTTTTTTAAGGAAATAGGAATCATAGGTTCTACCCTATAGATGTATTTTTACCAAACCTTTTTATTAATATCCTCCATAAGCATTTGGACAATATGTTTTTGGAAAGCCCATTTCATACACCCAGCAATCGTACCAAGGATTTACAACACAACCACCATAAATGCATTCTATGGTAATAAAACCACTTTCATCAGCTGCCAATGCTTCCACATTAGCAGCCATAATGTATGATAAAGGATCTCTCTTCAATTGATTTTTATAAATCCCATACCCAGCAAGGGTAACTACAGACACCCCACAAATAACGCTAAGTACTTTCACATTCATACACTATTAGAATTAACGTCAAACAAAGAAAACCTTAAAAGATTCTATGATGCAAATATACAGAATCAAACAATATATCACAATAATAATGTTAACTAATAAACACACACATAATAAATTCTGATCACTAACAGTTTTTGCCTACACAATGCTCCAACGGTAAATATATAGTAATAAAGATTAAAGGCATGGGGTCAAACAAAAACGACCTAACTTTACAGACCAATCCCCGGATAGTGAACAAACAGGAAAGAACCGTGAAGCCATGCAGCTTTATACGGGTAACGGAATTTATGGGCGGCGGAAGCAACGATTATCTTGCCGTCAAGGGGACAGACATGCTGGCCCAGTCCTATCCGCCCTTCTTATTCAAAGGACTGATGCGGAATGTGATTGCCCAAAACCTTCTGCCTCATAACGAACTGACAGACCAATTTGCCCGCGTGTACAAAGAACTCCTGCGCCGCATGAAATTGGTCATCCTGGGCGAAGCCACCACACTGAGCCGACATACGTTCTACAAAAAGCTGTTAGAGTACATCAAGCAATAGTGTAACAATCGGCCAACAGTTATGTAAAAACAGTGCAACAGTTACTGCACTCATAGTGCAGTAGGCTGTGCACTCACAGTGCAGTAACTACTGCACTCGTAGCGTAGTAGTTAGTAGATGTCTTTACCCTATTGAACCATACGCATTTTAGTCTTACAAACAATGTCAACAGACAGTTTCCAACAACAGTTTCTACCTAAATAGACAAAATGCACGTTTTTGCACGCTCGTTTTGTTGCTCAATTCTTGCTATTTACTCATATTTGCAACAAAAAAATAAAACCATGAAAAAGAAACTACTAACACTCATTGCTTGCTGTGCGCTGCTTGCAAGTTGCAGCTCCAACAAGAGCAGCCAATCTGAGAAAGAAGAAACGTTAAAAGTCTCTACAGAAAATGTTGAATTGACTGATTCGGCCTTTTTTGCCCAAACCCGTATCTTGCCGCTTGAAACGACCGACGCTTCTTTGGTCCAGAGTATCAATGCCA
>CAJKOW010000042.1 GCA_905201685.1 uncultured Bacteroides sp. | reverse complement strand
AGTTTTGAGTTGGGGGATGTTCGGAAACAACTTATGGAGCTGGGGTGGGGCTCCTTTTCCCTCCTCTGTGAAACTCTGTGTCCTCTATTTTTCTATAATGGAATTCTTAGAAGTAAATTTTCGTATCTTCTCCGTTATAGGCAACTACGGGGGCAGAGGATGCCAATCCTTTACACTCTCCGCATCTTGTTGAGGCGGCTTTCTTTAATGTAAGGTTGAAGCGGTAAATACTGTTCCGGTTGATGGTATAGTCCACATACCCTTCATTCTGTTTCGGAGGTAACGTACAAAGCGTCACCGTCTTGGTTTGGTCGCCAAAAGTGATGTTCAGCTTCAATGCAGCCTCCTCGGTCTGTGCCGAATTGCCGGGCATGTAAAAGTAGAACATCTGCTTCTCGGTTGTTACCGAAGAAACGGTCGTTCCAAATTGTTTATCCTCTTGTGTATCGGTTACTCCCACTCCGGTAGAAAAGTAATAGGCCTCGGTCGGAACGTTGTCGAACTCGAAACTTACACCCGAAGAAAAATAGTTATTATCTTCAGCCTGCAGTGTTATCTCGATACGGCTGCAAAGACGTCCCAAAATCAGTCGTTGAAGTTCCGTTCCACTCAGTGTTCCTTCGTAATAACCGAACATGCACACCTGTTTCAGATGTCCCAGTGAATCGGGATCTTCTTTATATTGGAACTTATGGGTCCATTCCTTGAACTCGTCCAATCGCACTTGGGTCGATGTGCTGGTGGTATATTGGTTATAAAACTCGTTCACATCCTGTTCCGTCACATTGGCCACCACGCAGATGGTCGTATTGTTCGCATTGTACGACTTGAAACTGACATCCGAAATGGAAGCCTGCAACACACCATTAGGGTTGTCTTCAGTAGCAAAATTCCGGAAGTTATACAATTCGTTACGGGTATGCATCCCTTCGGGGTCGAACTGGAAGAAAGCGAGTGTCTTGATGCAGTTTTCCTCCTCCGGCCACATGGTGTATGAAGAGCGGGTTGTCCCGCCATAATCGTTCATGGGGCCTGCCGCAATGGTCCATGTGCCCGGTTCCGTCGGCATGTTCATCACTGTCTGTTCGCAGGCCGCCAGCAGACAGACCGTTAAGGCATAGACCAGATTCTTGAAATAGTTGCTCATATCCTCTTTCTTTGAAACACAGTTAATCAAATACTACATCCATATTCCATTCCACAAACTGCCATACGATGACCGCTACACCATCCTGCAGTTTGACGGTTCCTTTGTAATGATAAGAATATCCTGCCTGAAAATTCTTCTCGGTCAGCATGATGCTGAACGGGCTGGGCACTCCGTTTATCAGCACATTGAACAGCACCACCACCGGAGTGGCAATGGCGTTAACCGGCAGAACAGGGGTTGTCACTTCCAGGTAATGGGTACCATCACTGTTCTTTCCTGTCACACATTCCGTTTCCCGGTATGTACCGTTCTTCATGGCAAAGTCGGTCTGTAGGTGGTTTGTCAGACTCCAGTTGTTTTCCATTTCTTCCTGCAGTCCCGAGTATTCCACGCCTGCTGCTAGCAGTTCCAGACTGTGAATCCATTTAGCTTCGGAAGTAATGGTAAACTTTAGTTGGGCTGTCTGATTGAACAAAGGGTTCAGCCTGATGACTTCAATCCGGCTATCCTCATCAGTCCAGTTGGCAGAAACTGTAATCTCAGTAGGTGCGGTTTCTACATACCTGTCGTCTGTAGCCAGCAGTTCCTCTCCGTTCTTTACGCTTAAGGTATTGCCATCCTTCAATTCCCGGGCAGGCGATATCGCCCAAAATTTATAGGTTCCTTCCGATATGAACATCGGTGTTCCATCCACCGAAACCACCTTCCCATCGGCATCCACTTCGCAGGGATACAGCGATGTTACGCCTGTTCCCTCGCTCACTTCTTTTACTACATAGGCAGTTTGAGAAGTAGAAGTCACCTTACCTGCTTCATCCAACTTCTCTGCAATAATCCATAAAGTTGTTCCTTCGGGCAACGGTACTATTACATGATCTTCCGGTAAGTTTACAGCTTTGGTCATGGTGCTAAATCCATCGGCCACCAGGCTGCCGGACAGCACCGGCTGTATCTGTACAAGGCCGTCACCCGGCACCTTGTCCGCAGCGGCATCGTTGTCGCAGGCTGTCCATCCTAAGAGCATGCAGCACCAGGCGGCCATTTCCCACATCTTCTTATTTCGTTCTATTTTCCACATACTTCTTTGTCAATTTTGCGTTTTTACCAGGCGGATTTGCTTCGCATTGGTTTGGACTTCATTGCTAACTACAGACATATACTGATTTTGAGGATTATCTCCTGTTATTTTGATGTGCAGGGCTGCATCTCCTGTAGCAGTAGCATAAAGTACGGCCGAACCATACGATGAAAAACCTGCACCAACCCAAATATTATTAGACGTATTACTTCTTCCTTCTACTTCCCCACATAGCGGGAAAAACATCTGAGAAACAGGATGAGTCCAGTCATAATTCCTATAATTATCTAGCGTTAAATTATCATCTTTCGTACAACTGTACATACATACTTCTACATATAATCGTGGATCCGTTCCGGTTTTATCTGCATTTTTTACCTTCCATCTCATCCGATAAGCTTCTGTAGTCCCTATTTTTTTTATTCCATAGATAGTTCCCCATTCTTTAGTTCTATATTCCTCATTTGAAATCTTTCCTATTTCATCTTCATACATTCGGCTTATAATATACACCGAACAATAACCCGCAGACGGATCTCCATTAGGTTCTTTATCCCTATAATAATGTGGTCCTTGATATTCCCATTCCCAATTATTATAATAATAGGATTGTTCACCCGGAGATGCCCCTGGATCTTGAAGAGATTCCCATTTACGATAATAAACCGTGTTATTATCTGCATTATTATTATCTGTATCCTTGTAAAAAGGAACACAAAGTCTTATTTGCTTTTGTGACCCATCCATTGATGTCTCACCATTCCAATCTGTTCCTGTATCATACATCTTAAGAAATGTAATATTTCCTGCAAAAACAGTAGTAGGAAATATACTTTGAAACTGTTCTTGTGTAGGTAAAGCATACCCGGGAGGCGCGGGTTGATTATCGCGTTCTTCCCAACTATTATTACTCCTATTACTCCAAGGAATATTTGCATTTCCAGAAAAAAATATATATGAACCACTATTATCAATCGTTTTTTGGAGTGTTGTAAAATATGACTTCTGATTTATATTATCACTACCTATGCGCCATTTAGTTTTATGTGGGTCACTATTCATTACCGTTTCATCGATGACAGGATAAACCTTATATTGGGGATTACCCCATTTACTAAAAGTAGAAAAATCATCCAAATAACGGTCTTCTGGTGTGGGTCTTTTCGTATTTAAATCTTGAAAACTGGAAATTTTATACGGCCAATACGGAATATTCCGATTGTTCTGATAATAATACCCGATGGTCTTGTTATAGTTACCTCCCGGGTCAGCTTCGTTTGCTCCTAAGTTTCTGTCCATCCACATGGTGTTGTCAAAGAAGATGGGCTGGCCTACGACTTCGGTAGAAAAGGTATTTCCCTTATCGTCTGTTTCCCCCGGCAACCATTCCACTTTGCTGGGTACAACAGTTACGACCCGTACCTGGTCCTCCATCAGCACGATGTGCAGGGTGTATTTACTGCCTGCCTGCAGATAAAGTGGAGAAGCTGCAATGGAACCATCACTTGTAAGATCATTCCCCCCATATACACTGCTATACACTTGTTTTACAATATATTCACCGGTATAATAGTCACCTGACGATGACTTTGTAGCATTGCCCGTTCCTACCAGTTTTTCTACTTCATTTAGCGTTCCCTTCAAGGTTATCTTCAAACCAATGGATTTATCCACGCCATCGCTTAACGACTCTTTAGCGGAAGGAAAGACAATCATGGCACCTAAGCTGTCCGGGGTGTCTACGCTGATATATTCCCCAACATTATAATTTGTGGCCATGTTGGATAAAGGCCTCTCTGACTGTGCTCCATTCAGTGTCGTCTTTCCCGTAAACAAATCCACTGTCCCGCTTTGGTATGTATCGGTCACCGCTATGCTTTCGATGCCCAAATTATACATACCTACCTCTGGATTGTTTTCTGAAGCTAACTGAGAAACTTTGAATTCCAGTTGGGAGAAAGCATGGCGGAACGGAATCTCACACGGGAACTTGGCAGTGGCGTCGTTCTGGTCAACAAGGATGCCCCACATCAGGTCTTTCAGTTCGCCGGTCTCTTCATTGACCACTTCTGTACGTTTATACTCATTGTTGTTCGTCTCATCAAATGTCAAATACGTATCAGGATTCGGATTCTCTACCTTCTCCCCATAGGTAAAGCCATAGAAACTGATGGAGCGTCTGCCGTTCTCACCATCCACCAGCGACTTGAATCCGAACCAGTCATTATTATTATGTGTTTTATCATTAACAACCAGATATTGAAACGTTCCCATACCCAAAGGGGTCTCAGTAGCTGACCCATTATACCTGAGTACAGAATCGGTCGTTAATACTGGTTTAGATGTATCTGTTGCCTCAAAACCTTTGGTAAACATCACCAATCTATAGGCAGTCCCTGCCTGAAAAGCACTTCGGGAGACTACTTCCCCGTTGCCCTCCAGTTTGACAGCAGCCACTTGTCCTTCTTCCGAGGAGTCGTGGGAATTATCAGCCCCAGACAGCCAATCGTCCGAGCACGCCGCCGTGCCTGCCACCATCAGGGCGGCACACAGCAGGATTGTATAAAAATTCTTTCCTTTCATCATACGCATTCCTTTCATCTGTTTGTCAAGTACCGGGCGGAGTATCATCGGACGAATTACCGGGCGGATAGACCGGTACATAATGGATACCTCCGTCTTCCCATTCCACTTCCTTAGCAGTTACAATCACCCCGGTTTTATAGAACTTCAGATATATTTCGTACACATAACCGGGCTTAAATGCTGTTATGTATTCATCAGTTGCTTGTCCACTATCGTTAATTGCCTTGATGGGCAGATTGGTTCCGCTCCATGTAAATTCATAGGGCGAACTAAAGTCCTGTCGATACGAGTATTCGGCTGTTACGCTCAGATCAACGGCAACGGCAGTGGTCGTTACATCAGACGGCTGGCAGACGTAACAGGAGTCTATTCGTTTATCCTGCAACACCATAATCATATCGTCGGTATTGTCTTGAAAGGTTAAACCATTTTCAAGTTTCTGATATTCTGTTACCTGATAGCCCCATTTATCTGTTCCATCCGGATTTTTCTCATTTAAATTGCTCCATGTAAGTTCTTTAGGCACATGAAACTTTTCATTCTCATTATTCAGTTTCAAAGTAGCCTGCACCTTTCTGACATATACTTGCCCGGTAATGGTCTCGTGTCGGGACGCATAGACCAGGATTTTGGAAGTGAGGTGTCTAAACTGCAGTTCATTGTTTGCCGTATTTCCAAAAGGATGTTCAAAACTGCCTTTCTGTTCGCTTCGGGCATCACAGGACAGGAAATCACAGTGCGCCACCTTTTGCAGATCCGTTTCTGTCACGGTCAGTTTTCTGAATCCTGATGTTGCGTCTTCCTTCAGCAGGGTGCGGGGCGCATAGCCGGTGGCATATACAGCCGTATTCTCCGGATAAGGATGCCCGGTATCCAGCCAGCGGCTGTCCGCGAAGCTGAACGAGGTGATTGCATCGTTCATCAGGTAGGTGAAATAAGGGGTAGGTTTATTTCCGTCATTGTCAGCCAATAGTTTATCTGTTTCATTCTTAAAATCACCCTCATACCAGAAGAACAGCTTGGCAGGCAGTTCTTCGCCCACCCACGCCTCTTCATCGCCGACTGCATACGTACTGCCCCCTCCCTCTACGGATGTATTGACCCGAATGGGCACATCTGTAAAGGAGAGCGATGCGTCGGTTGGCTGGTCGCAAGCCGCCAGTAGCGGCACGAACAGCAGGAATAGCAGGTATCGAACATTCTGTTTCATTTTCGTTCTTTTTATTAGTTCATTCAAGCTTACCACAAATCCACATCCAGCCTACCGCCTTTCTTCCACGGAACCACGGTTGTATTTACCTGGATGTTGTTGGGGTCAGTCTTCGACCCTCCCAATCGGGTTATTTTGTTCAGTTTCAGAATGTAGTATGTATTTCTTGTTACTTGCGAATCACTATATACCGCCTTCTGTGTATTTGTTCCGTCTCCAAAATCCGTAGAATCTCCATCCAAGTAAGTATAATAATAAGCCCACCCGCCTACGTAAGGCACATAATAGATGGGATTCGTTATGTTCTGCCGGGCACCGTAGGTATAATAATGATACAGAAAACTCTCATCGGTATCTGTTTCTGGCGTAAAAGCAAAGAAAGTATTGTCCGGAAACTTGCTACCGCTGTACGTACCGTTCGTCACCTGGTTGCCATACTCCGTGGAAGAGATATAGGCCTTATTCAGTTTGAGCGACATGGTGAGTACGAACTGGGCATCAGCCTCTGTAGCAAATATGATGTTCTTTACGTTGTCTGAAGCAGTAGTCTCATCTTCAAATTTTTTCCATTCTCCATACTTAGTTTTCATATTCGCCCATTTTTCTCTTTCGCTTGCCGACATTCCCTCTCCTTCCTCTAAATGTTTATACAGTCCCTTTTCCACATAAATCTCTTTGGGAGTATAGCGCAAGGCGATGGATATGCTTGTCACCATCGGGAGGGCGAGCTTATAGGCTTCCAACTGCGAATCATATTCATCCGGTATAGTAAATGTATTTTCAAGGAAATACATTCCGGCTGTGTAACTATTATTTTTGTCAGTCTCCTGATCAAACTTCTGAGCCTGATAATAAGCATAATAAAGTTTATATTGTTCCGCCTGGTTGTAATACACAAAATCTTTCTGATAGTTTTCGGTGTTCAATGCAAGTTCGGTATCGCTTTCTGTAGAACTAATATAATATGTAAGGTCTGAATTGGGATCTTTATGGTTCTCTTGTTCAAACCAATACAGGCTTTTGTTGGTTCCGTTGGGGAAATAATAGATGTCGCTGATGCGTACCCAGCCTTTGTTGGTATTTTTAGAAGCGATTACTGCATAAGCTACATCTGGAACATATCCATTCATATTATCAGTAGTTGCTGCATCAACCGTAAGCAATGCTTTGGCTACCACTCGTTTCAAATCAACTGTTAAGGCAAGCGGATTGTCAGGCGAAGTATAGCCATGAATGTCAAATATTTTACCCGAACCCGAAACCGCCTGTCCGGTCATGGCGATGCCTATGTCACGCTTACTAATACCTGTCACTCCAAGCTGTGGCATAAATTCGTAAGGCGCAAACTCGTTAATGGCTCTTGTATAGGATGTGGCATCGGTTTTATAGGAGGCTGTCGGACTTTTAATGCTTTCCGCCTGCTGGCGGGTCAGGTTTGCAGCCAGGTATATGCTCACCTTTTCCGGCAAGTTTATATCCTGCAATTTGATGGCATACGTTTTCGTGTTGTCGGCTTGATAGAGGTTGGTAATGTCTGCCCAATAGACCAAATCACCGGTCTCTGAATTGAACAGATATATATAAAGAGAGTGAATAGCGTTTTCTTCGTCAGTTCCGAGAATGATACCTTCATCGGTAGCTCTGCTGACGGCACCGCTGCCGTCGTTCACCCGGAGGCTCAGGTTGAGATATAGCGAGTTTCTTGCGTGGGAAGTGTCGATTTCTTCCACGCAATCCTGTTCTCGACATCCGCCTGTCAGCAACAAGGCGAAGCAAGACAAAAACGCATATATCACCTTTCTTGTCATAAATCTACATTCTGTATCCGTTTGCTCCATCCTAACACCCCGATCGATACGTTGGCATATACCCAGCTGCCGCCGGAGAGGAAGAAGGAGAGGTCGTAGTCGTAGCCGCGGTCCAGGAACTCCTGGCGGGAGTAGCGGTGCAGCTCGTCGTAGTTACACAGGCGGCTGAGCAGGTCGGGCAGGTTGACTTCGATGACCCGTTTGCCGGTTTCCTTGTGCTCTACTACCAATACTTCGTCGTCGGCCATGTCGTCGTGGGCAAAGATGCGCGAGGTCATGAAGTCGGCATGTCCCATGTTTCCTATGGCCGTCGTGCGGCTGCTGACATCAGGGTCTTGGGTATTCCACGTGACATAAGGTGTACACAGGGCCTTGATGCTGGAGTCTTCGGAATTGTCATGGTTCAGCCGGATGTTGCCGCCGGTGATGTAAAGGTTGTAGTCGTCGATGTCCATCGCTGCGGGGTCGTCCACATCGCGCAGGGTGACACTGATGTAATTGGTGTTTCTGACCAACGACAGGGTGTGATAGGCATACTGCCCTTGTCGCACTTCGACAGGCTGGTCGGATATGGAATGCCAAATGGTATCCAACGGTTCGCCCTGGTGGTTGACAAGTCCGGCGCCGTCGTACAGACGGGTATGGTCGAGGGTTATCTGCAGGTCTTCCATGCGGCTGCTCTCGTTCATTTCCGTACGTTGGAAGCTGCCCCGCAGTTGGTCGTCGCTTTTACGCTGATGTGCCAGTGCCACGAAGCGGTATTTTCCGTCGGGCAGGTCCAGATACATGTTGTAGCCATACTCCCGCAGGGGTTGGAACTCGTCGTCGTTGGCTTCGGTAAGGCTGTCGATGTAGTTGCCCTGTTCGTCGAAGATGTAGAGGGTGACTTCGCCCACATGGTCGGCGAAGAGGTCGGAACGATGCAGGTTGTAGTCATAGACGAAGTTGACATACACGCCCCGTTCGCACCCGTCACGATTGTCGAAGATCAGGTCGGTACACGACGTAACGGACAAGCCCAGCAGTAAGCCTGCCAGCCAGCCTGCCTTCAGTATATGTTTGGCACAATGGTTCATAAGTAAATGAGTTTGTTAGTTTTTGAGTTTTTGAGTTTTTAAGTTATTGTGTGATTGGTTTTTAAAGTGGTAATAAGGCAATGACTTACGAACTCAGAAAACTAAAGAACTAAATACTTGTCAAGTTGTTTTTATCGCTTTATTCAGGTAAATGGCGAGGTGTGTTTATTCACCACAGATTTCCCGGATTGACACAGATTTGTTCTTGAACTTCGGATTGTCCGGTTCCCGTCCGTCTGTGATAATCCGCGTAATCTGTGGTGAATACGAGGCACAGCCTCACACATTATGTTACAGATCTACACCCTGTGAACGTTTCGCCCAGGAGAGGACGTTGATGGTACAGTTGATGTAACCTTCTGCCTCATCATCAGGGTTACCGCCCGGTGGAACGATTGTAGGATCGCCAGGACCACTAACAGAGTTTATACTTATTTCATACCAGTTATTACGTACTACACCATAACGGCCTAAATGTTTTAGTGTATAGTCATTGACCGATGTAACACCAGCAGCAGGTACTTCCACTCCTTCATCATCGTTGAAGTGACGTATTAATGAAGAATAGTAATAGTTCTTTCCATCCTTATAATAAGAAATTCTACCACCTACTACTGTATTTACTGCAGCTTGTTGTGCTGTAAGTTCATCGCTAGTTGCATTAAAAGTGAACACGTCTGCAACATTCGTATAGGTTCCAGAAGCCAGAGAAGTTTTTATTTGCAACTCATTTGTCGTAAACTGGTACTCTGTTTTAGTTATCAACTTGTTTGCTTCCTTCATGACATAATCAACAAAGGCATCTGTACCACTTGAAGTAGAGCCACCTCCTACTTGTTTTTCAGGATACTTAGTTGAACTTGTTCCACAAATAAAAAAACTTCTTTTTTGAGCTTCAGTGTCACCATTGAAGTATGTATAATAGTCCGTTTTTATCAGAACTCCTGTCGTGCGGTCATCTATCTGCTGGTTATAGTCCATCGTATTTTCAAGGCAGTAGCAAGCATTGTCAGCTGTAGAAGTTGCAAGATTACTATTCCAAGTTGGCGCTTGAGGAGTGACCGTGCCATTATCCATAGTATAATAGGTAGTAAAATCTGTATTCACAGTCGTGGGATCTGTATTTCCTGTACCTACATAATTACAATCTTGAGCCCAATAGATACGGTAATAACTATTTTCGCCATCAATACCAAATGAAGCATTGATTCCTTTTGTTCCAGCAAAGCGCTCAACAGCATTATCATTTGGATTTGCTGTAGACAACCAACCGTCAGATTTAAAGCCTGTTACATCACGCACCAGCTTGGTTGAATTGTTTGTGACATTCAAACACCAGCCGGTTATTTCTACAATATCTTTTGTTTCTGTCCCATCTGCTTCAGTAACTTTAATTTGCTTGTCTTTCCCATTAACTTGATGAGTACTTCCCAATTTCAACGTAACTTTCGCAACAACCCTTTCCACATAGATTTTAGCTACATCACCATTTATGGCTTGAGCTTTTGTATCATAAACTGTGACAGGCACTAAAGTATATGCTTTTGCATCTGAAATCGTTTGAGAAGAATTTCCTGGTTTGTCAGACAAAGGAGCATTTGTCATTGTAAATTGATTTCGAGTAGTGCTTGAACTACCACCGGTAAGGTTGTCAACAAACTTATCATTTGTTAGTGTTTCTCCTGTTATTGAAGCTGAGATTTTCTTCTGTAAATCAGAAAGTTTTGATACAGTGCTTCCATTAACTGTTAAAGCACCGTTGTTAGTTGCAAATAAAGAGCTATTATAATTTAATATCGCAAGTACATAAAGTTGTTCTTGGGTATTGTCAACTTTAGGAGCTTCAGTAATAACTGATACTTGTTCTGTCACTTGTGGAGTTTCTGTAGAACCTGAGATTGCTAAATCAGTTTTACTTAAAGCATAAGCCTTAACAAATGTAGCCTCGGTTTCAGGAGTTTGGCCAGTTTTACATTTAAAGAAAGCAAGAATGGCATTCTCTACGTTATATTCATTGGTTTCACCGTCTTCAAGATCAACAATTGCATCATCTTCATCATTATCGGTAGATCTGGTTGAGTTACCACTCGTAGTAGGCATATTAATTGCTACTTTCACATACCCTTCACCGGTAAGCGGTCCTTGACCAGTGCTGTCACTTTCATCCAGCGAATCGGAGCAAGCCGCCATCACCAATGTGGCAGTCAGCATCCAAGCCATGTTTTTAAAAATCTTTTTCATAATCTTTACTTATTTATCGAGTTAATAATTATTTGTTTTGATCTACTTTGTTTTGTTTTAAGGACTTAGGGTTGAGAGTTGAGGGTTGAGGGTTTAGGGTGAATTGTTGACCTTGGTTTTACCCTTAGCCCTTTACCGTTCTGCGTCATTCCTGAGTCTACTTTGCTCTGTCATCCTGAACGGAGTGAAGGATCTGTTATCACGTAGCTTTCGAAGGAGATCTTTCACTACGTTCAGGATGACAGAATGACAATTACGTTATACTCTAAGGCAAAAAGTGTACTTTTTAAAATGGACTCATTTATATTATTCTTCATTCCTCATTCTTCATTCTTCATTTTCAACGATCTTCCTGTTCTCCTCCGCCTCCTTCACTTCTCCTTGCAGAGCCTCTTCCAGCAGCGGCAGGGCTTCGTCGTAGCGGCCTTGCAGCAACAGCGATACGGCGCGGGCGTTGGCTGCCTGCGGACTGTTGCCAGCCTTGTCCAAGTAGGGCTGTGCCTGCTCGGTCAGTCCCTGCTCCAAGAGGGCACAGGCGGCGTTGAGGTTGGCCACTTCGCTGTCGGGGTACATGCGTACGGCTACATCGAACACTTGCTTGAAGTCGTTGCTGCCCGGCTCGTAGGTTTGCGCCACGGCAAACATCTCGTCGAGGCTGAGATTCTGCGGGCGGGTGCGGAGCACTTCTTTGGCTTCGTTTACGTTGAAGCTGCGCACGGTGTAGTCGATGCGGTAGTCGGTGCGGCGCAAGCCGGGGTAGCACTCGGCCAGCAGGGTGGCGTAGGCTTTGGGGTAGCGGCTGCGGATGGCGCGCTCCTTGGCGTCGGGTTCCCGGTCGCTGTCTATCAGGGCCAGGATGCCGTCGCGGTCGGCCAGCGTGCTGCCTGCCACGTAGCGGCGCAGGCCTTCCCAGTTCTCGGGCACGAAGTCGGTGACAAACAGCGTATCGACAAAGCCGTAGCGCCTCTGTACGTACGTCTTCAACGCCCCGGTGCGGCCTTCGGCCAAACGGGTGTTGCTGCGATAAGTTCCTTCGGGCGAGGCATATCCACGCAGGGTGATGCGGGTGATGTGGAAGTCGCGGTCGTGCAGGATGGTATCGATGGAGGCATGTATGCGCGCCAGCTCCTCGGGGTTGCGGCGGTAGGTGGGGTTGATGTCCGTGCGGTTCACCACGAAGTCCAGATAGGCTTCGCCGCTCAGTGCGCGCCGCTTCTCCACTTCCACTTCGGGAGCAATGTAGGCCAGTTGCGGACGAAAGGCGATGTCGGCCTGCTGCAGCGTCAGCTGGTTGCCCGGCTGCACTTCGCCACAGCCGCAAAGGTCTTCGGTCACGGCCAGACGGGCGGTGTCCATCCAAGGTTGGTAGGGCAGGGAGGTGCGGTAGTCTATCGTCTGTGTGGCGCCGTTGCGATCGTAGCGGATGATGCGCCACGGGGTGTCGGCATAGTGGCGGCGTCCGTTGCGCTCGTAGTAGAGCTGGCGTCGGCGTCCCATGACCTCGATGGCCGGCAGGGCAATGCGCTTGTCGTCGGCCTCGAGCAGGGGAATCAGGACGACAGAGCGGTTGGACTCTACCTTCATGGCCGAGAGGTCGAGCCGCATGGTGATGATGACGCTGTCGCGCAGGCGGCAGACGTCGGTGGCTTCTACCGCCGCTCCGCTTTGCAGGGGCTGCCGGGCAGCCAAGGGCAGGGCGGTGAGGAGGGTTGCCAACAAGATGCTGTATGTGAAGACGATTCGTTTCATGTGTATGAATGGCGTTTATTTAGTTTGCAGTTTTTTTAGTCTGTTGTTTTTTTCGAGGTGGTTATCCGTGTCCGTCCGTCTTTTCCGTGTCGTCCGCGTATCTCGGAATTCCACCTTATTATGTATCAGAAAACATAGATCAGATTGAGTGCGGCTTTGGTAGGTCCGAAGTAGTGGTGCGGCTCGTTGTCTTCCAGCTGTTCGCCGCATCGCGGACAGAGGTACTTGTCGGCTCGGGTGTAGATGTATCCCAAGCCGATGACTCCTTCGAGGCTCCAGCGTCGCGACAGCATCCAGTGGTAGCCGTAGGCCACGCCGATGCCCGTCATCCAGCCTTCGTAGCGATGGCCTTTCAGGCTGCCGAAGTCGGTGCCGAACAGTTTGAAGTCCATGTCGAGGTTGCTCAGGTTATATACTCCTCCTACGAGGTGGGCGCCAAAGAAATGCCCGTTGAAGCGTTCGCACAGCCAGTAGCGGAGTTCAGGCTGGATGAGCCAGTGCTTCCACTTCTTGTTGTTGTCGCCGAAGGTCCAGCCGTTGAAATTGGCCGAGAGGTCGAGTGTCCATTTGGGGGACAAGCCGACTTCCGCTCCCACATTGATGGTCGTGGTAGCGTCGTACAGCAGGTTTGTCTTCACCGCCCAGTTCTGCGCTGAGAGAGAAATGCTAACAAACAGTAGGCAAAGCGTCAGGCTTTGTTTTACTATTTTTATGCCCATAACACAATCTTTTTCTTTATCTGGATGTTGTTTTGTTCTTCTGTTACTTCGTAGGTAACGGGTGTTTCCATATTTTTTGCAAATGACGCTTTATTTTTACATATACACAAATAAAAGTGACAATTTAACATTTTTAATTAACATAAATATGCAGAAAAATACAAATAACAGATAAAGTACGTTGTAAAGAGGCATCACTTCTCTTCATTGGATTCGAGGATTGAAAGGTCTGCTGCCTGTTGTCGTTGCCCGGGTGGCTGCATAAGAGGCTGTTTTTTTGACATTTCATCCCCGAAAGGGGACGCGTATGCGGTTTAGAAGGCGATGTTTTATCGTAACTGTTTATTGTACAGATTGTTACGGTGAAAGATGAGCCTTGGGGAACAAGGATGGAGGATCAGTTTCACATTCTCCTTTGTATCGGCTATTTACAATACAGGTCGCAAAAGATATCGAAAGAACGGGATGCGGACAGAGGCATGTCGGCATTGGGACGGTGAAAGCATGTGGTGAAAGGTGTGGTGAAAGATCATGTTTCACCGCATCTCGCTGTCTGTCAGTAAGATGGAAGCCGGTGAAGGCGTGAAGGCAAATTCAGAGCTTCTTAACTTATGAGTTGAAAAGGCTTCAGTCAACAAGGCTACAAGACCGGAATGTCCTGCCTGATAAAGTGCCGTTTTGACGCGGATTGCTACAAACGCCTTGTTTACCCGTCAACTTGTTGCTTGCTAACTGCAATTTGAGCTATATATTAATAGGTGTCATTTGCAAGGTGCATGTTTCACCTGCCTGAAGAGGCACTTGGCGAACGCAAACATCTACTTTAGCCGGCTAAAGTAGGTAGTTATGCTGCAGAAGGTGGCAAGCAATCTTGGGAGGGGTAACAAGCAATGTCCGACAGGATAACAAGTATTGTCCGGCCAGATAACAAGCATTGTTCGCGAGCCACACAAGTGTTGTTCGTGAGCGATGCAAGTGTCGCTCGCGAGCCGTACAAGTGTCGCTTGCGAGGCGTACAAGAAACTTGCAAACGCGAAACTTCTTTTTAAATATTTATGTTATTCGGCATCTTATGCCTAATTGGAGGCATGTGAAACGGAGCTTTTGTTTTTCGATATTAAAAAAGACGGACTGTTTGGGCATGGCGAATCTCCAGATTTTAGCCGAGAATGGAGACAAAGTAGCCCCGAAGGTTCAGCCCTTGATTCTTTTTTGGGGTATTTTTCCTTTTATATCTAAGGCATTAGAAAAATACTTCCGTTACCTACGAAGTAACAGAACCTTCTCTACCCTCACATATTCTACAAAAAGTCGTTTCACGCCGCTGTTTGCGGCTGTTGCAGGCTGTCGCTACAACCTGTCGGGTCACAGGATTCAGTCGGGGAATACCTGTGAAAGTATTTCTCTGTTCATTTGTCCGATACGTTCATCGGTGTGGCTTTTGAAGTAAGTTTCCGTAACCTTGACAGATGAGTGCCCCATCGCGTTGCAGATCAGTTCCTGCTGGTAGTTGTGATAGTTGGCGATGGTGGCCCAGCTGTGGCGGGCACAATAGCTGCTGAGGCTGCTTTGGATGCCAGCCAGTGCACCCAAGCGCTTCAGACGTGCGTTGAAGTTGCGCAATGCACTCTGATACCGGCGGTAGGCATCGCTGCCTGTACCGTCGATAAAGGGGAACAGGTAGGGTGAAGACTCGTCGGCGGTCTTCAGCTGCTCGATGAGGCGCATGGCGCATGGTTCCACCTGCACCGTCAGCCGTGTGCCGTTCCGATGCGTCCTTCCGCCTCGATCTGCCCGACAAGCGTAGTCATGTAAGCGGTCA
>CAJKOW010000041.1 GCA_905201685.1 uncultured Bacteroides sp. | reverse complement strand
AGGGTGTGCGCCCCTTCACCGCCTGCGCTTCGGCCTTGCGGTCCGGCTGCGCGGCCAGTCGGCGGTAGTTCAGTGTGTGCGCCTTGAAGTCGTCGCCGCGTATGCGCCCGATGAAGCAGGCAAAGGGAATGTCGCGGGGCTTTTTGCTCCTGACGTCCGGAAATTCGGAAATCAGGAACGGTTCGTGTTTTGCAGTTGATGTTTCCATAGCAACTATCATGTTTTATAGTCCGGCCGCCAGCACCATTGCTGCGGCCACTGCAAAACAAAGCAAAATATTCGGAACCGTTTCCCGATTTCGGAGTACTTATTCCCGTAAGTGTCTGAAAGCCAGACGGGCGTAGGGAGCGTAGTACTCAGAATGCAGTTTTATGTTTTTTTAGGAGAAAGACACCGCAACTTTCCGTGAATTTCCGTGTAATGCCGAAAGGAAAGCGGTTTCTTCATTCACCCTCCCGCTTGACTCTAACGACCAAACAACAACTCATAATCTCTGCGGGAAGCAGGCACCGTCCACTCTTCGGGAATGAATTTCCACTGTCCCAAAGCCTGAGGATCTATCACTCCCTTCTGTTCGATATACTGCATCAGATAAAAACGCAAATCCTTATCGGTAGAATACAGGATACGCTCCTTCAGCTTGTCTTGAGGAATGCCTGCTCCCTTGGTCAGCAACTCTCCTCCCCCATTTCCCCGGTAAGAATTCAATGCGACCTTATACCGCTTGCCCATGTCAAAAGGAGAACCGTCGGCCATGCTGATAATGTTCACCTTCTCTCCCACAGGTTTTGTTACATCTACCGTATAGACAATGCCTGCTGCCGAATCGAAATTGTAACTGAAGTTACGGAACATGGCCCGATCTTCGGCTCCCTCACGAGGTTCTTCACGCAACAGCAGCAAATGGTCATCAGGCGATTTCATCTGCGCTGTCCACAACCCATACGACATTTCAAGCATGTCGTGAATCTCTTTTCCCGAAAGCCACATGGTATAAAGCATATTCTCGTATTTGTACAAATTGAACATATCGCTCACAAACACGTCGCCAGCCTTAATCTCGGTATCGTAGGACAAAGGAGCCACAAAGGAAATCTCAGCCTGCCCAATCTGCAACTGCAACGTGTGGATGAGATCGACAAAAGCGGAAGAGCCGAAATATGCCGGACGAGTAGAAATCGTCTTTGTAAACCGGCCTATCTTTTTGGAAACAAACTGCTGAATGGTATCATATTGCGATGCAAACTGCTTCATGAACGCAGCACTTGGTTCATACGCATCCATTGCCGAGAGCCTTCCGTCAATCTGCTTGCTCACCACCTTGCCATCCTGCATTTGCAGCGTTACGTCAATGTCCGATACAACGACTCCTTTATTGGCCGGATCTATCACCAGGACAGAATCACCTGCCACATTCTGTATTTTCTTGCACTCGCGTGCATGATCGTGCCCCATCAGCACAATATCAAACCCCGGAATATTGCGGGCGACTTCCACCGAAGCATTCTCTCTGTACTTACCGCTCATCAGTACCGCGTTCTGTCCGGCATGGAACATACCAATCAGCAAGTCCGGCTTCTCCTGTTCGCGAATCGTCTTCACCCACTTACGGGCAGTCTCTTCCATGTCGTCAAAACGCAGCCCTTGCCATAGGTTCTCTGACAGCCACGCAGGGACAGCAGGAGTAATCATGCCTAAAACTACGATTTTCACGCCATCCCGTTCCAGCACCTCGTAAGGTTTAAAATGGGGCTTACCGGTCGATACCTCTACGATGTTGGCTCCCAATACAGGGAAATGGCAATCGCGGGTCCAACGGTCGAAAACAGCCCGTCCGGTCTCTACATCGTGGTTTCCCATATTTCCGGCATCGTAGCCCATATAGTTCATCATGTCGGCTGTCACATGTACCGAAGCCGTATCCATATAATTATAGTAATAGGCCGTAGGCTGTCCCTGAAGAATGTCTCCATTATCCAACAGAATAAGATTATCACCATAGCTCTCGCGTTCTTTCTGAACAAAACTATGTACTCTCGACAAGCTGCCCACAGCCTCCTTCTGGAGAATAAAATCGTAGGGATAATAATTGCCATGAATGTCGCTGGTCTGAACGATTTTCAATTTTACTTCTTCATGCTGGGCACTCAGTGTCCCCGACAGAAGGAACATACTCACAAAAATACATGCACGAATCTTCATAACATAAAGTTTTTAAAGTTCACAAATATAGAAGTTTTTTTCGTACTTTTGACCCCCATATTTCAATTTTACTAACGCTTGCAAGCAAAAAAAGAACCTCTAAAATTCACACTATACAATGATTCAATCTTTCCCCCGGATAATTTCCGCAACTCTCAGCATTCCTGAAAAACAGATCGAACAGACACTGACCTTATTGAAGGACGGAGCCACCATTCCGTTTATCAGCCGTTATCGGAAAGAAGCGACAGGCGGCCTCAATGAAGTGCAAATTGAAGCTATCCAAACCCAATTTGAAAAGCTGAACGATTTGGCCAAAAGAAAAGAAACAATAGTAAATGCCATACAGGAACAAGGGAAAATGACCGCCGACCTGCAACATCGCATTGACGAAACATGGGACAGTGCAACTTTGGAAGACATTTACCTGCCATACAAGCCTAAGCGTAAGACACGGGCGGAAGCAGCACGCCAGAAGGGACTGGAACCGCTGGCCACCCTGCTGTTGCTTCAGCGCGAACCCAATCCGGAAAAACGGGCAGAAGCTTACGTGAAAGGAGAAGTAAAAAACGTGGAAGAAGCAATGAAGGGAGCACGCGACATCATAGCCGAACAGATAAACGAAAACGAACGTGCCCGAAACAATGTACGCAACGCCTTTGCCCGACAGGCCGTATTGACCGCCAAAGTTGTCAAAGGGAAAGAAGAGGAAGCAGCCAAATTCAGAGATTACTTCGACTGTTCAGAACCACTCAAACGATGCAGCTCGCACCGTCTGCTGGCCATACGCCGAGGCGAAGCGGAAGGTCTGCTGAAGGTCAGCCTCGGCCCTGACGACGAAGAATGTACCCAACGCTTGGAACATCTCTTTGTCCGCAGCAGCAATGCGTGCGGCAAGCAAGTAGCCCAAGCCGTACAAGACGCCTACAAGCGCTTGTTGAAGCCGTCCATCGAAACCGAATTTGCAGCCCTGAGCAAAGAACGGGCCGACGACGAGGCCATAAAGGTATTCGCCGAAAACCTTCGCCAACTGTTATTGGCCTCTCCATTGGGACAAAAAAGAGTAATGGGGATAGACCCGGGATTCCGGACAGGATGTAAGGTAGTTTGCTTAGATGCCCAGGGAAACCTGCTGCACAACGAAAACATATATCCCCACCCGCCCGTGAACAAGCCCAAAGAGGCAATTGCCAAAATAGAAAAAATGCTGGAAACATATAAGGTAGAAGCAATCGCCATCGGCAACGGAACAGCCAGCCGCGAAACAGAAGACTTCCTACGGCAGCATGCCTTCAGGCAGGATGTACAGATATTCGTCGTAAGCGAACAGGGTGCCTCCATCTATTCGGCTTCGAAAATAGCACGAGAAGAATTTCCCGACTACGACGTAACCGTCCGTGGAGCGGTATCCATTGCCCGACGGCTGATGGACCCGTTGGCCGAACTGGTAAAAATCGACCCGAAATCGATCGGCGTTGGGCAATACCAGCACGATGTTGATCAAACCAAATTGAAGCGATCGCTGGACCAAACGGTAGAAAGCTGTGTCAATCTGGTGGGAGTCAACCTGAACACGGCAAGCAGCCATCTGCTGACCTACATTTCCGGATTGGGTCCGCAACTGGCTCAGAACATTGTCAGCTACCGGACCGAGAACGGACCTTTTTCTTCGCGCAAAGAGTTGCTCAAAGTTCCCCGGATGGGCAACAAGGCCTTTGAACAATGTGCAGGATTCCTCCGCATTCCCAATGCAAAGAATCCGTTGGATAACACAGCCGTACATCCGGAGAGCTATTGCATCGTGGAACAGATGGCTAAAGACTTAGGATGTAGCGTAGCAGAACTGATAGCCAACAAAGAACTCCGGAAAAAGATCAAGCCCGAACGTTATCTTACGCCAACCGTCGGCATGCCTACCTTGCTGGACATTCTGCAGGAGCTGGAAAAGCCGGGACGCGACCCCAGAGGCCCCATCAAGTTCTTCGAATTCGATAAGAATGTACGTACCATCAACGACTTGCAGATTGGCATGGAGTTGCCCGGTATCATCAGCAACATTACTAACTTCGGTGCCTTTGTGGATATCGGCATCAAAGAAAACGGATTGGTACATTTGTCGCAGATGGCAGACAGATTCATATCCGACCCCAACGAGGTAGTCAGCATTCATCAGCACGTACAGGTGAAGATTCTTAATATCGACCTGGAACGCAAACGAATACAGCTTACAATGAAAGGAATGAATGGATAATTGAGAATGGAGAATGAATAATGGAGAATGAATAATGGAGAATGGAGAATGGAGAGTTATTTCCTGTTCATCCGCGGGTCATTCTCCATTATCAATTCTCCATTCTCCATTCTCAATTATCAATTCTCAATTTTCCCTTCTCCATTCTCATGATGATAAAGGTTCCTGCAAGCATCATTATCGTACAAAGCAAAGAGCCCTCAAAGCCAAAGTCTCCTCCGCTCATCCATTCGCTTCCCGATAAGCGAAGCGACAGCAGACTCTCACCAAACCGGTTCCCGCTTACTTCGTACCCCAATACCGGTCCCTGCAACCAGTTCCAGAGCCAGTGCAACGCTATGGGAAAACACAGATTCCTCGTATAGATGTAAGAAGCTCCCAACATGACACCCGCCAACAGGATATTAATAAAAGGTAAAACAGCAAAATTAGGATTGGCCAAGTGAAGCAAAGAGAACAGTAACGACGATAAGAACAACGCCACGAATTTGTTGACTCCCGCCTCGAGCATGCGCCCCAAAACGAAACCGCGCAGTGCCAGTTCCTCGAAAACAGCCACCAATCCGAAGAATAGAAACGACATCAGCAACGAAGAAAGCGAAAAAGAAACCGAAACGACTTCAACGCTCCCGCTCAACAGACTTATGACAAAACTCAGTGCATAAAAGGACAAAGCAAACAAAGCGCCCTTCCACAAATCCTTTGAATACCCTTTCACACGCAGCCCCAATATTGAAAATGACAAACCGCGAATGCGCAACACAAGCCATGAAGAAAAGACCGCCGCCAACAACAAAAAGAGTTCGTCTGCCATAAATAAAAGCTGACGGACAGTCATGCTGCCCTCGTCCGCCGGCACGAGAACAGAGAATAAAAAACTAAAAAGAGAATACACCAATAAAAACAGGAACAAGAACAACAAAATATCAAACGCCATGACCAGCGTCCGCTTTAAACAGGTGCGGGAAGTTGTTCCTTGCTCCCCTTTGCAATGCTTTACTTCCATAACAAAAATAGGTTAATATCCGACAAAAGTAACAATAAAACGAAAAAAGTGCCTCCTAACTCAAACAATCTTTCTATATTTGAGCAAACAAAAAACGATTTTAAAAGATGAAATTACAGACCATTCTTTCCATCGTTGTCGGATTAGGAATCGCATGGACCGCATCCGCACAGCAGAAAAAGACATATTATGTGCCCAAAGCCGGCACACTGAAAGAACTAATCAAGGAAAACGAAGCCAACGAAGTGACCCACCTGACCCTTCAGGGCAAACTGAATGCCATCGATTTCCGCTATTTACGGGACGGATTCAAAAAGCTAACCGTATTGGACATTTCGAATGCATCCATCAGCATGTATGCCGGCAAAAACGGTACTTACCCGGAACGCTTCTACATCTATCCGGCCAACTGCATCCCGGCCTATGCTTTCTGCAAACAGACCAATGACACTACTTTTACAGGAAAAGAGACATTAACCAGAGTCATACTTTCGGACAAGACCAAAAACATCGAAGATGCTGCATTTAAAGCATGCAAGAACCTGAAGATTTGCCAGATACGTAAAAAGACTCCCCCCAATCTGCTTAAAGAGGCACTGGCAGACAGCATAACTGCCATTTTCGTTCCCTTGGGATGCAGCGATTCCTACAGAGTAAAAGATCATTGGGGAACTTTTGCGTTCATCGAGGGTGAACCCCTGGGAGCAACCGTACAGGTAGGAGCCATGGGTAGCTTGGCCAGCGAATTGGTCAGAGATGGCATCCAGCCCAAAGAAGTCAATTTTCTTACCGTAGAAGGAAAGTTGGATGAAGCCGACTTTACACTAATACGGGACTATATGCCCAATCTCGTATCCATCGATCTGACCCAATGCAATGCGACGGCCATCCCCGACTATACTTTCACACAGAAGAAATACCTCTTGAATGTAAAACTGCCACATGGGCTGAAGACCATCGGTCAACGCGCTTTCAGTGGTTGCGGCCGCTTATGCGGAACTTTGGAACTCCCGCCCAGTGTGACAGCTATCGAATACGGTGCCTTTATGGGGTGTGACAACCTGCGCCATGTCGTAGCAACAGGCAACAGCATCACAACCTTAGGCGACAACCTCTTTGGAGACGATGCCGACAAGCTGATCTATCAGAAAAATAAAAAAAATGAAGAATGAAAAAAATGAAGAATGAAGAATGAAGAATGGTTAATGATTAATGGTTAATGATTAATGGTTAATGATTAATGGTTAATGATTAATGGTTAATGATTAATGGTTAATGACAACTCAATTCTTCATTCTTCATTTTTCATTCTTCATTCATCTCAGGCTCCGTACATGCGTGCCTTCAACTCCTTTATATGATCAGAAGCTATGTATTCGTCATATTCCATCATCTTGTCAATGATGCCATTGGGCGTCAACTCAATGATACGGTTGGCCACGGTCTGAATAAATTCATGGTCGTGAGAAGAGAAGAGCACATTTCCTTTGTAAATCTTCAGGTTATTGTTGAATGCCTGGATAGACTCCAGATCCAGATGATTGGTCGGGGTATCCAAGATTAAGCAATTGGCATTGCGCAATTGCATACGGGCAATCATACAGCGCATCTTCTCGCCTCCCGAAAGCACGCTGACTTTCTTCAGCACCTCTTCACCCGAAAACAACATACGGCCCAGGAAACTCTTCATATAAACCTCATTCCCCTCGCCGTACTGACTGAGCCATTCCACTAAGTTCAGATCCGTATTGAAATAAGACGTATTGTCCAATGGCAAATAAGCGGTAGTAATAGTTACTCCCCAATTATACCGTCCGGCATCCGGCTTCATGTTTCCGTTGATGATTTCGAACAAGGCCGTCATCGCGCGCGGATCGCGGGAAAGGAAAACAATCTTATCCCCTTTCTCTACATTAAAATTCACATCACGGAACAAGACCGTACCGTCATCCAATGTCTTTGTCAATCCCGAAACTTCCAGTATCTGGTTACCCGGTTCGCGTTCGGGCGTAAAGATAATGCCCGGATATTTGCGCGAAGAAGGCTTGATTTCTTCCACAGTCAGTTTCTCCAGCATTTTCTTTCGGCTGGTGGTCTGCTTGCTTTTTGCTACATTGGCACTGAAACGGCGGATAAACTCTTCCAGCTCTTTCCTCTTTTCTTCGGCTTTGGCTTTCTGATTCTGCTGCTGACGGAGTGCCAACTGGCTGGACTGATACCAGAAACTATAGTTTCCGGCAAACAGGTTGATCTTCCCATAATCAATGTCCACCGTATGCGTACAAACAGAATCCAGGAAGTGCCGGTCGTGGCTAACCACCAGCACTGTATGTTCAAAGTTTGAAAGATATTCCTCCAACCAGGTCACGGTTTCCATATCCAGGTCATTGGTAGGCTCGTCAAGCAACAAGTTATCGGGATTGCCATACAACGCCTGTGCCAACATCACACGCACTTTCTCCTTATTATTCAGTTCACTCATCAGCACATAATGCTTGTCTTCCTTAATGCCTAGGCCGCTCAGCAAGGCCGCAGCATCACTTTCAGCATTCCAGCCGTTCAGTTCGGCAAACTTCTCTTCCAACTCGGAGACCTTCAACCCGTCCTCGTCCGTAAAATCTTCCTTGGCATACAAGGTTTCGCGTTGCTTCATGATGTCCCACAGGACAGTATGCCCCATCATCACGGTATCCATTACCGTGTAGGCATCCCACTTAAAGTGGTCCTGGCTCAACACGGAAAGCCGCTCTCCCGGACCCAAAGTCACCGAACCGGTAGTGGGCTCCAAATCACCGGAAATCGTTCGCAGAAAAGTCGATTTGCCGGCTCCGTTCGCACCTATTATACCATAACAATTTCCATTCGTAAACTTCAGGTTTACCTCATTAAACAATACTCTTTTACCAAATTGCACTGAAACATTCGAGACTGTAATCATCTTCTTTTCGTTGGATTTATTTACAAATTACAAACTAATACCTAAAAATTTCTCACTCAAGTTGCAGATTTTATCCCAACTCCCATTTTCCGCCTCTATGGGCTCCCGCCGTTTCTCATAACTATGAGAATACCCTTCTCATAACTGTGAGAACGACTTTCTCATAACTGTGAGAATGGCTTTCTCATGCCTATGAGAATAACCTTCGCCAATCCGCGTACATTCAACATCGTGTATGCATCCGCGACCTAAGCTACTCTTTTTGCCGACAAAGATACGATTATTTCAGGAATAGGAACAGATAAACGCTGTCAATCTGACATAAAAGTATTAACTTTGCGCCGTTTTTCACAAAGCCGCATGTTTGGCAAAGTTTTTGTTAGGACATTGACAATAAAATGTTCAACTTAAACCTTAGGAAAAATGAAAGATAAAACATATTATAAGAATAATAAGCATAATGACAATATGAATCCTGAAAAAGAAACTCAAAGAGACGAAAACAAGAACACTCAGAACGTCCATCCAAACGGACAGGAAGAGGTTACTAAAGAGCAAAAGGAAGAAAATGCCTCCTTAAGCCAAGAAGAACAACTCTCGCAAGAATTGGAAAAAGCCCAAAAGCAGCTTGAAGAGCAAAAGGACAAATACTTGCGTCTGTCAGCCGAGTTCGACAATTACCGCAAACGGACAATGAAGGAGAAGGCCGAACTCATTCTGAACGGAGCCGAGAAAAGCATCAGCAGCATTTTACCCATTGTTGACGACTTCGAACGGGCTCTGAAGAATATGGAAGCTGCCAACGATGTAGAAGCTGTAAAAGAAGGTGTCGAACTGATCTACAACAAATTCATTAACGTGTTAGGACAGAACGGAGTAAAAGCCATCGACACGAAAGACAAGGAACTGGACACGGATTATCACGAAGCAATCGCCGTCATACCCGCTCCTACAGAAGAATTGAAAGGAAAAATCTTGGATTGTGTTCAAACAGGTTATACTCTAAATGACAAAGTGATCCGTCATGCCAAAGTGGTAGTCGGAGAATAAAGCAGCAACAATATGGAAAAAAGAGATTACTACGAGGTATTAGGTGTAGATAAAAACGCATCTGCGGACGAAATAAAAAAAGCCTATCGGAAAAAAGCCATCCAATATCACCCGGACAAAAACCCGGGCGATAAAGAAGCCGAGGAAAAATTCAAGGAAGCAGCCGAAGCCTATGACGTATTAAGCAACCCCGAAAAACGCTCGCGCTACGACCAGTTCGGACATGCAGGAGTAAGCGGCGCTGCCGGCAACGGCGGACCTTTCGGCGGATTCAGTGGCGGCATGTCAATGGACGACATCTTCTCTATGTTTGGCGACATCTTTGGCGGCCACGGCGGATTCAGCGGCGGATTCGGCGGATTCAGTGACGGAGGCACCCAGCAACGACGTTATCGGGGTTCCGATTTGCGCGTTAAGGTGAAACTGAATCTGAAGGAAATTTCGACGGGCGTAGAAAAGAAATTCAAACTGAAAAAATATGTCCCTTGTAGTCATTGCCACGGAACCGGCGCCGAAGGCAACGGAGGAACCGAAACGTGTCCGACCTGTAAAGGCAGCGGTACGGTCGTCCGTAAGCAACAGACTATCCTGGGCACCATGCAGACGCGTTCCACCTGTCCCACCTGTGGCGGTGAAGGCAAAATCATCAAGAACAAATGCAAAGAATGCGCAGGTGAAGGCATTGTCTATGGAGAAGAAGTAGTAACCGTAAAAATTCCGGCAGGAGTCGCCGAAGGGATGCAGCTTTCCATGAGCGGAAAAGGAAACGCAGGCAAGCACAACGGCATTCCGGGCGACTTGCTGATTCTGATAGAAGAAGAAGCAGACAAAGAGTTGATCCGTGATGAAAACGATTTGATCTACAACCTACTTTTAAGCTTTCCTACAGCTGCCTTGGGTGGTACGGTTGAAATACCAACCGTGGACGGAAAGGTGAAAGTAAAAATTGAATCGGGCACACAACCGGGAAAAGTACTCCGCCTGCGGGGCAAAGGTTTGCCTAATGTAAACGGATATGGTACAGGCGACCTGTTGGTGAACATCAGCGTATATGTTCCGGAGACATTAAGCAAAGACGAAAAGAAGCAATTGGAGGAAATGGAAAACTCCGATAACTTCAAGCCCAACACTTCCATCAAAGAGAAGATATTCAAGAAATTCAAGAGTCTGTTCGACTAAATAAGCCAACGTTCTATACGAATGGCTTCCCCCAAAGGGTGTGTCAAATTCCACTTTTTCTATATTTGGCACATCCTTCTTTTTATTTTATGCCATTTTCTTCCCGTATTCTAATACATATATCACAAAAAAGACTATATTTGCATTAAAATAAAACTTTTTTAAACGATTTCGTTTTATGTATTAAAAAGGAATTCATATGAAAAAAATCAATCTGAAAATGGCAGCTACCGTCATGATTTGCGGTGCTTTCCTCTTGAGCTCTTGTGTTGGTTCGTTCGGCTTGCACAGCAAGCTGGTTAATTGGAATCAGAGTATCGGCAATAAATTTGTCAACGAACTCGTATTCTTGGCATGCAACATCATCCCGGTATATGGAGTATGCTATCTGGCCGATGTGGTAGTCATTAACTCCATCGAGTTCTGGAGCGGCAGCAATCCGATGGCAAGCGTAGGCGACGTCAAGAAAGTAAAAGGAGAAAATGGCAACTATTTGGTTAAAACGCTCGAAAACGGATACTCCATTACCAAAGAAGGAGAAAATCTCTCCATGGAATTGATCTATAACAAAGAGGCCAACACTTGGAACGTTGTAGCAGACGGCGTAAGCACCGAACTGTTGCAAATGAACAACGACGGCACCGCACAGATGTATCTGCCCAACGGAGAGGCCATGAACGTCACCTTGGATGCACAAGGCGTAGCAACCGCCCGCCAGGCCGCTATGGTGAACACTTACTACGCAGCCCGCTAATTATTATAATACAACAATACAAGTTTCGCCGGGTAACAGCACAAGTCCTGCACACATTTCTATGCGGGAAGGCTGTACCCGGCGAAACTTTGTTTAATTGAATATACTGTCTAACACATGAACCAGTTTCTTTTTAGATATATCCACAAAAAGAATTTTCCCGTCAGGACCAATCAGATAATTCGCAGGAACCGTTTCTATATGCAAGCGCTCAATGCTTTTATACAATTCACCTTGACTGTTTATCCCCGATAAATTATAGATTTTAGGATTGAGTGTTTGGATGGTGTTTTTCCACTTCTTTTTGTTGTTATCCAATGAAATATTGTATATCAACAATTTTTCCCCATATTTCTCTGGCAACTGATCGATAAATTTCAAATTGAGCAGACAGGGTACACACCATGTAGCCCAAAAGTTTACAAAAACATATTTCTCTGTCTGAATAGGAAGTTGTCTTGTAACGTCGTTTGTATCAGATACTTCTATATTCCAAAGTGCATATCTTCCGGTAACTTCCAGTTCATTTTGCATCTCCAGACTCACTGGCATCGATTCTTTCTTTTGGTTTTTTAATACCCTCTTCTTTGCCCGTATTGCACTTAATCTCGCCAGATTTTGGCGCGATTCTTCGCTACCGGGCGGACATCTTTTCCTATCGGGTTTCAGTCGCCACATTTTTTTATAAAGAGGAAAACGCGAAATGACTTCTGCTCTCATTTTCTTTACAGAATCTTCACCATAATCATTGACAGACAATAAAACTGCACGCAACCATGCTATATAAGGGTAAGTTGTGTTTTTAAGAGATTGGATTTCATTACGTCTGAGTTTTGCTTCTATTTCTTTAATTTCAGCAGTCAATACCTGATAGCTTGAATCCGTTTGATAGACAGTCATTTTTTCCAATAAGCCAAATCTCTGTTGTAACAAGCTGTCTCTGCGGTTAAAATAATCGGCTTCTTCATTTGTCGCAGGCGAACCTGCTACTTTTTTCATAACCACACTTTGCCAATCCGCATCATTGATGTGAATAGAAATGCTATCTCCGGGAGTTGCAACTATATCCACTTTTCCCGGACCTTGTTTTTCAAATAAAAGAGATACCATTTCTTGTTCGGGTACAAATCCATACAAATGCACAGTCTTATCTTGTGGCGACAACAAAGCCGAATCTTCTATGTAGCATTCATTATAACGTAAATAATGAAGATATACATATTGCGACGGAATGCATAAGGAACTATCTGCTGTCACTGTAATACAAAAGTTCTTTTCAGGGCCTTTACTTGAAGTCAGAGCCAAAAGAGTTAAACATAAAAATGCAGAAAGCAATGTTTTCATAAGATTCTATTTGTAAATTTCTTCATTGCGCCATCAGACTATCCAATGTTTGTATCAATTCCTCGCCGTGCAAGTCTTTCGCCACAATCCGGCAATGGTTGTCCAGCAGGAAAGAACGTGGTATCAGTTTCACGCCCAAGCGTGCCACCTCCGGAAGCTGGTTCCGGTTGTTGTCCGTACCGATAACATTGACAAAAGCTTGCAGAGAGTCTTTTACGATACTTTCGCGCCACCCGGTATGATTGTTGTCAATGGAGACGGCATACACTTTCAAGTCCTGCGGATACTTCGCCAAAGCCTGCTTGACGTACGGGAACTGAGCACGACAGGGCTTACACCACGTGGCCCATACATCCACATAAATGTAGCGGCACCCTTTCAGGTCGGACAGGGCTACTTTTCCACCGTCCGCACTTTCCAGATTGAGCGACAGCGTTTTCCCTATTTCCGTGTTCTTTCTGGCCATCTGATAAACGGCCTTTTCTCTCTTCACATCACTGATTCTCCGGCGGGTTCTCAGGCTTCTTTCCGATTGCGAATTATCTACTTTTTTCTGAGTTCTCCGAATGGCTCGTATATCGTTCGGCCACTTTTCTGCAAGATACTGCCTCAAAGCCATCACACTGTCTTCGCTGATGTAATCTTTAAAATTAACCTGCAAAAACACCCGTGCGGCATTGGCAGCTACATAATGCGGATTCTGCTTGACTTCCTTACAATAGTAATCCACCATCATGCGATCCCATAGAAGAAGGCTGTCCTTTTTCCCCTCATCCTCTAGCCGATGCCGTGTTTTCCACATGCTTCTGGTCCTCATGTCAGATACTATAATCTCGTTATGAACTTTCCCCTTCAACGCTTTTCTATAAGTGACCTGATCCATATCATCATAGAAAGCCTCTATCTCCACCGTATCGTTGGGAACCAAATAAACGACCAAGTCATTGGGACCTTCTTTAGAGAAGGTGACATGTACACTATTTTCAAGAAGCAAAAGCCCTTGCAGTTCCACTGTTTTCTGTCCTTTTTCTGTCCGTACCGAGTCCCAGATATTCATCTCTCCACCCGACACCCACGAAAGATATGAGTGGAGATAGACGGTCTGTTCCACTTGTGAAAGTGCATCGTCCAAATGTACAATGACCGTCACGTTTCTGGTTTCATCACTTCCCTGCTGAGGAAGGAAGCTTCCCAATAGGAACAGCGGCATAAACACGTATAACAAGGCTTTCATAACATAGATGTTTTTTAGTTTAACCAACGCCTCCCCTACTTTCCGGGCAGGCGGTTACCTCTTAAATGTTCCAAAATTAGCCCATTGAAAGCACAGACGTTGTGGAATTTTTGTGGAATTTTCAGTTTTCCACAAACTTCTAAGTGTGGAAAAGGTGTGGAACGGGGCTATTTGATGCTTTTCAACACCTTTTCCAACTTTTCATCGCCTGCATCCGGGAAATATTGATGCAGGAGACGTTTCTGACGTTTATATATACCGGAGCGGTCTTTTTCCAACAGAATGGCGATGTCCTGTGTGGACAAGCCCAACAAGTGGAGCCCGCAAAAACGAAGGTCCTTTTCGGAAAGTGAAACTTGTTTTTCCAGACGGGTGATGAAGCCATCCGTAAAACGGTTAATCAGGTTAAGCAGTTCATTCTGATCTTCTACCGTGAAATGTTCTTCATAGTCGTTGTAGGATTGGTGATAAGAAAGAATACGGGTCACCTTGGCATATAGTTCCGTTTCGCGAAGATGACTGACCAAGTCGTCAAAATCGATCAGGGAGTGCGTCTCTTTCGGCTCATTGAAAGGCAGTAAGAGGACTTCCGGCTCAACCACTGACGGTTCTGCGGACAACAGCGCCCGATGTTCTTTCCACCAGAACTTCATCAGTGCATCCATCTGCCCGCGAAGACGTTTCCGCTCTCTGGCTCGTCGTCCCAACAACAGCACAATGCAAACGGCCAATGCACCAATCGCAGCCAGACAAATCAGAATCAGCTGCTTCATTTGCGACTGTTCCTGCCGATGTGTCTGCGCCTGCTCTGTCAAACAGATTTCGGTTACCTGCGACTGTTCTGTCAGTTCAGTCTCAGCCTGCTGATACTTCTTCTGATAGGCCAACGCCTTTTCCGCATCCCCCTGTTCTTCGGCAATATCTGCCAGACGCATATAGGCCGCCGAACGGACAGCCAAAGAAGGACGGTACGCAATCGTCTTTTCAAACCAGATTATAGCAGAATCATAACGATTTAACTGATAGTAAGCTTCGCCAGCCAGAAGACCGGACATGTACTTCCGTGTAGTATCTGGTTCCTGTAACCAAGCCTCCCGAGCAAACCACAAAGCTCGTCTGCCATCCTCCATATAGCTGTACAATTGGCTTAAAGTCAACATACAACGAATTTTATTTTTTAAAAACAGTTTGTGATGAGCCAATTGACAAGCCTTCAGTAATTGCGTTTCCGCTTCCCGGTAATGTTCCTCTCCTTGAGCTATCAGATGGACGCTCCTCCTATCCAATGTTTCTAACCACAATGCAGTATCTCCCACTTGTACAGCCAACTGCTCTGTTTTCCTATAAAGGGAATCGGCTTGCGAATACATCCCCTGGCTGTGATAGATATAGGCTATCCTTCCATACGTCCGTCCTAACCACCAGGTATTTCCACACTGTTCCATCAGTGTCTTTACTCGCTGAAAGATTTCCAAGGCCTGTCCACTTTGCCGGAGCTTATGGAGAATATATCCTCGGTTGTACTCGCCCCGCGCTTCCCAAAAGACATCACCGGTACGATGGAAATAGCCGATGACCGGCAACAGCAATGAGTCGCTGGTCGGCATCTGTCCGTTGCGGCATTCCGCCTCCACGGTTAGCAACCGGTGACGCATGCGGTCGCCCTCTTCTAAGGCCGAAGGAGGGATGCTATGCAACAGAGTCAAGGCACTGTCGGGACGGGCATCTATCAGGCTGTCCGCCTTGACAAGCAGATTCGGATAGTCCGTGCGCGAGCCGCAGGACAGGCAGCACAAGCAGAGCAACAGGAGGAGGTAATGTGTCAGTTTCATGTCGGTATATCTCTTTTCGGGAACAAAGATACAATTTTTTTATGTCCGACTGACCATATAGAGGATGCTGAGTTTCACAAGGTTTCTTTACCACAAATTGTGTTGTCCTGAAATAGGTTGACTCCATTAGCCGCAAATCATGTAATGAAAAT
>CAJKOW010000040.1 GCA_905201685.1 uncultured Bacteroides sp. | reverse complement strand
GCCGTGTTTTTTATATTTGAACAAATTCCGAGCTTTGCTTCAAAAAAGCCATGTTTAACTTGAATGAAAGTAACCGTTTTGTGATGAGCCGCAATCCCATTGACCTTCGTAAAGGTGTTGACAGTCTGTGCGGCTCAATCCGTTCCTGCCGTCTGGATCCCTTGAACGGAGATGTCTATGTCTTTTCTAACCGCAACCGTACCGTACTGAAACTCCTCCATTGGGAGCGTGGTGGTTATACATTATACTATAAACGTTTGGCCACCGGCCGTTTCCATCCTAAGATTTTCCTGCGCGAAGGTGTCGGATTCCGCTCCATGCGCTGGGATGAACTCGTACTTCTGATGGAAGGTATTTCACCGCAAGCAGCGCGTAGGAAAAGGCTTCAAACTGCCTCTCTTTCTTCTTCAAACGGGGTTGAAAAAAGTTCCCCGGAAGCTCAAAATACTCGCATAAACAGTTGGTTGTTCCGATGAAAATGAGTATCTTTCGTGTATGAAAGAACAGCCCACATATGAAGAGTTGCAGGTCAAAGTCCAGCGTTTGACCGAACGTGTCGCCTACCTTGAACGCCTGCTTTGGGGTGGCAAGCGGGACAAACGTGTCGCACAGGGACCGACTTTGTTTGACGAGCTCTTCAACGAGGCTGCGGAAGCCAAGGAGGCCGCTATCGCAGAAACGGTTCAGGAAATCAGGAAGGAAGCGGAGAAACGCCGCGCCGCCGGAAAAAAGAAACCGGAACGTCCTGAACGTTACCTGTATGCCGGACTGCCCGAAGAATGGCGGACAGAATATCCGAAGGACGTGAATCTTGCGGAATACGACATCATCGGCAAGGATGTGGAACGTATCCTTCACCGTACTCCCGCCCGTGTATGGGTGGAGTGTGTGGAACGCCCCGTCCTGAGAAAGAAAGGCGAGAAGGATATCCCTTCTCCCACCATCCTCCAGGCTCCGGCTCCCGTTCCCGTACTTGGCGGGGGGCATGTGGCTGCAGACTTCCTTACCGGAGTGCTTGCCGACAAGTTCGTTTATCACATCCCCGAATACCGTCAGGTGAAGATGTACGCGGATGCAGGCGTGAAGCTTTCCACTTCCACGCTCAACGACTGGGTGCACAAGACTGCCAACAAGCTTTATCCGCTGTATGAAACACTCATAGACGACATCCTGCAAAGTGATTACCTGCAGGTGGATGAGGTCCCCTGGCGCATAGCCGACCGCCCGGGGCAAAGCTGCCGTCACGGATATGCCTGGCAGTTCAGGGACGCCCGCCCGCGAAGCCACGGCACCTACTTTTATTATCTGAAAGGGAGCCGGGCCGGTGAGATCCCCAGGGCGCAGCTGAGGTATTTCAAGGGAGCCGTTCAGACTGACGGTTACAAAGTGTACGATTATTTCGAATCCGTTCCCGGCATTGTGACTTTAGCCTGTATGGCACATATCAGGCGAAAGTTCATTGAAGCACAGAAGAGTCATCCCCAACACGCCGCGAAAGCGCTCGAAGACATTGCGACATTGTACATGCTGGAAGAGAACCTCAGAAGCCGTGGGGCTTCTGAGGAAGAGATCCGTGTGCAGCGACGTGAGAAAGCACTACCTGTGCTGGATGTGATGGAGGCCTGGATGGTAAGCATACAGAACCAGTGCACACCGGATGACCCGTTGGGCAGGGCACTGGAGTATGCCTACAAACTTTGGCCGAGAATCAGAAGGTATGCCGATGACGGAAGGTACCTGCTTGACAATAATCCTGTGGAACGGGGGCAGAGGCCCACCGTTATGGGGCGGAAGAACTTTCTCTTCAGCAAGACCAATGAGGGAGCTGAAGACAATGCAGTCATATACTCCCTTCTGGGAAGTTGTGAAATCGTAGGGGCGAATCCGGCCAAATGGTTGGAATACGCACTCACCAATCTAAAAACAGAAAACACGGAAGAAGAACTTGCAAAGTTACTGCCTTGTAACTTCGTATGAAACACGGCGGATTTCGGATGGTTATACTGCTGCACTAAGAGTGCACTGACTGTTGCACTGTGAGTGCACTAACTGGTGCACTAACTTGGGATAACTGGGCCTCTGAAAAAGTTGGAACTCTTTGTTATTCTGCGCTTTTATTGTATATTTGCGAATGTATTTAGAAATTGTTAATTTAGAAAGAGAGTAAATTTATGAAGACTAAACTGTTTTTGACTGTTGCTTTGGCTTTTTCGTTAACTGTTATTTCTTGTGGTAATAAGAAAAATGCAGGGACGACTGCTGATTCAACGGAACAAGTGTGCGATTCTGTTTGCAATGCATCTGGTGTTTCTTGTAATGCGTGTGATAGTACATGTAATGAAGAGTGTAAAAGTACATGTGCTGGAGATTGTGAGAAAACAAACTGTCCCCAGAAGACATGTGGAAATAGCTGTGGTGAGGACAGATAGGAATTGTAGCGAATAACCAAAGAGGGCTGTATCTTTTTTGAGGTGCATCGTGTTGCTTGAATAAAATCTTGGTAGATATCGTAAGAAGTGGCTTTTAGTGTGGTTAATGACACTATGTTAGTGCTTTTCTACTCATGTTTCATGCTTACTGGGCTGAAAACCGACATAGTTAATCGATCATATTAAAGGCTGTTTTTTATTCAGGGTTTGTCTTAGAATAGTAGCACATTTGTACATCTTCTGATGGATAAAGCCTTCTTTGTGTTATATTACTATTTTATAAAGTCAATAGGTTATAAAATATCGCTTTTCGATTGAAAAAAGTAACTGATTTGTTTGTTTACTGCGAAATATTCTATACCTTTGCAGCGTTTAAAATCAAAATGAAGATAAGATGATTCAGAACTTTACATATATTCTGCTGTGTGGCATTATTATTCTGCTAGGAAAGTTTAGTGGAAGTGAGTGTCGTGCATGATTATATGTAAGTTGAATGATATATGAAGCCTTTCTCACTTCCTGGTGTGAAAGGCTTTTTTCTTGTACATAAAACTTATAAATACAATAAACAAGATGAGTGACAGATTATTTATTTTCGACACAACGCTTCGCGATGGTGAGCAGGTGCCTGGATGTCAGTTGAATACGGTAGAAAAAATTCAGGTAGCCAAGCAACTGGAATTGCTCGGAGTGGATGTGATTGAGGCTGGCTTCCCGATTTCGAGTCCGGGTGACTTTAATTCGGTGATTGAGATATCCAAGGCTGTGACATGGCCTACCATTTGTGCTTTGACACGTGCCGTACAAAAGGATATCGACGTGGCTGCTGAAGCTTTGAAATATGCCAAACATAAACGTATTCATACGGGTATCGGAACTTCAGATTCGCATATCAAATATAAATTCAATTCCAATCGTGAAGAGATTATCGAGCGGGCAGTGGCAGCTGTGAAGTATGCCCGTCGATATGTGGACGATGTGGAATTTTATGCAGAGGATGCAGGTCGTACGGAAAATGAGTACTTGGCTCGTGTGATTGAAGCTGTTATTAAGGCAGGAGCTACGGTTGTGAACATACCCGATACCACGGGATATTGTTTGCCGTCCGAGTATGGAGCCAAAATCAAATACCTGATGGAACATGTGGACGGCATTCATAATGCAATTATTTCGACTCACTGCCACAATGACCTGGGAATGGCTACAGCCAATACCATGGCAGGAGTTCTGAACGGTGCCCGTCAGGCGGAGGTTACTATCAATGGAATTGGTGAACGTGCCGGAAATACATCGTTGGAAGAGATTGCTATGATAATCAAGTGCCATAAAGATATAGATATCGAAACGAACATCAATACGCAGAAGATATATTCTACCAGTCGTATGGTATCGAGCCTGATGAATATGCCTGTGCAGCCGAATAAGGCTATCGTAGGTCGGAATGCTTTTGCTCATTCGTCGGGTATTCATCAGGATGGCGTGCTGAAGAATGTACAGACCTATGAGATAATAGATCCGCACGATGTGGGTATTGATGATAATTCGATTGTGCTGACAGCGCGCAGCGGACGTGCTGCATTGAAAAACCGTCTGGAGGTATTGGGCGTAAAACTTGATCAGGAAAAGCTGGATAAGGTTTATGAAGATTTCTTGAAACTGGCCGATAAGAAAAAGGATATCAACGATGATGATATTCTGGTTCTGGCAGGTGCCGACCGTTCTCACAACCATCGCATCAAGTTGGAGTATCTGCAAGTAACCAGTGGAGTGGGTGTACGTTCGGTAGCCAGTATTGGCCTGAACATTTCGGGAGAGAAGTTTGAAGCTGCTGCCAGTGGAAACGGTCCGGTAGATGCTGCCATTAAGGCATTGAAGAAGATTATTGACCGACAGATGACATTGAAGGAATTCACTATTCAGGCCATCAGTAAGGGTAGCGATGATATGGGTAAGGTGCACATGCAGGTGGAATATGATAATCGTGTGTATTACGGTTTTGGAGCCAATACCGATATTATTGCTGCATCTGTCGAGGCCTACATCGACTGTATCAATAAATTCAAGCTGGATTGATTTATACCTTATATATTTGTATAGCTTTCTCGTAAGCAACTGATTTGTATAAATAACTGTTTTAGAAAATGAATACACTGTTTGATAAAATCTGGGACGCCCACGTAGTACAGAAGGTAGAGGACGGCCCGACACAACTCTATATTGACCGTCTTTATTGTCACGAAGTGACCAGTCCGCAGGCCTTCGAAGGACTGCGTGCGCGTGGACTCCGTTGTTTCCGTCCTGAAAAGATATTCTGTATGCCCGACCATAATACGCCGACACACGATCAGGACAAACCTATCGAAGATCCGGTTTCGCGTAAGCAAGTAGATACGCTGGCTCGCAATGCCGAAGAGTTCGGATTGACACATTTCGGCATGATGAATCCTAAGAATGGTATTATACATGTGGTTGGCCCCGAACGTGGACTGACATTGCCGGGGATGACGATTGTCTGTGGTGATTCGCATACCTCAACTCATGGAGCGATGGGAGCGGTGGCATTTGGTATTGGAACCAGTGAGGTAGAAATGGTATTGGCATCGCAGTGCATACTTCAGACACGGCCCAAGACGATGCGTATTACCGTGGATGGTAAGTTAGGCAAGGGTGTAACAGCCAAAGACCTTGCACTCTACATGATGTCGAAAATGACAACCAGTGGCGCTACTGGCTATTTTGTAGAATATGCCGGTGAGGCTGTACGCAGCCTGACGATGGAAGGACGGTTGACGCTGTGCAATCTTTCCATCGAAATGGGAGCACGTGGTGGTATGGTAGCTCCCGACGAAGTTACATTTGCCTATATTAAAGGTAGGGAATATGCACCGAAAGGCGAAGACTGGGACAAGGCTGTGGCCTACTGGAAAACATTGAAAAGTGATGAAAACGCCGTATTCGACAAAGAAGTACGCTTCGATGCAGCCGATATTGAACCGATGATTACTTACGGAACCAATCCAGGCATGGGAATGGGTATTACCCAACATATACCTACTACGGAAGGTATGGGCGCGGCGGCACAGGCCTCGTTCAAGAAATCGCTCGATTATATGGGTTTCCAACCTGGCGAACAGCTGCTGGGTAAAAAGATTGATTACGTGTTTTTGGGTGCTTGCACGAATGGTCGTATCGAGGACTTCCGTGCTTTTGCCTCCATTGTGAAAGGACGGAAAAAGGCCCCGCATGTGGTGGCATGGCTGGTGCCCGGTTCGTGGATGGTCGATGCTCAGATACGCGAAGAGGGGCTGGACCAGGTGCTTGCCGAAGCCGGTTTCGAAATTCGTCAACCCGGCTGTTCGGCCTGTCTGGCAATGAACGATGACAAGGTGCCTGCAGGTAAGTATGCTGTTTCGACTTCGAACCGAAATTTCGAAGGACGTCAGGGACCCGGTTCTCGCACCCTGCTGGCCAGTCCATTGACTGCTGCCGCTGCTGCTGTGACGGGTGTAATCACTGATCCGCGAGAACTCTTATAAATGAAGAATGAAGAATTAAGAATGAAGAATTTCCTCTGTGTGCAGCATATAGCGGATGTTTGTTCTTTGTTCTTGGTTCTTCATTCCTGAAAATTCTTAATTATTCATTCTTAATTTTTCATTCATCAAGATGAAACAGAAATTCAACATCATAACTTCTACCTGCGTTCCCCTTCCGTTGGAGAATGTAGATACTGACCAGATTATCCCCGCTCGCTTTCTCAAGGCGACGACCCGCGAGGAGAAGTTTTTTGGCGACAACCTTTTCCGTGACTGGCGTTATAATGCCGATGGTACTCTAAACAAGGATTTTGTGCTGAACAATCCTACGTATAGCGGATGCATCCTTGTGGCCGGAAAGAACTTTGGTTCGGGGTCCAGTCGCGAACATGCAGCCTGGGCCATCGCCGGATATGGTTTCCGGGTAGTCATCTCCAGCTTCTTTGCCGATATTCACAAAAACAACGAGCTGAATAATTTTGTGCTGCCCGTAGTGGTGAGCGAAGCATTTCTGAAAGAATTGTTCGAAAGCATAGCTAATGACCCGAAAACCGAAGTAGAGGTAAATTTGCCGGCTCAAACAGTCACCAATAAAGCGACGGGACGTTGCGAAACTTTTGAAATCAATGCTTACAAGAAGCATTGTCTGATGAACGGTCTGGACGACATCGACTTCCTTGTAGAGAACAAGGGGAAGATAGAAGAGTATGAATTGATGGCACACAAATAACATAGATTGTACGAGATGGTTACAGCTTTTTTAGCTGTACCATCTGTGTGCTATAATAACTGACAAATTATGAACCATCCAAGAATAGAAATCATGGACACCACGCTGCGCGATGGCGAACAGACCAGCGGGGTGTCTTTTGTTCCTCACGAAAAGTTGATGATTGCCCGTCTGCTGTTGGAGGAGTTGAAAGTAGATAGGGTGGAAATAGCCTCGGCCCGTGTCTCCGACGGAGAGGCAGATGCAGTGCGTATGATATGTGACTGGGCTGCACGTCGTGGCATGTTGCAGCGCGTTGAAGTATTGGGGTTTGTTGATGGTCATGTATCAGTGGACTGGATACATGCTGCCGGATGCCGTGTCATCAACCTGCTGTGTAAAGGATCGCTTAAGCATTGCATGTATCAGTTGAAGAAGACTCCCGAAGAACACATTGCCGACATCAAGGAAGTGGTGGATTATGCCGAATCGCTCGATATGGAAGTCAATGTTTATCTTGAGGACTGGAGCAACGGTATGAAAGATTCACCTGAATATGTGTATCAGCTGATGGATGCTTTATGTGGCACCGGTATTCGTCGTTTCATGCTGCCCGATACACTGGGGATTCTCAATCCGTTGCAAGTCATTGAGTACATGCGAAAGATGAAGAAACGCTATCCTACTGCTCACTTTGATTTTCATGCGCACAATGATTATGACCTGGCTGTGTCCAACGTCCTGGCTGCTGTGTTGAGTGGCTGTTGCGGATTGCACACCACTATCAACGGGTTGGGTGAACGCGCCGGTAATGCTCCGCTGGCCAGTGTGCAGGCCATTCTGAAGGATCATTTCAATGCCGTGACAGGCATCGATGAAAGCCGTCTGAACGAAGTGAGCCGTGTGGTGGAGTCCTACTCAGGCATTGCTATTCCTGCCAATAAGCCTATTGTTGGTGAGAATGTCTTCACACAGGTCGCAGGTGTACATGCTGACGGAGATAACAAGCGTAACCTCTACTATAATGATCTATTACCCGAGCGTTTTGGCCGCCGTCGTGAGTATGCTTTGGGTAAAAACTCGGGTAAGGCCAATATCCGTAAAAACCTGGAAGATTTGGGATTGCAACTGGATGAAGAATCCATGCGCAAGGTTACCGAACGCATCATTGAATTGGGCGATAAGAAAGAGCTTGTTACACAAGAAGACCTGCCATACATTGTTTCCGACGTGCTGAAACACGACGTTCGTACCGAGCGGGTCAAGCTGAAAAGCTACATTGTCAACTTAGCTTATGGACTGAAGCCAATGGCCACCATTAAGGTAGAAATCAACGGAAAGGAATACGAGGAAAACAGCAGTGGAGACGGTCAGTATGACGCCTTTGTACGTGCGCTGCGCAAAGTTTATAAAGGTACATTGGGCCGACGTTTCCCCATGCTGACCAATTATGCCGTCAGCATTCCGCCCGGTGGGCGCACTGACGCTTTCGTGCAGACCGTTATTACGTGGAGTTTTGACGACAAAGTGTTCCGTACCCGCGGCCTCGATGCCGACCAGACAGAAGCAGCCATCAAGGCGACGATGAAGATGCTGAACATGATAGAAGACGAATACGAAAACAAAAATTAGCGTTGCAAACTATTCTACCTTGTCGGGACTTTATTATCTTTGACTTCTGTACAGACTCTATCGGTGGTAAAAATCGAATGAAGTTATGAAAAAAGTAGAATTAAAACCTTGGCAGCTTTATGCGTTGACATTCGTCGTATTGTTCGGAGTCAATGTCGGTTTGCGTTGGATGAGCTTCGACAAGGAATGGAAAGACGGCAATTTGCTGGTGAATCTTGCGGTGTCAGCTCTGCTGACGTGTGGTTTTATGATAGGCGACCGTCAGCGCCGTAAGAACAAAAAATACAAAGATAAAGTAGAAGATTTACTGAAAAATAACAAAAAACAATATGGAACTGAAAGTAGCAGTATTGGCCGGAGACGGTATCGGCCCCGAAATATCCGCCGTAGGAGTGGATGTAATGACCGCCGTATGTGAGAAGTTTGGTCACAAGGTAACATATGAATACGCCATCTGTGGTGCACATGCCATCGACGAAGTAGGTGATCCTTTTCCCGAAGAAACTTATAATGTATGTAAGAACGCTGATGCCGTACTTTTTTCGGCTGTAGGCGATCCGAAGTTTGACAACGATCCTACGGCTAAAGTTCGTCCCGAACAGGGCTTGCTGGCCATGCGTAAGAAGTTGGGACTCTTTGCCAATATCCGTCCTGTACAGACCTTCAAATGTCTGCTTCACAAGTCGCCCCTGCGTGCCGAACTGGTTGAAGGAGCCGATTTCCTTTGCATCCGCGAGTTGACGGGAGGTATGTATTTTGGCGAGAAGTATCAGGATAACGATAAGGCATGGGACACGAACTATTACACCCGTCCCGAGATTGAACGTATCCTCCGTGTTGGGTTCGATTATGCCATGAAACGCCGTAAGCATCTCACTGTAGTCGATAAGGCCAACGTTTTGGCTTCTTCCCGTCTTTGGCGCCAAATAGCCCAGGAAATGGCTCCGCAGTATCCCGAAGTGACTACAGATTATATGTTTGTGGATAATGCAGCCATGAAGATGATTCAGGAACCGCGTTTCTTCGACGTGATGGTGACCGAGAATACATTTGGTGATATTCTGACCGATGAAGGATCTGTTATTAGTGGCTCCATGGGCTTGTTGCCCTCTGCTTCGACGGGAGAAAGCACACCCGTATTCGAACCCATTCACGGTTCGTGGCCACAGGCTAAAGGCTTGAACATTGCTAACCCGTTGGCTCAAGTTCTGTCTGTAGCTATGCTCTTCGAGTATTTTGACCTGAAAGAGGAAGGTGCTCTGATCCGTCGTGCCGTTGACGCTTCGCTTGATGCCAATGTTCGTACCCCTGAAATCCAAGTCGAGGGTGGTGCCAAGTATGGTACCAAGGAAGTTGGTGCTTGGTTAGTAGATTATTTGAAAAAGGCTTGATTTATGATAGCTCGTAATCTTATAGACCTTGTAGGCCACACTCCGTTGATGGAGTTGTCGGCCTACAGCCGTTTGCATGGTTTACCTCGTCCTCTTGTGGCGAAGCTTGAAATGTTTAATCCCTCTGGTAGTGTCAAGGCGCGTACAGCATTGGCTATGATTGAAGATGCCGAGGCGCGTGGAGTCTTGAAGCAAGGTGCCACCCTTATCGAACCTACCAGTGGAAACACCGGAATCGGACTGGCAATGGTGGCTACCATCAAGGGTTACCATCTGATACTTACCATGCCCGAGACCATGAGCCTGGAACGTCGTAACCTGTTGAAGGCCCTTGGTGCTGAGATCGTGTTGACGCCCGGATCGGAAGGAATGGCAGGATCGATTGCTAAAGCTGAGGCTTTGCGCGATGCCACTCCCGGATCGGTGATTCTTCAGCAGTTTGACAATCCGTCGAATGCTGCTGTTCATGAGCGTACTACCGGTGAAGAGATCTGGATGGATACAGATGGACAGGTTGGTGCCTTTGTCGCCGGAGTCGGGACAGGAGGAACGGTCAGTGGTGTTGCCCGTTCGTTGAAGAAACATTGCGCAGATGTCCGGATAGTGGCTGTCGAACCGGCTTCGTCGCCAGTACTCGAAGGCGGAAAGCCAGGCCCACATCGTTTGCAAGGTATCGGTGCCAACTTTGTACCCGGTAATTACGATGCTTCGGTGGTGGATGAAGTCATTCCTGTCAGTGATGAAGATGCGTTTTGTGCAGCGCGTGAATTGGCTGCTACCGAAGGACTGTTAGCCGGAATCTCTGCCGGTGCTGCACTTCATGCGGCCAGGGTGTTGGCTTGTCGCCCCGATATGCAGGACAAGTGCATTGTGGTGCTTCTGCCTGACACCGGTGAACGTTATATGTCGGCAGGATTGTATTGAGACAAGCTTTCATCCTTTTTATCGTGTGATATATGAAAAGAGTTATCGTATCTTCCTTTTTGGCTGTCTTTTTTGCACTTCCGGTTTTGTCACAAACTTATAATGAATTGTGTGAACGGGCAGTAGTTGCCACCGGGCAGGACAGCCTCCAGCAGGCAGAGGAGTATATTCGTCAAGCTTTGAAATTAGAACCATCCAATCCGCATAATGCATTGCTGTTTTCTAATTTAGGAACCATTCAGCGCAGGCAGCATCGTTATGAGTTTGCGATGGAGTCTTACCAGATGGCGCTGAACATTGCTCCCATGTCTATTCCAATTCTGATGAATCATGCTTCTCTTTCGTTGGAGATGGGGCATGACGACAAAGCGCGTGCCGATTATTCGCAGGTGCTTGAATTCGAACCTCATAACCGCGAAGCCTTGCTGATGCGTGCCTATATATATATGCAGCAGCGCAATTATAAGGAAGCCCGTCAGGATTATGACACGTTGCTGAAGGTTGATCCTCAAAGCTATACCGGTAGGTTGGGCTTGGCAACACTTTGCCAACGCGAGTCCAGGCATGTCGATGCTTTGAAGGTACTGGATGAAATGTTGGCTGACAAAGGGGGGACGACGGCTTATTCGTCTGCTGAACTGGCTGTCATTTATGTGGCACGAGCCAGTGTAGAACTGGATATGAAGAAAACGGACCTTGCATTAATGGATTTGGACGAGGCCATTCGTCTTGACCCTGAGCAGGCGGAAGCTTATCTGATGCGTGGACAGGTTTATCTGCTACAGAAGAAAAAATCGATGGCCAAACGCGACCTGGAAAAAGCTGTTTCGCTGGGAATTCCTCAGAGTGAAGTGCGTGCTCTGATGCGTCAATGCAAGTAGTTCGATGGGATCTGCCTTACACAAAACGGCGGATGAGTTCAACAAAGGCTTTCCCGTACTTCCGTTTTTTGTATTCGCCTATCCCGTTGATGTTGCCAAATGCTTCAATGGTGGTGGGGCGTTGTACCACTAACAGGTGCAGCACTTTATCGGATAGAACGATGTAGGCTGGAAGAACTTCTTCGTCGGCCAGTTGTTTGCGTAAGGCTTTCAGTGCTTCGAAAAGCTGATCGCTTTCTTTGTTTTCCATGTCAAAGGGTAGTTCGCGTGTTAAGGCGGCTGCCTTTTGTTTTTTCTTCCCTTTTGTTGCGGTTTCTTCTCGTTTGATGACTACTAACCGTGCCGTTTCTCTTCCAAAGAGAACATCGCTTCCGGCGGGCGTAATTTTCAGGTGGTTGTTCTCATTATAGGCTATTTCGAAATATCCGAGCTGAAGCATTTGCATCAGATAGTCCTGCCAGTCGCGGGCAGGAACGTCACGGCCGGCGCCATACGTTTTCAGTAAGTGGTAGCCTTTTTCTTTCAGTTCGGCGTTCAGATTGCCCCGAAGTATGTCTATCAGCATTTGCGTACCGATCTGTTGGTTGGTGCGTGCGATGGCGCTAAGGGCTTTCTGTACGATGATGGTGCCGTCGAAATGCTCGGGTGAATTCTTACAGACGTCGCAGTTGCCACAATCGTGTGTCCGTTGTTCGCCAAAATAGTTTAATAGAATACGGCGTCGGCAGATGTCGGCTTCGGCATATTGTTGCATCCGGTGCAGTTTCTCTAAGTTGATTTCGCTTTGTCCGCTTTCGGTGGCAAATTTAGTAAGCAGGATAAGATCGGCCATCGAGTAGAACAGCAGAGTGTCACTGGGGAGTCCGTCGCGTCCGGCACGTCCTATCTCCTGATAGAAACTTTCGATGCTTTTGGGGAGGTTGTAATGTATGACCCATCGCACATTGCTTTTGTCGATGCCCATCCCGAATGCGACGGTGGCACATACCACTTGCACTCGGTCGTTGATGAAATCTTCTTGTGCCTGATTGCGCTTTTCCGGTTCCAGTCCTGCATGATAGATCGCTGCCCGTATGCCGTTTTTTTGTAACATCTGGGCTACTGTTTCCGTTTTGTTCCGACTCATGCAATAGATGATACCGCTTTCTCCACGGTGCTTTCCAATAAAGTCGAGGATGGCTTTGCTCTTTTCTTTTTGTTGATATCCCCGTTTGACGGTCAGGCTCAGGTTGGGACGGTCGAACGAGGAAATAAAGATGCGCGGATCCCTCAGGCGCATCTGTTTTACGATGTCCTGGCGTGTCAGCTTGTCGGCCGTAGCTGTCAGGGCAATGATGGGTGTTCGGGGAAACATGTCGCGTAGGATGCCCAGTTGTGTGTATTCGGGGCGGAAATCATGTCCCCACTGTGAGATGCAATGAGCTTCGTCGATGGCGAAGAAGGATATTTGAATGTCGCGTAGCAGATAGTTGGTTTCGGTCAACAGTCTTTCGGGCGAGATGTAGAGCAGCTTCAGTTTTCCCTCCATGCAAGCTCTGCGGATACGCATGTTTTCGGTTTCATCGTTGTTGCTGTTTAGTGCTGCTGCGGCTATTCCGTTGGTGCACAGACTTTCTACCTGGTCTTTCATCAGCGAGATGAGCGGTGACACTACGATGGCTGTTCCTTCGCAGAGCAGTGCGGGCACCTGGTAGCAAATGGATTTTCCTCCTCCGGTTGGCATTAATACCAGTGCGTCTTTCTTTTGTAGCAGATGCCGGATGATTTCTTCCTGTTGGGGACGGAAACTGTCGTAGCCGAAATATGTCTTGAGGGTTTGAAGCATAACTAAGTCTTTATTTTCGCGGCAAAATTACATCATTTATTAAGAATGTATGCAATCGTTTGAGTAGTTGTTGAATATTAAATTTGTGAAATGAAAAAGCTTTGATATGTTAAATAATCTTATGAACCCCGCTTCAGACGCTTTATCAGCGGATTCCGTATGTTTATGCACTAAAAATATGTACGGAAAAAGTTGCATATGAAAAAAAAATGTCAGACTTTTGTAAAGTCTAAAAGGAAATTGTTGAGATTTTCTTGAAATGAATAAACCCCTAACCAGTTAAGTAAAATGAGTGATGTAGAAAACAAAGTGCAGGAGGAAACCTCAAAGAAGCGTCCTTACAACCTGCGCGAGAAGAAAGAAAAGAATGCTGCCTATCGTTCTTTGATCCGTCCAGAACTGGCAGACGAGTTGTACGACAAAATATTGAACATTATCGTCGTGCAGAAAAAGTACAGAGATCCGGATTATTCCGCAAAAGATTTGGCAAAGGAATTACAGACGAATACCCGCTATTTGTCTGCTGTAGTTAATTCCCGCTTTGGAATGAACTATTCTTGTTTGTTGAATGAATATAGAATTAAGGATGCTTTGCATCTGTTGACTGATAAAAGATATGCGGATAAGAATGTGGAGGAAATCAGCACGATGGTAGGTTTTGCCAACCGTCAGTCGTTCTATGCCGCATTTTATAAGAACATGGGTGAGACTCCGAACGGATATCGTAAGAGACATGCCGAGAAGAATAAGAAATAACCCCCGTTTTGTATAAAAGCGCGTGATAAAAGGAAATATTTTGGGATGTCTCGTCCCAAAATACTTCCTTTTCATGTTTAAAGGGCTGTGGTAAGAAAGACAACGTACCGGCTGCAGAGCTTGTTGTGAGCCGGTTCTATGAAGTTTCCTTTATATAAATATCTTGTCAAAATCCCCCTTATCTATTATGAAAAAGCAATTATTGTCGATGGCTGCGGCTGTATCTTTATTCGCAGCGTGTGGCTCCAATCCTAAAACAACTGCCGAAGCAGATAAATTTGATTATACAGTGGAACAATTTGCAGATTTACAGATTTTACGTTATCGGGTACCGGGCTTCGAAGACTTGTCCCTCAAGCAAAAGGAACTGGTGTATTACCTGACTGAAGCGGCTTTGCAGGGCCGCGATATTCTGTTCGACCAGAATGGTAAATACAATCTTCGCATTCGCCGTGCACTCGAAGCTGTTTATACCGGCTATAAAGGCGACAAGAACTCTGCCGATTTCAAGGCTATGGAAGTGTATCTGAAACGGGTGTGGTTCTCCAACGGCATCCATCATCATTACGGATGCGAAAAGTTTGTGCCGGGCTTTACTCCGGAATTCTTCAAGCAGGCTCTGGCCAGTGTCGATGCTTCCGAACTGCCTTTGGCCGAAGGGCAGACATTGGATCAGTTTTGTGATGAGATATTTCCGGTGATTTTCGATCCTACCGTAATGCCTAAGCGTGTCAATCAGGCCGATGGCGAGGATCTGGTGCTTACTTCCGCCTGCAACTATTATGAGGGAGTGACGCAGAAGGAAGCCGAAGACTTTTATAATGCCATGAAGGATCCGAAGGACGAAACGCCTATCTCTTACGGATTGAACAGCCGCTTAGTGAAGGAGAATGGAAAAATTCAGGAGAAAGTATGGAAGGTCGGCGGTCTTTACGGACAGGCACTCGAAAAGATTGTCTATTGGCTGAAGAAGGCCGAGACTGTAGCCGAAACGCCCGAACAGAAGGCTGTTATCGCCAAACTGGTGGAATATTATGAAACGGGCGACCTGAAGACGTTCGATGACTATGCCATCCTTTGGGTAAAGGACTTGAATTCGCGTATCGACTTCGTCAACGGATTCACCGAGAGTTATGGCGATCCGCTGGGAATGAAGGCCAGCTGGGAGTCGTTGGTCAACTTCAAGGACCTGGAGGCAACCCGCCGTACCGAGATTATCAGCAGCAATGCCCAGTGGTTCGAGGATCATTCGCCCGTCGATAAGCAGTTCAAGAAAGAAAAGGTAAAAGGTGTATCGGCCAAAGTGATTACCGCTGCCATCCTGGCCGGTGACTTGTATCCCTCCACGGCAATCGGAATCAACCTGCCCAATGCCAACTGGATTCGCAGTCAGCACGGTTCCAAGTCGGTTACCATTGGCAACATAACCGATGCTTACAACAAGGCTGCTCATGGCAATGGCTTCAATGAAGAGTTCGTTTATAGTCAGGCCGAGCTGGACAACATCAACAAATATGCCGATCTGACCGATGAACTTCACACCGACTTGCACGAGTGTCTGGGACATGGTTCCGGCAAATTGCTTCCGGGTGTCGATCCTGATGCACTGAAGGCTTACGGCTCTACCATCGAAGAAGCACGTGCCGACTTGTTCGGTTTGTATTACGTGGCCGATCCTAAACTGGTCGAGCTTGGCCTGCTGCCCGATGCCGATGCTTACAAAGCGCAGTTTTATACTTATCTGATGAATGGCTTGATGACGCAGTTGGTTCGTATTGAGCCGGGTAATCAGATTGAGGAAGCCCACATGCGCAACCGTGCCCTGATAGCCCGTTGGGTGTACGAGAAGGGTGCTGCCGATAAGGTGGTCGAACTGAAGAAGAAAGACGGCAAGACCTACGTGGTAGTGAACGATTACGCTAAAGTGCGTACCCTGTTCGGCGATCTGTTGGCCGAGATACAGCGTATCAAGTCGACCGGCGATTTCGAGGCAGCCCGTCAGCTGGTCGAGAACTATGCCGTGAAGGTCGATCCTGAACTTCATGCCGAGGTGCTCGATCGCTACAAGAAACTGAATCTGGCTCCTTACAAAGGTTTTGTCAATCCGAAGTACGAGGCTGTAACCGATGCCAATGGCAATATCACCGATGTAAAGGTGACCTACGACGAAGGTTATGCCGAGCAGATGCTTCGCTATAGCAAGGATTATGCTACTCTGCCTTATGTCAACGAATAAGGTCTGAGGTTGCTTTGTTTGGATAATTCAGGCACGGATTACACGGAAAACACGGGGATGAAAATAAAGATAATCCGTGAAAATCCGTGTCATCCGTGCCTAAAATGATTTTATATACCGCATTTGAATGATGGACTTACACGAACAACTGAAAGATATCAAGACCCAGCTCCGCCTTTCGATGAACGGTGCCGTGTCGCAAAGCATGCGCGAGAAAGGTCTTGTCTATAAACTGAATTTTGGTGTGGAACTGCCGCGTATCAAAAGCATTGCCGCCGCTTACGAGAAAGATCATGCGCTGGCGCAGGCCTTGTGGAAAGAAGACATTCGCGAATGCAAGATTCTGGCCGGTCTGCTGCAACCCGTTGACACGTTCTATCCCGAGATTGCCGATATCTGGGTGGACACCATGCCCAACAACGAGATTGCCGAACTTACATCGATGAATCTTTTCCAGCATTTGCCGTATGCTCCGGCCAAGGCTTTACAGTGGATTGCCGATGAGCGCGAACTTGCACAGGTCTGCGGTTTCCTGACCATTGCCCGTCTGTTGTTGAAGAAGGGCGACATGACCGACCGCGTGGCCAATGAGTTTCTCGATCAGGCAGTTTGTGCTTTTCTGTCGGGAGGGTATCAGGTACGCAGTGCCGCTATGGCCGCCATTCGTCGCTTCATGCAGCACAGCGAAGAGCATGCCTTTATGGTTTGTCGCCGTGTCGAGGGGATGAAGGATTCTTCCCAAGAATCGGAACAGCTTTTATACGGTTTGGTAAAGGATGAAGTAGGAGGGTAAAGACGTAAGTAAGAAGGGGGAATTCAAAAAAAAGAAAGAACTGTACTTCAAAAGTTTTTATTAAACCTTTGGAGTGCAGTTCTTTTTTTATATTTTTGCCGTGCAAGAGTAGCGACTCTGCACAATACATATTAGAATTTTAAGAAGCGTTATGCTTATCTTGTAAAGTTGAAACCTGAGAAATTTCATAAGTGAATACAAGGATAGCATAGTGGTTCTCACGCATATAGCGTGGGCTGCTATTACCTTATCTGTCTGTATTCACAGGTTTTCTCAGGACCTCAACTTTAGACGTGGGCATTGCAGTTCCACACTTGAACCGAATGATATTCTATATTTTTTTAATTATCAAATCAAATACGTTCTAT
>CAJKOW010000039.1 GCA_905201685.1 uncultured Bacteroides sp. | reverse complement strand
GTTGCTGACCACAGGCGAAGTGAGCATCCCCGCCATCATCGGCTTCATCTCGCTGTTCGGCATCGCTACCCGAAACGGCATGTTGCTCATCAGCCACTACAACCACCTGCAACGCGAAGAAGGCTACGGCATCTACGACAGTGTCCTGCGCGGTTCGCTCGACCGTCTGAACCCCATTCTGATGACCGCCCTCAGCAGTGCCCTTGCACTCATCCCGCTGGCATTGGGCGGCGACCTGCCAGGTAACGAGATACAAAGCCCGATGGCCAAAGTCATCCTGGGCGGTCTGCTGACCTCGACGTTCCTCAACGGTTTCATCATCCCGATAGTCTATCTGATGATGCACCAGAAAAAGGGTCTTAACTTAACTCCCTCGTCCAATGAAAAAGGGGAATGAGGTGCCTCAACCACAAGGGGTATGTAGAAACTTAGTTATAGTATCTGCCTCCCCTCCTTCTGGAAGGAGGGGTGCCCAACGGGCGGGGTGGTAGGTCTTACAACACGCTGTATATTTGCACTTTATGTTTTCACCTACCACCTCCCCCTTCGGGGACTCCTCCTTCCAGAAGGAGGAGAGTTTCAGAAACCTTTGTTTTTGACACACCCTCAGAGAAAACCATAATGAGATTAAAACCAATAACTAAATTAAAACATCACGCCCACTTCCCCCCTCTCCTTGGGAGAGGGGCCGGGGGTGAGGCCTACAGCCTATGAAACATCTATTCTTTATATTTGCGTTAACCCTGCTCCCCCTCGCCTCAACAGCTCAGGAGCAAGTATCATCCGCTACCTCCACTTCCCGTCTTGAAAGAGGAGCAGGAGGTGAAGCCCTGTCTGCTATCCTTACCCAAATAGAGCAGAACAACCGGCAGTTGCAAGCCAATACCCAAAACGTGAACGCCCAGAAATTGGAGAACCGGAGCGGCAACAACCTGGCCGACCCTACCCTGTCGTACGCTCACCTGTGGGACTCGGACGACAAAAACATTACTGCCGGTGAATTAGTCATCACCCAAAGCTTCGACTTTCCGTCGCTCTACGTCACCCGTGCACGCATGAACCGCTACAAGGCCCAGTCGCTCGACGCGCAAGCCCTTGCCCTGCGCCAGGACATTCTGCTGCAGGCACAGGAGATCTGCCTCGACATCATCATGCTGACACGCCAGCAATCCCTCCTCGACGAACGCCTGAAGAACGCCGAAGAACTGGCTGCATTCTATAAACAACGCTTGGAAACAGGCGATGCCAGTTCCATAGAAACCAACAAAATCAACTTGGAACTGCTGAACGTACGCACCGAAGCCCGCATGAACCGCACAGCCTTGGACAACAAACTGCGCGAACTGACCGCCCTCAACGGCAACCAGTCTCTCGTGCCCGGTCGTCCGCTGGCCGAAGGACCTGTTGCGCCCCATGCACTCAACCTGGGTCTGACCGAATATCCCGACATGCCGCTGCCGACCGACTTTGCTTCCTTGTGTGACGAGCTGCTGGCTTCCGACCCCACCCTGCTTGCCTTGCAGAACGACAGCGAAGCCGCACGCCGGCAACTGTCAGTCAGCCGCCAGGGCTGGCTGCCGGGACTGGAAGTGGGTTACCGACGCAACACCGAGAGCCGACACCCGCTCAACGGCATCGTCGTTGGCTTTTCCTTCCCTATTTTCCAGAACCACGGAAAGGTAAAGATGGCACGCTCGCAACTGCAAAGCATCGACTATCAGAAGGAGAACGCCCGCCTCAACGCTTCTGCCGCACTGTGGCAACTCTACGAAGAAGCTTCCGGTCTGCAAACCTCCATCCGCGAATACAACGAAACCTTAGGCCGCCAACAAGACCTGCGCTTGCTGCGCCAGGCACTCGAAGGTGGACAGATCAGCATGATAGAATATTTTGTGGAAGTATCGGTTGTCTATCAGAGCCAGACCAATCTGCTGCAATTAGAAAACCAGTACCAGAAGGCAATGGCTAAGATATACAAGAGCAGGCTTTAAATAATGAAGAATGGAAAATGGAGAATGAAGAATGGAAAAAGAAAAAATTCTTCATTCATCATTCTTCATTTCCCAAGATTTCCGGTTCCTCGGCACATAACTGCTTCGGATGCGCCATTCCTGCGGATAGAGGTTATTGGCGCGGTTGCCGATGTTTTTCACAAAGCCGAGAGGGAAACCACGATACGTAAGAAGTACAAAACCGCGAGGGGCTGTGTCCGACAGGGTCACAGCCTCTTTGCGTAAATAGGCTATGGCAGTAGGATAGTCCACTTCCTCACAGGCAAAAGCATCACGCCGTAGCAGCCTGCTCATGGCCAGCGCATGGGCGGGAATGCAGTCCTTTCCCTTCGTCCCGGCCAGCTCCACACCGGCCTGTATCACCCTGACATGCTGTTTCAAGGCAGCCAGCAAAGGCAGCCACGTCGTACGAAAAGCAGTCAGCATCTGCCCCTCAGGTAGCAAGGTATAATCTTCCGCATCGCATAGCCAGCCTTGCACCATGGCCAGTTGTTCTTTTCCGAAAGCCGATGCCGAAGTAGTCTTTCCGGCGTTTCCTTTCTTCCCGCACTGTCTGCCCGATGACTGCCGATCCACGTTTGTCCGTTGTTCCATCCGAGCCTCTGGCAGACCATCGTCCTCCGACTCCTCTTCACTACCCGCCTTGCGCAAAGCGGCCAAGAAGAATCCTTCCCCCTTCGTCTTATGTGGCAGGAAGCGATAGACCGGGAAATCTTCTCCCGCCAGCAGATTGCCGGTGATTCCCCAGTCGGCAGGTACGTCGATCGGCAACACTTCGGCTCCTAACTCCCGACACAGCCAACGCACATTTTCTTCGTTCTCTTTCGTATTATAGGTACAGGTGCTATATACCAACAGCCCGCCCGGCTTCAGGCAAGGCCAGATGTCCGTCAGGATGCGCCGCTGACGCTGCCAGCAGATTTCTACATTCTCCGCACTCCATTCGCTGATGGCAGTCTCGTCCTTGCGGAACATACCTTCGCCCGAACAGGGCACATCGGTCAGTATGAAATCGAAGCAGCGTTCCAACTGAGTGAAGTCCGAAGGATCGCTGTTCGTCACCACCACGTCCGCATGCCCCCACTTAGTCAGATTCTCGGCCAGTATCTGGGCACGGTTGCGCATCACCTCGTTGGCCACCAGCAAACTGCCGTCCGGCAACAGGCTGCGTACGTGGGTTGACTTACCGCCCGGCGCGGCACACAAGTCAAGAGCAACCAGCGGTCCGCCGGGCAGATAACGCTTCAAAGCCTGCTCCACAAACATCGACGACGCTTCCTGCACATAGTAGCACCCGGCATGAAACAGCGGATCGAAAGTAAACGCCGGACGCTGTTCCAAATAGAATCCACACTCAGCCCAAGGCACCCTGTCCGATGAAGGATGAGAAATGCACAAAGAAGGATCAGTACATTTCCGGGCATTCAGCCGGATGCTGACCGGCTGCTCCGCCTCTACAAGAGCGGCAGCCAGACGGTTGTATTCTTCCTCGCCCAGCAGGGCACGGGTATATTCGGTAAATAAAGGGGGTAATTGCATGTCGAATCTCCAATCTTATCTTTTTACAGTGCAGAAATCTCTTCTACACTCAATCCTGTACTTTGGGCTATCAGTTCCACCGAAACACCGCCTTGCTTGAACTTGCGTGCCAGTTCTTTCCTCTCTTCCGCACGGCCTTCTGCAAGTCCTTCTGCACGACCTTCCGCTCTACCTTCAGCCCGTCCCTCTGCTCGCCCTTCCAACTTGGCGGTGTCCAGCACATCGTTCTGTATCATCACGGCATTGATGTGTTCGTCATACACGTGGCGTTCTTTGGGCGACATGTTGTAATACTTCAGTTTCTCTCGTGCCTCCGCCAATCCCGGTGCGGTGGTATCGGGCCTGATTTCACCGCTTTTCAGGTACGAAATCCATTCCTCCAACGGCGTCTTGGCTACCTGATTGAACTCGTTAACTCTTATCAGATAGTATTCGGGAAACACTTCGCGTGGCATTTTGCGTATGATGGCTCCTTCCTGCTTGGCCGAGATGCTGAGCTCGTCGCCCGTGTGCACACCGACAAAGTTGGTCACTCCGTGATACAGGTAGTCGCTGCCCTTGCCAATGTCGAAATAGAGGATGCTGATGGAATACACCTTCTTCACCTCCGCATACGAATTTCCCAAAGAGATGTGTTCCGTAATGGCTTTCGATACACCATACAATACACGCTCCAGATAATACAATTCACGCGTGTTCTGAATCTCAACGATGATGATGTCGCCATTCTCTTCCTTGGCTTTGATATCCACGCGGTTGAACTTGTCGTCATAGTCTGTCTGGTTGGCTTCGCTTTCGAGTATTTCCAGAATGGTGATTTTCCGTTCCAGCAACACCGTCAGCAAGCCTTCCAGCACCACAAAGTTGGCCTTGTCGCGCAGCATGCGTTTCATGGCCCAGTCGAAGCGGATGTATTTATCTTGTACCATGAGGGAGAGTTTTTTGAGTTTTTAAGTTTATAAGTTTTTGAGTTTTTAAGTTTTTAAGTTTTTGAGTTTATGAGTTTTTGAGTTTATGAGTTTTTGAGTTTATGAGTTTTTGAGTTATTGGGGGGGGAATCTTACCCGGGTGCAGCAAATATACAAAAAGGTAGTTGCAGAGGCAAAGGAAAACTACGTTTTTCTACAAAAGTTCTCCTTTCCTTGTTCCCCAGTTAGGGAACTGTCGTTTCCCAGTTAGGAAATTCCCGTTTCCCAGTTAGGGAATTTAAGTTCAAGAGTATGTCGAATTTGAGGAATACTTGCATTTTGTCATTCTGAGCAAAGCGAAGAATCTCAAAAACGGATACTCGGGCATTCAGATCCTTCACTTCATTCAGGAGGACATTACAGAATGATGATACTTTTTCATCTTGACACTCTTTGCTGGAGTTAAAGAAATTATTTCGGCGAAAGGCTTCAACAAAAAAACAAGCCATACCGTTATGAAAACGATATGGCTTGACAAACAAAACAAACAATTACTTATCTCGATGGATAAGCAATGCCTGCATCCAGTTTCGCTAAACTGAAACAGGCTCCAGAATATCACCTCACGGTGAGTTTTAGGTTTAAGTTTTTGAGTTTTTGAGTTAATAAGTTTTTAAGTTGGGGGCGTTAAGGGAGTAACTGAAGGAGCAGGTTTTGAATTCCTTTTCCCTCCTCTGTGAAACTCTGTGTCCTCCGTGGTGCAAAAACTCACCATCCCAAAAACCGGTTTATCTCTTCAAAAGCCGCGTCTTTCAGCAACACCCGCTTCTGCCCGTCCAGCAGGTAGAGCGAAGGCATGGCTTTCAGGTCGTACAGCGCGCCGGTCTTCACCGCCTCGCGGTCGGTACCTATCGCCCAACCTTCGGGCATATCGGGCAAAGCTCTGCGCCAGGCCTCTTCATTGCCTTCGGTATAGACGGCCAGCACACTTATTTTTCCCGCTTGCACAGCTTCGGCCAGTGCCGGGCTGGCAGCCATCTGCCCCAGTACGGCGTGGCACGACTCGCATTCGGGGTCGTAGAACACCAACAGCAGGCGGTCGCCCTTCACCGGCGTAGCGGCCAGCGTGCGGCGGGCTCCGTCGGGCAGGTAGTAACTGAAGTCCGTAGCCGTTTCTCCTACATTGTTACGCCTGATCAGCTTCAGCTTGAAACTGAAAGCCGAGCGTTGCGCATCGTCGGGCGGCAGCACATCAAGCCAAGTCTCCAAATACAGCCCGTACAACCCTTCGTTGTAGAAGGGAGAGTTGGGGTTATACAGGTAGTCGTCCACAGTCTTCGTCAGCACCCGTCGGGCATGGTCTTTCCCAACGAAACCCGCGCACCAGTTCTTCAGGCTCTCGCGTGTCAGTTCCTCCGTCGTCGTTCCGTCCGCCAGCAGGGCGATGAAGTTCACAAAACCCTGTTCGGTCACGTCACGGTTGTCCACCAAAGTGGTGTCGGCAAAGTCGAAACGCTCCCAGTAGTGGGTGAGGAGGTAGGACTTGCGGGCTTCGGGATGCGTCAGGGTGGCGGGGATTTCGGGGAAGGGGAACTGTGCCTGTTTCTGCACCGTCACCGTATCCTGGGTAACAGACGTTGTTTTGTTTCCACAAGCACCTATATGGAATGACAGAAACAATAAACCTGCAAACACACAACCTACTTTACACATACTTACACCTATTCTTTAGCCAGTTGAATCACTGTATTTTGTTGAAGAATATTGCTTAACAATCCACTGTATAGATAAACTTCCGAAGAGCCGACAGGCGCCCATTTCACATTGATACGGTCTGTTTCAGTAATATTATACTCACCACGTAATGTCAACGTATACTCTGCTTCATTCGATCCCGATACATTACCTATAGTCACAAATGTACCGATACGGGTACCATCGGAAGCACGCTCCAGAATAACATAAGGCTCATCTATCAGAAAATTCACACCAGTCGGCAATTTGATTGTCCCTTCCAATTTACTGTTTACAATCGAAATCGACAACGGATTGAAACCGACATAGTTGCCGGATGCCATTGTTACCATTTCTTCGCTTGCCAGACGGGTCGTACGGAATTGGAATGTTTTGTAACCAGTAGCACTTGTCTCGTTGGCTGTAAATGTATAAGTCCATCCCGAACCTTCTGACACGTTCCATTTCTCCCAACTATCCTGATTATCTACCGGTTCCAGATATTGCGTACCGAATTTAAACTGGAATGCCTTATCCTGTACTGATTCTGGTACTTGAATTCGTAACCAGACATCCTGCCCTGTACCGTACGGAATGGAATATTCTCCCTTATCACTTATCAATGTAAAGCTGGTTCCATCTGTTGAGAGGCTCGGATTGAAATCCAGACTTCCCGTAGAATGAACCGTCACACTAGCCGAACGATATCCCCTTTGGTTCACACCCAAATTAGGTGTATTGTCTTTAGTATATTGTTGATAACCAGATATTGATTTGGCTGAAAGCACTATATAACAGTCAAAATTAGGACTGATGGTCGTAAATGTAACTTTATTATTATTCGCTTGACTGGTTTCATAAACTCCATAATGATTTCCGTAACAATCTGTTCCTTCCCTAACCAACCATTCTCCGGATGGACTGACCAACGCCGGATCATAATAAACCCATACTTGCGTATTTTGAGCAATATTATTATCCGCAACCACATTATTCCAAGAACTTGTCGCCTGTGCATCATCACTCAACGTACCCAACGTAAACGGAATAGAAATACTTTCTCCATAAACCGGATTCAACCCCGTAATCTCACGAGTTGTAAATTTCTTAGTTTCATCCCCATCTTCCAACAAGATACGGTATCTATTCGTAGAAGACGTACTGCTATTAGGCTGGAAAGCAAAGAATAAGTCACGTTGCCCGAACAACTCCTGCTCGGTCTTCGCATTACATCCTTCCATATATACATGAAACTCGCTTGCCGTTACCACATCATCCAAATTGGTCAGGATGGTGCGGAAATTGACACGATGCAACCCTTTGGTTTCCGCGGTGTAAACATACTTATAATTCCAGTCTTTTATCACCTGCTCAGTCTCCCAAGTTCCTGTTTCCGCATGATATACCGGTATGGAAGCATACACCGTTTCTTCATTCAGTACCTTCATCGATTCTCCCGTCTGTGCGTCAATCAGGTCGCAGCCGAACTTCACATCAACCGGTAGCAATTCTTCCGGGAAATCATCGGGGATTTCAAACAAAACAGTAATTGCTTCGCCGCTCAGCAAAGGGATTTCCGAACTTACCCATGTCGGCGCAAAGCTGAAAGGCTCTGTTGAAATCACTTTTACACGGCGTGACAATATGCCCGACGCCTCCTTTATCTGTAGAGTAGCGTATGATATACGCCCCTGTGCCGGTGCATTGACACGTAATGTTATCATCCCTGCACCCGTATCAGCATCCCATGTTATATCACTTTCCGAGATGTCTCCTGCAACTCCTTCATTGCTCAACCATTCCACCTTCGGTGTTGCAGTTCCGTTGTAATTAAACGCAATGGTATAAGTGCCGGCTTTCTGATAAACCACTGTTGTTTCTCCCTCAATGCTCAACACTCTATCTCCATTTGCTACTTCCGGTATCTCATCCGAAATGGTAATCCACGGATTATTGGCCGGCGTCGCAGTCTTAGCCGCTTCAAACGAACTTACACCATACGCTTCATTGATATTGGTTATCCTTACGGTATATTTATGGTTTCGGATTATCTGATAAGGATTCTTATCGTCATCAATAATCATAATCTTATACCACTTCCAGTCGCCCTCATTTTTTTGGATTTTCATTATCACATAAACCTGGTCGTCTTCAGCATTTACATTTTCAAAAATATAACGCGGGTCACCCGACTCACTGGATGCCGTAGCCACTTCGTCATCATCCCGTTGTTTGATGAGGTAGGATTCGGGCAAGGTGGTCACATAATCATACTTATCCAAATCAAAATGATAAGGAGTGTCCCCCTCTGCTCCCACAGCGGAAGCATCAAACGGAGATACCGTACCGTAAGCGTATTGGTTACAGATGGCCCAACCGTCCACATTCAACGTGACACCAATAGCAGGCTGTAAATTATATTGGATCAATGCCTGGTTGCGGTAAAGCAATACCGGATTACCCTGGTTGTTAGTAGCAAAATTGGTCAACTCATTCTCTGAAGCGAATTCCCTTCTTCCCCAATACACCAGGTTGCCGGATGAAGACACCAATGGGGCAACCACCTCATTTTCGTGTCGTCCGATGTTCTTCTGGTCACTGAAGTTATCCATGTTCACATTGGCCAGAAAATGGAGAATACGGGTCGATGCAGGTACTTTGGCCGAGAACGTCCCAGCACCACCCTCGCTTCCTTGCACATCGTTGGCCTGGGTGGCCAGCACACGGCTGGTCATATTGCCGTTTTCATTGAAAGCCAGTACCCACAGGGTAGCGATGGCTTCGCCATTGACATCCACGCTACGGGTCACTTTCAATCCCGGCACATTGGTATTGATGGTGAGGTTCACCATCCCATCCTTATCTATCACTCCTTGTGACGGTGATTCAAAGCCATCGTCAATACAGAAAGAAACCATGAAGAGCAGCAGACAACTTGCCAGCCATCTTCCGATTGTATTTATCATCTTTACATTCATAATCTTACGGCTAATTAGTTGTTACTCTGTAAAAAGGCATCGGTGGGTTTTACGTCGCGGATACAACGAACAGCAGCTGTATATTCATAATCCCCATCATCATTTCTTTTCCCTGTAAATGCTGTTCCAAGAGGTTGCGTATTCCACCGATCTCCTTTATTTTCTGTAGCCTTAGAATAAGCGACATAATAAAATGTACCTGTCAAAACTTCAGCCATTACATCCGGTGTTTCATCTTGAAAATTGACAATTACATTTATTTCATCAGTAGTTGGCAATCGCCAATCATCCAGAACTATTGTTTTATTATTTTCATCTGTATAAGTCTCCACATAATAAGCACAATGTTTACGAGCCTCTTCCCATCCTCCTGTAATATAAGAGGAATACACTGTCCCTAATTGGGAGGCAAGCATAAAAGAAGGTGACACAAAATGGTTATTTTCTTCCGAATCCACTGCTACAAGTTGATTCCCAACACTAGACTCATTTACTGTTATTGGATGAGCTATTTTATACTTATCATTCGTCTGCGTAATAGTAACAAAATACATCATATTATTATCAGGAAAATCACCATATCCAGTACTACTATCATACCTAAAATCAGAACCGTCCGCTGTATGAATTTGATTATTCATCCAATACCAACCTAAAATTTGATTATTAACAAACACTTTAGACAAGAAATATTTATTATTTGCAGGACTTTTAACATAATTTTCTCTATTATATCTATACCAAGTAGCCTGTTGAGTACCTTTAGTTTCGTATGTGCCACCCACACTTTTCAAGTCATCCCGATACGAATAATACCCCGCTATCGGCTGAATATACTCCAGCGGATACTGCTCCACAACCACATACCTTGTTCCAACCTCATTGGTAACGGCCAATGTTATATAGCGTTTAGTTACATTCTCCGGATTAGTAGAAGTCAAATAGATTTTACCTTTGGTTACATCTCTATCCCACTCAACTGAAATTTTATCATCTTTAGTTTCATCGTCCCACCATGAATCATCACCATTCGGATCATCCAGATCTACTTCCTGTCTTTCATTATCCTTGTTCACAAAGAAAGCACCTGGAATAGTTGTACCATTCCCCGGATAAATAAAATCCACACCAGCCTCTGTGGCAGCAGTTTGATCTTTAAATCCCACTATTACAACAGAAGTAATCGGCGAAGAAGAATAGAATTCCAATCCATCGTATCCATCCACATTACGGATATCAACATGCGATTCACTCAACACCAGATAGGAAGGAGTATCCCCTTCACCAACATTAATAACGTCATTATTCCAAGGAGCCGTTTTAAACTGCACATCCGTCAACTCTACCGGTACATCCACTGTTTCCGTACCTTTCATGTCTACTACCGCCGTAATCTGATAGAAGGTATTACGCTGAAACACCTGCGGTTCCACATTACTGATAATGGGAACTTTATAGAAATTATGATCTAAGAAAACAGCATCCTGCGAACTAGGATTCCCTTTCTCGTCATAACGACCAGGCAAATCAATCAACAACATCGTTTCGTTATTGATGAAATCATCCCAACGGTTTACATAGGTATAAAAACGGATTTTACTGCCGCTATATGTAGTTTCTGGTTTAAAGAAAACAGGGAACGAACTGAAATTATCCACCGCCTCTCCCGACAAACCCGGATAATTGATCAGCCCCCGCTGGTCGCCATCCAGCGGATTGCCTTCAGTCAAGGCAGGTGTGATGCTCGCGTAGTTGGATAACTGGGCTTCCAAACCGGTAGCCATAAATTTTGTAGCCCAATCTTCTGAAAAATTCAATGTCAGTTCAATCTTTACCGCTGCCCGACTGACAGGCACATTGGCAACATACGGTTGCCCGCTGCCTTGGGCACTCTGCAACTCTGCATAAGTCACAGTCTGCTTTCCATCCATCAGGAATGTTTTTCCCTCATAGGCCGGACTTCCCATGCCTTCCCACTTCACCACGTCCTCATCCTTAGCTACTACGGCTTTCAGGTCATCCAACGATTGGACGTTGGAAAACTCGGCATCTCCCTTGTAGTTGGCCAAAGCATATACGGTATAAGGCCCATCCTGTTCTTTAAAATTACTCAACCAATCGCTTCCCTTATACAAATAGACTACTTCATCAGAGGTTGTTACATTGGCATGTGCATAACCGTCTGTATTCAAAGAACCATCGTTCTTGAACAGGAAAAGATCCACGGAACTGATCCGGTTTTCATTCAGGTCATCCACCCCGGCAGAGCGTGTACCTGCGAGCTGCATATCGCCGTCAGCATACAAGGAGAAGCACAAGCCCTTCTCGTAGCTTTCAGTTTCATTTTCAACAAATTCATCACGGATACATGATGATGCGGTGGCAACCAGCAAAGCCAGACACATATACCTGCCTATATTCCATATTATTCGATTTGTCCTCATATTTCACCTCCTTTATTTAGAGTTCTACGCTTGTGCCCCACAAAGCATCACCTTCTGTGGCGGAAACCTGCACAATAGGAATAGATGTTCCATCCGAGCTACAATAATCACTAGGATTCACAAACCTCTGTTTATTGTTCGGCGCCGTACCAAGGGTCACATAGAGTTCGGTGTACGGACGCTCACCTGTCGCATCGAAAGACTTGGTCGGACGAATCAATAGCGTGACAGGAGACGAACCTCCCACACCTTCCGCAGCATGGCTTTCGTCCGTAACAAATTCAAAGTCCTGCGCATTGGTCAGGTGCGCCATCCATCTTACACCGACAGGAGTCTTCATCTCGACAGTAAAAGTGGCCTGTCTGCTCGAAGCACCCGATTCTGTGCTATATTGCGTAGCAATAGCCTTTTTATTCGTATCATAAGTAAATTCTTTTGCGTTAGGCTCCGTAATGGCAAATTGTCCGGCATCAGACAGTGTATAGTCATACGACACATCGTTCCAGTCATTTACCTCACACTTCACACCAAATCCTCCACCGGATTTCAATGTGATAACAATGTTAACCAAACTGTTTCGAGGAATGGAAGAAATGCCATTCAGTGCATCCTTTGTCTTCAAAAGTTCTTCAAAATTCTTGGAACCCCATGTTGCCGCCAACTTATATTTGCCTTCGCCTGCCGCACCCGGATAAATGTACCGATATTCAGAAGAAGAAGAAGTCGGAACAGATTCGGTTCCGCTTGGTACAGTAATGGAACCAAAATCTACATTGCCACTCAGTGTAGTCCCATCAGGAGTATTACTTTGAAAGAACAAATACGCCTGATTGGGAGCGACAGACGGTACTTTGACATTGGTCAAGGTAACATCTTTACCTGTCTCATTCACAAAGGTCAGTTGTATTTTTCCTGCGGGAAAGTCTAATTTCATGTCTGTTTTTTGAATACCACTCTCTTGCGGCTTTACTTCAATTTCTCTATACCCAACTTGTGGTAAAGTAGCCCCCTTAGCAAAACCTCCTGTCAGCACTCTGTCATATAAGCCTGTAAGGTTAACAGAAGTTCCATCTAGGCTTTCACCGGTGCTCAGAAACCCGTCTTCGTTGGCGATGGCATAAAATTTGAAATTCTCACCGCCTTTATTTACCGTCAACTCACTAAACGTAATTGTTTTTGAAGTCTCCTGTGGTTCAATACTATATTTCACATTATATAAAATATCACCACTCTCTCCTGTTTCATCATCATGTCTCGCTACAATCACTCGCAACGTTTTCATCTGTTCGTTGTCCAATAATGAACTACTATATTGAGGGGTACTTTCTGCCCTCGTCATAAACGTCACCTGCACCGTCGCCTTCTCCTTCTCCGCATACTCATCCTTCACGCACGCCCCCGCCACTGCTGCCAGCAGTAGTAGCAGGCAGAGGGTGCCGATAGAGTTGTTTCTGTTGAATAATATCTTCATAAGTCAAGTCCTCACTTTTTTATTGCCAGTCCGGGTCGATGTCTTCCACGTACCAGGCGGGCAGTTTGATGGTGATGCCGATTTCGTTGAATTGTATTTCGATGGGCAAATAGGCTTCCTGCTTGGTGATGTCGATGTACTCGCGGTTGCGGGTGATGAAGTCATAAATCTTGCTGCGAACGAGCTCCGTGCCGTCGGCATCGGCAACAACTAACTCGTGCTCGCACCAGTCGGGATGGAGGTCGCCTTTGTTGTCCATGCGGAACAGGGCGAGATCGTCGGTGCGGTAGCAACTACGTTCGGCATCGTAGATCAGTTCGGGATAGCAGGTTCCCTTTTCGTCCAGATTGATTTCGTTGTTAAAGGAAGTCTGCGCGTTCGAGTTTTCGATGCGCACACTGACGGGCAGTTCGCCGCGTGTCTGAGGGGCGGGCAGGCCCGTTATCTCGATGTCCACGTCGATGTGGGCGCTGTAGAGCGTCACGGTGTCGTGATACATCGTCAGGTTACCTTCGGGCATCACAAATTCCTGTTGCCCTAAGTAGTTGTCGTCATGATTGATGACCGGATCGGGAACTCCCCAATACGGACTTTGAATGTAGATTTCGTCGAAGCTGGTCGATGACTCCAGATTGACTACTTGCGTATGGTTGTACGCATTGCCCACGGCCACTACCATGTAGCGCTGACCGGGCGTAAGTTTGAAAGAAGGGATAGCCGAATAGTCGCGCAAATGTTCCGCTCCGTATGTTCTTTTTCCGAGTACATTTCCGTGCTCGTCGAATACATAAAGATCTACCTTGTCCATGTATTGCGACAGTACATCCTTGTCTCCATCTGCCAGATATTGGAAATAGATGGTCACGTTGTGGCAATCTTCCAAATCATCATTGATGCAGCCGACTGTCAAAACAGGAACCAGCAGCAACATCCATACTATGTTCTTCCAAAGTTTCATTGCAATCACTTTATAATGTTTGACCCCACGGGTCGAATAATTTTCTGATGAACACACCTGTGTTCGGGAGTAGCAACCGGGCGGAGGACGGACAACCGCCCGGTTGGAGAGCTTGGTTAAATAATAGGAAAGGGTTAGTTAGCCCATTCGGCACCAATACTTTCAACAGTCCAAACAGCCTCTGTAACAGTCACTACTACACCATAAATATCTTCTCCTTCTTCATTGGGAATGAAATTATCACTATCAAGCTTCACACCAGTAATCTGATAGATATGCCCATTTTCAAGATTAATTTCTTGTCCGTTTTTCAGATATTTCTTAATAATAGCATATCGTGGAGTCTGCATTCCTGTAACTCCATCCTGGAATTCTGCCTCCTTGAAATACAATTTAAATTGAGGATTTGTTGCGCCAGCAAAGAAATTGAACGAACCTGCCTCAGATATTTCTGTAGTAATAAAGTTATGATTGGAAGAAGCTGTATATTTCAAATCAGCCACATTTTGTCCAGCAGCACCTGCATTTGCTTCAAACCAATAGTTAGCATCAGATGGAACAGTAACACTTGGGAAATAAGGCACACCATCATTTTCAGAAGCTTGAGGTATTTTATAAGCAGCTCCATTAGTAGCATAATGATCCAAATAACATCCTGTATAAGTCAAACTTTTATATATAGACTCACCTTCCGTTGGAGCTTGATAAGTAATACTTCCTATTTCTAAACGTGCCATAGGAATAGCCATTACAACAGAAGCCTCATACATGGAATATACTTTATCTTCATCACCTGTATTTGCACCAGCTTCTGTTCCATTATTAGAACCATTATTGTCATTTGCCAATACTGGAGAATCTTCATCTTGGCTTAATGTAAATGTTACTGTTTCGCCATAAGCAGGTGCTGATGCTGGAGCGACTTGCCACAATGGTGTCGAACCATCACTTGCATTTGATGTAATTGCCACATCAGTATATGTTGCTTGCCCACCATTGATAGAAGCAGTTAATTTAGTTGGCTCATATACATTCCAGAATTTCAGTTCTGTTGTTCCGTTTAATTGACTTGAAGCTATCTTAATAGTCTCAGTATAATCATTGCTTTGAGATGTAGCTGTTGCCTTTCCTGTTAGAGTAATTATTATATCACCTGTAACATCAACTGTTGGTCCAGTACTTAAAGCTTTTGTAACAGCAGGTTTTACAATCTTTACAGATACTGCTCCATAGCCTTTAGGTGTGAGATTCGCATTGTCCACCTCTTCCTCATTACTACATGCCGCAAACGCCAATCCGACCATTCCCAGCATAAAAAATTTGTTTAATTTCATACCTTCACAAATTTTGATTAATAAAATATTTAAGTTCTCTATTTCTTTTCTCTGTTTGCTATTCTGCCAACATCTCCACCGACTGACGCAACATCTGCAGGTTGCGGGCAGCTTCGTCGCTACCTGCCTGACCGGCTTTCGCAAAGGCGGCATCGGCTTCGGACGTCTGGCCGTTCTTCTGATAGGCCACGCCCAGCAGGTTGAGCAGGCCAGCGTCGGTGGCGTCTTTCAGCAGCGCGATGGCTTCGGCATAGTGGCCGGTCTCTATCTCGGCCAAGGCAGCGTTGTGGCGTGCCGCGATGTTATCGGGATAGGTGCGCACTGCCACTTGCAGGGCCTGACGGTAACCGTCGGTGTTGCGGCCGTAGCTGTCGGCCACCTTTTGTATCTCGGCCACGCTGACCAAGTCGGGGCGCGACTGGAGCATGCGGCGCGTCTCTTCCAAGGTGTAGTTGCGCACGTTGTACTCGATGCGGTATTCGTTGCGGCGCAAGGGCGGATACTGTTCGCTAAGCAACTGGCGATAGATGCTTGCCGGTTGCAGCGCCTTCAGCTGAGCCTCGCAGGCATCCTGGTCGCCCTGGCAGTCGTCGATAATCTTCAGCACTTCTTCCTTCCGGGGCAGCGTGGTGGCTTTCTCTACCTCGGCACGCAGTCCGACCCAGTCCTCGCCTTTCCAATCGACGTGCCACAGCTTCTTGTCCAACTCGGGATTCTGCTTCTGCACGTAGGCCACGAACTTCTGCGCACGGCGTTTGGACAGGTCCAGGTTGTAGCGCACGGTGGCTTCGGGCGAGGCATAACCGGTGACGTAGATGCCGGTGATGGTCAGGTCGGCATTCTCCTTGACGGCATCGACCGAGGCCTGCACCTTGTCCAGCTCCTCGCGGTTCGTTTTATAGTTGGGCAGCACCACGTCGCCGTCCTGGCGGTATTGCAGGCGTGCCATGCGCACCTCGGAGCGGTGCTTCACCACTTCTTCCTTAGGCTGTACGGGCGGTTGCATCAGGTATTGCGGCTCTTCGTAGGGCAGTATTCCTCCGGTAGCCAGCAGTTGGTCGCCCTCGTCGCAAGCGGCACAGCCGGTGACGTAGGCGCGCAGGTCCAGGCGGCCGTTCAGCATCCAGACCTTGAAAGGCACTTCGTCAGCGTAGTGCAGCGTCTGTGGCTTGCCGTTGGTGCGGCGTACGGCAGGCGCATCGTCCTCTTTCGTATTGCCGAGCGCCTGTTGGCGTTCGATCACCTTGCTGCGCACTTTGCCGTTCACCACGACGGGGTCGAGCGGCTGCTCGTGCGTGCCGTCGGCCGAAACGATGACGGGCACCAAGCGCAGGGAGTGCTGGGTATTCAGATTCATGCCGTCTAAGTTGAAGTCGGCAGTCACACGGACGTTGCGGTTCACCTTTTCCACGCTCCGGTTTTCCACCTTCAGCTGTTCCAAGTAACCATTTTGTGCCCACACCGCGGGCGTAATCGCCAGCAGGCAGGCAAGCAATGCGATAGTATTCTTCATATCCATACCTCCTTATTTAATAATGTATATCAGGGAGACGGCAGCCTTGGTCACCCCGAGGTAGTTCTTCTTGCCGCTTCCCTGCCACTCGCCGCAATGCGGACATTCGTACTGGTCGTAGTGCGCACGTATGTATCCCAATCCGATGGAAGCCTCGATGTTCCAGCGGTTGCCCAACAGCCACTGATAACCATAGACCAGTCCGGCACCGTAGTAAAAGCCTTCGTAGCGGTAATCCTTCAGGTTCTTGAACAGTCCGAAAGGCATCTTGATGCCGCCCCAGTTGTACTGTCCGCCCAGCAGATGCGCGCCCACGAAATGTCCGTTGAAGCGTTCGCACAGCCAGTAGCGTGCCTCGGGCTGCGCCAGCCAGTGTTTCCATTTCTTGTTTTCGCTGAAGGTCCATCCGTTGTAGTTGGCCGACAAGTCCAGCGTCCATTTGGGCGACAGGCCTATCTCCGTCCCCAAGTTTACTGTGGCCGATGCGTCGTACAGCAGATTCGTCTTCACCGCCCAGTTCTGAGCAGAGAGCGAAATGCTGACAAAAAGCAAGCATAACAGCAAGATTCGTTTCACTATTTTCATATCAACAAACCATTTTTTTTCTTTATCCAAGGGTTGTTTCAGAGTTCCGTTACTTCGTAGGTAACGGACGTACTTTTCTTTTGCCTTGATACAAAAGAAAAGATACCAAAAGAAAAAATCAAGGGCTGAACCTTCGGGGCTACTTTGCCTTCATTTTCGGCTAAAATGCGGAAACTCGCTACGCTCAAACAGTCCGCCTTTTTTAACGCCGAAAACAAAGGCGCCGTTTCACGCCCCTCCGATTAGGCCCGGGAGGCTGCGCACTGTAAAATTTTTAACCTGTGGAGTTCTTATCCGCAAGAGGCCTGCACCGTTCGTAAGCAACACTTGCATTGCTCGCGAACAACACTTGCATCGCTCACGAACAACACTTGTGTCGCTCGCAAGCAATGCTTGTCATCCGGCTGCACAATACTTGTTATCCTGTCGGACATTGCTTGTTATATCTTCTGACATTACTTGCCACATTCCGTAGCATAACTACCTACTTTGACCGGCTAAAGTAGATGTTTACATCCGCCAAGTGCCTCTTTAGGCAGGTGAAACATGCACCTTGCGCTACGGATGAAACCTGTACATACATTATATATATGAGAAGCTCCGAATTTGCCTTCACGCCTTCACCGCCTTCCATCTCACTGACAATCAATCAGATATGGTGAAACATAATCTTTCACCGCTACTTTCACCACATGTTTCACCGCCCGAACGTCGGCATACATGCCTCTGCCATGCGACGACCGCGTCTTTCACAGTTTCATTTCCCAAAAGCATGGCTTAAGAGATAGAACCGTGTTTATCCTTCCTGTTTGCCACCGAAACAGATGTTTCAACATAAGTCCCTATTTATCAACGAATTACGATGAAACTTCACCATTCAAACTGTACACACTGATTTTTTCAATGTGTTGTCCTGAAATAGGTTGACTCCATTTTGCCAGATTACTACTATAGGTTTACTCATAAA
>CAJKOW010000038.1 GCA_905201685.1 uncultured Bacteroides sp. | reverse complement strand
ATATCTTCGAGTTCAAGTTGGACGGCACGGCAGCCGAAGCCCTGCAGCAGATAGCGGACAAGGGTTACGCCCGCGAGTATGCTGCCGATCCGCGCAAGGTATATGCAATTGGTGCAGCCTTTTCGTCGGAGACGGGAACCGTGAGCGACTGGGAATGCAGATGAACAATCAGAACCAAGCTCTTCCATTGTTGTTTCTTAATCAGCCATAAGAATAACTTGTAATACGTAAGAAAAAAAAGAAGAGTGTACCGCAAACAAGGCTGCATACCCTGTTTCGGCACACTCTTCGAAAAAATAAACCTCCTCACCAGCCCGCATCAGTAACTGATCTTCACTCCTGCAAAGTAGGAACGAGGCAAGCCGGGACCATAAATGTAACCCGAGTCACGCTTTGCGCCGCGGTCGAAGTCTTTCTGATAAGCATTGAACAGATTCTGCACGCCAGCATTCACTTGCAAGGTGATGTTGCCGTAGAGCGTGAAGTCGTAGGCAGCCTTCAGGTTCAGTTCCCAAAAGTCGGGCGTAGTGTCGGCACGGTCTTTCTCGATGTAACCGGCCCGGTGCTCTACCAGCATGCTGCCCGTATAAGTGCCCGACAGAGCGATGCTCAGTGGCTTTACGGGATTGTAAGTCAGCGTCATGTAGCCATAGGTGTCGGGCGTACGGAAGATGCGTTTCTCCAACGGGACAGTCTCGTCATCGCTCCACCGACGGGCTTCCTTGTACTCGGCCTTTTGCAAGGTAACGCCTGCCTGAAGCTGAAGCATGCTGAGCCAGGCCAGTTTGCCCTCCAACGTCATGCCATAGACACGGGCTCCCTTCTCGTTGTAGCGCTCGTTCTTCAGAATGCCGTTCTCAGTACCAATCTCGCGCAGGGCAAATACGTCGGACAGATCGGTATAGAACCCTTCGAGCAACAGGTTGCCCTGCCAGGCTCCCCAACGGTGGTACATATCGGCCGAAAGGCTGAAGCTGCGCGACTTCTCCTCGCGCAGGTCATTGGCCAGCTGAATCATGGACACGTTGCCACCTACATTCTCCACATGCAAATCCTCATCGAAAGCCTGCGGAGCGCGGAAACCTACAGAGTAAGCGGCACGCAGGTTGATGTTCTCCGTAGGATTGTAGCGCAGGTTGACGCGCGGACTGAAGATGACGTGGTCTATCAGGTTGTGCTTGTCCAGACGACCACCCACAAGGAAACTCCATCGGTCGTTCTTCCACTCGTTCTGCAAGAAAGCACCGGCGATGCGTACTGTCTGGTCGATGCGACGGTTGTAGCCCCACATGTTGTCGTGCATGGCATCCTGATTGTACTCTACCCCACCCGTCAGGTCGGCAGGCAGGAAGAGGCAACGGTCGAAGTGGTAAACGTATTGCGAACCGACTACCCACGTCAGGTCGGTAGTGGCACCGTAGGCGTCGAGCGAATGGTCGCCACCGTAGTAGCTGTCGCGGTCGATGTGCTGCATGGAGGCATAGACGTTCATGCGATGCTTTTCATTGGGCGAAAAGTAGTCGAACTTCACACTTCCGCTGTTGATGCTGTGCTGGGTCTGCTCGGTAATGTCGGCCTCGTGGGGCGGACGGTCGAGCAAGTTGCCACCCCGGCGGAATTCCTGCAGATGATGGTATTCAAAAGTCAGTTTGGAGTAAGTGCTCGTCTTGAGAAACGAACGGAAGCCAACCGTCTGATTGCGCAACTGGGGCAGTTCGGTGAAACCGTCGCCGTCGTAATCGAAGCCGCTGCGCTGACGGTTTTGCCCAAAGACGTAAATGCCTGCCTTATGGTCGTCGGTCACCAACGAAGCGTTCATGATCGTGTTGTTGTCGAACACCGAAAGGCCGCCCACTCCCATAAGGGTATGTCCTAACTGGGCAGAGTTACGCAGCGGTTCTTTGGTAATGATGTTGATGGTACCCGCAATGGCCGATGCGCCAAACAGGGCCGAACCGCCTCCACGCATCACTTCCACCCGCTCGATCATGTTGGCCGGTATCTGTTCCAGTCCATAGACTCCCGCCAACGCGCTGAACACGGGGCGCGAGTCTATCAGTATCTGCGTATAAGGACCGTCAAGGCCGTTGATGCGTACTTGCTGGAAACCACAGTTCTGGCAGTTGTTCTCTACCCGTACACCCGGCTGGAAGTTCAGCCCCTGTGACAACGTAGTCGAGTTGGTCTGCTCGAACAGCTTGAAGTCCATGACATTGACCAGCGTAGGAGCCAGACGACGGGTCGTCTCGCTGCGGTTGGCAGTCACCACTACCCCATCCAATGCCACGAGGTCTTCTTCCAGTTCGAAGTTTTCTTCCAGCGTGACGCCTTTCTTCAGTACGACATCGCGTGTCAGGGTCTTATAGCCCACTGCACTGACCTGCAGCGTAAAATGCCCCTCAGGCAGATTCTTCAGGAAATAGTGTCCTGTTCCGTCGGTCAGCGTACCGATGGTGGTACCTTTCAGTGAAACGGAGATATAGGATAAGTGTTCTTTGGAATGTTTCTCAAGTACATGCCCTACGATGTTGGCATCCGATCTGTTCAAGTCTTCAGCAAAGGTTGTGGCAGGCAACAGTGCATAAAGCACCGCCACCACAAGAAAAATATACGTTTTCATGTGTCTTCTATAATGAGTAACTTAAGTTTCGCAAGTGCAAAACTTACAGGAGTTAAAGGAGTTAGAAGAAGTTATCGCCCACTATGGTGGGCTTAGAAGTTAAAGGCCAATAGACCTGATACTGCCAATTTCCCTTTTGCAAGACCATCGGCTTTAACTTCTAACAGAGCAAAGCGGAGTGATAACTTCTATAACTTCGTAACTTCCAAGGAAGTATTACATACGAAACATAAATAAAATAATGAGGAAAAGGGTAGATGCTTTCAACTAATCCGCAGTGAATTCATGACACACCTACCGGTCATACAAATATAAATAGCGTCAGTCAGAAGACACAAACGGGAGGGGCACGCAAACGAAGGCCGTTTTCCTGTCGCGACAGACAAAGCCGTACCACACGGGGCACCGCCAATACGTTCAGCAAAACCAAGAAACAGGAAACGGCAGTCAGCAACGACGGAAGCGAAGAAGCGGTATAATGGCCCAGAAAAAATATCGTCTCGGCCTGATCCGGCGTATGCTGATGATTGGCTTGGAAGGGATGCGAGTGCACAATAATAACCCCGTTCACCACATGCGAGTGGTTGAACAGTGTGATTCCTCCCCAATACATCAAGAACAACAGGGGAAGAAAGAACTTCATGATGCGACGCAACTTCTCCAAAGAAGATTTATATGATTAAATTTGAAGGCGCAAAGATAAGGCTATTTATGCTAGTAAACAAACTTCAGGAATAACTATATATAGGTATTCCCAAATATTCTCCAATTCCACCCTCGTTCTCCCATGAATCTCCTATTTTTGTACCTCTACATCCTAACCACGCAATACATGAAACAAATTCCTAAAAAAAATCGTTTCTTTGCAACCTTGCCGAGGGGATGTTCCGTCTAAACAGACAAAGAACCAAAGAAACTAAAAACAAACGAATATGAAACGCATCCTTTTACTTCTGGGCCTGATGGCCGCCATTTGCTTAGGAATACAAGCTGAAAACCGCACCGTGACCGATAGCGTAAACGGAAAGAAACGTGTCATCGAACTGACGGACACCATGATAAACGGACAACGGACTACCGACACACTGAGTATCACCATCTATGAAGGTAGCAGCACCTACAGCGACGACGAACCTTACCACCACCATAACAGTGGCAGTGGTCTGCAATGGGTAGGCTTCAACTTCGGCGACAAAGCACCCGAAACCGTCATTGCCATAACTGCCATCATCTTCGTGTTCGGCCTGCCGGCACTGCTCATTTTCATCATCTTCTACTTCCGCTACAAGAATCGGAAAGCCAAATACCACCTGGCCGAACAGGCACTGGCCAGCGGACAACAGCTGCCCCCCGGTTTCTTCAAAGAGGTTGAAACCCGTGACTTGCGCAGCCGCGGCATCAAAAATATCTTCCTCGGCATCGGACTGTTCATCTTCCTGTGGGCTCTGACCGGCGAATTCGGATTGGGCTGCATCGGTTTGCTCATCATGTTTACAGGCTTCGGACAGGTGGTCATCTACTATACCCAGCCCGAACGTAACAACGGCATTCCCTTCATCCGTATGAAACACGACGAAAGATATGCCCAGAAAGAAAATGATTCTGACGCCCAAAACGAAACGCAACGATGAACCAACTCAACGACTTATCGCTGATTGCGCAGGTCGTCGTGTTCCATAACAACAAAGCCTTCGACCAGTTGGTCAGGAAATACCAGTCGGCTGTCCGCCGATTCTTCCTGAACCAGACTTGCGGCGACAGCGAATTAAGTGACGACCTGGCGCAGGAAACCTTCATACGGGCCTACACCAATCTGGCATCGTTCCGCAACCTGTCCAGCTTCTCTACCTGGCTCTACCGTATTGCTTACAACCAATATTATGACTATCTTCGCAGCCGGAAAGAGACAGACGACCTGGACACCGTGCAGGTAGATGCCCAATGCAGCACCCGACAGCCGGACACAGGGCTGAAGACGGACCTGCACCGCGCACTCGCCACACTGAAAGACATAGAACGCACCTGCATCACCCTGTTCTACCTTGAGGACCAGAGCATCGAAAAGATAGCAGGAATCACCGGATGCCCCACGGGAACCGTAAAAAGCCACCTTTCGAGGGCCAAGGAAAAGATGGCTAAGTACTTAAAACAAAATGGTTATGACGGAAAATAATGATAGACTATTGGAAAGCTTCTTCGCCGAAAACCGACAGGAAATAGCCGACAACGGATTCAGCCGCCGAGTGATGCACCGCCTTCCCAACCGGAGCAATCGTCTGGCACGCCTGTGGACAGCCGGCGGATTTACGCTGGCAATAATCCTCTTTGTCTGCCTCGATGGTGTCAAGGAAGTTTTGAATGCTTTCGGAGGAATATTCGAACAGACGATACAGAACAGCAACATGCAAATCGACCCCAAATCGATGCTTGTTGCAGCCATCGTACTGCTCTATTTGGGCTACCGGAAAATAGCTTCGCTTGCATAAGTCTTCTCGGGATGACAAAAGGTTCGTGTTCCTTCGTTTTGACACGTCTTCAAAACGAAGGGGGACCTAAAACCTACTCACTCAACGAAGTATAGATACATTAAATAATCCTAATCTTCTCTGCAACTTTCACCAATATATTATATCTTTGCCTCTTCGGAAAACTAAAGAAGGACAAACAGTTTTGAGACATATTCTATTTATCATAACTCTCTGCATAGCAACAGTATGCTCATGGGCACAGATGCCGAGCGACAGCATTGTCATGAACAAGCTGAAACAAATGGGTGCCCCATTAACCTACAACAACAAAGTGAAGCTACTGATGAACGGGCACGACAAATTCATCGACCTGTTCGATGCCATCCGTGGTGCCCGGCATCACATCCATCTGGAATATTTCAACTTCCGCAACGACTCCATCGCTAATGCCTTGTTCGACCTGTTGGCCCAGAAAGCGGCCGAAGGCGTGGAAGTGCGTGCCCTGTTCGATGCCTTTGGCAACTGGTCGAACAGCCGCCCGCTGAAGAAAAAACATCTGGAAGCCATTCGCAAACGGGGCATCGAAATCGTAAAATTCGACCCCATCACCTTCCCCTGGTTCAACCATGCCGCCCACCGCGACCATCGGAAAATCGTAGTCATCGACGGAAAGATCGGCTACACGGGAGGCATGAACATAGCCGACTACTACATCAAGGGCCGACCCAAGATAGGCGAATGGCACGACATACATGCGCGCATCGACGGCGACGCCGTCCGCTACCTGCAAGGCATCTTCCTGACCATGTGGAACCGCGAAACCGGCCAACACATCGGCGGACCTGAATACTTTCCGGACACGCCCCAACTGCCGGACAGCATTGCCGAAGAAATCATGATTGTGGATCGCACACCACGCGAAACACCGCGCTCCATCAGCCGTGCTTACGCCACCTCCATACGTGCGGCCGACAGCCTGATCCGGATTGTGAATCCCTACTTCGTACCCACCAAATCCATTCGCGAGGCTCTCAAATACGCCCTGAAGAAGGGAACGCAGGTCGAGATTATGGTACCCAAGGTATCCGACGTACCGTTTACGCCCGAAGCAGCCTTCTACATCCTGCACAAGCTGATGAAGAAGGGGGCCAAAGTCTATTTGTTCAACGGCGGCTTCCATCATTCCAAAGTGATGATGGTGGACGACAGCTTCTGCACCGTAGGTACGGCCAACCTGAACAGTCGCAGCCTGCGCTACGACTATGAGACCAACGCTTTCATCTTCGACCCCGTAACGACAGCCGAACTGACCGAGATGTTCGAACATGACAAAGGACGCAGCACGCTGCTGACTCCCGAAGCATGGAAAGAACGTTCGGCATGGAAGAAGTTCGTGGGATGGTTCGGCAACCTGTTTACACCGTTCCTCTGACCTGTTTGCACGCTGTTTGTGGGACACTTGCACGGCTCGCGAGCGACACAAGTGTCCCACAAATGGATTGCAAGTGTGGCTCACGAGCCGTGCAAGTGTCCCACAAAGCCCTTCCTGACAGCCCACTAAGTTTTTTAAAAGCCGGCAGTGCCGATTTATCACCAAAAGAATTAACTTTGCAACGGTCTTATTCCCGAAGGCGGAACAGAAACGGCATGGAAGCAGCAGAAAATCAACTGTTTCCATCACCACCAAGCGTCTGAGAGAAACGACCGTACTCCCTCTATCAGTAACTATATTCTTGCAATGAAACAATACTTAGACCTGCTTAACCGCATATTGACCGAAGGCGTCGAGAAAAGCGACCGTACCGGAACAGGTACCATCAGCGTGTTCGGCCATCAGATGCGTTTCAATCTGGACGACGGCTTCCCCTGTCTGACAACCAAAAAACTACACCTGAAATCCATCATCTACGAACTGCTCTGGTTTCTGCGGGGCGACACCAACGTGAAGTACCTGCAAGACCACGGCGTGCGCATCTGGAACGAATGGGCCGATGCAGACGGCGACCTGGGACACATCTACGGCTATCAATGGCGTTCGTGGCCCGACTATCAAGGCGGCTTCATCGACCAGATCAGCGAAGCGGTAGAGACCATCAAGCACAATCCCGACTCGCGCCGCATCATCGTAAGCGCCTGGAACGTAGGCGACCTCGGCAACATGAACCTGCCTCCCTGCCACGCTTTCTTCCAGTTCTACGTGGCCAACGGCCGGCTGAGCCTGCAACTGTATCAACGCAGTGCCGACACCTTCCTGGGGGTACCGTTCAACATCGCGTCGTATGCCCTGCTGCTACAGATGATGGCACAGGTGACCGGGCTGAAAGCAGGCGACTTTATCCACACACTGGGCGATGCGCACATCTACCTGAACCATCTGGAACAGGTGAAGCTGCAACTGACACGCGAACCGCGTCCCCTGCCGCAGATGCACATCAATCCGGATGTCAAGAGCATCTTCGACTTCCAGTACGAGGACTTCGAATTAGTGAACTACAACCCGCATCCGCACATTGCCGGAAAAGTATCTGTATAACCCTGAAACGAACATCAGAATATGATCAGCATCATCGCCGCCGTCGATCGCCGCATGGCCATCGGCTACCAGAACAAACTGCTGTTCTGGCTGCCCAACGACCTGAAACGCTTCAAAGCCCTGACCACCGGACACACCATCGTCATGGGACGCAAAACTTTTGAGTCGCTGCCCAAAGGGGCATTGCCAAACCGGCGGAACATCGTCCTGTCGTCCAACGCCGCTACCGTATGTCCTGGTGCCGAAGTGTTCACCGGCCTGCAGGAAGCGCTGGAACATTGCGGCAGCGATGAAGACATCTACATCATTGGCGGCGAAAGCGTCTATCGGCAGGCACTTCCGCTGGCCGACCGCCTCTGCCTGACCGAAATAGACGACGAGGCGCCACAGGCCGATGCCTATTTCCCTACCATCGATCCTGCCGTATGGACAGAAAAAAGCAGGGAGCCTCATCCTGCTGATGAGAAGCATCCCTGCCCTTATGCCTTTGCCGACTACGTGAGAAAGTAATCTGGCCGACCCTCATTTTAGCGTCTTCAGCTCTCCAAACCATCTTCCTCGTCTTCCACCACAATCGGCATCTGACGCTTGATGGCCTCGTGAAACGAGATCAACGTTTCCGTACGAGCCAGTCCCAACGGTTGCAGCTTGTCGTGAATGATGCTTAGCAAATGGTGATTGTTGCGGGCATACAGCTTGATGAACATGTCGTACTTACCTGTCGTAAAGTGGCACTCCACTATTTCAGGAATGGCCTCCAACGCCTTTGTTACGGCATCGAACGAAGCGGGGTCCTTCAGGTATATGCCAATGTAGGCACACGTTTCATACCCGATCTTTTCAGGATCGATAACAAACTCCGAGCCCTTCAATATGCCCAGATTAGTCAGCTTCTGAATACGCTGATGAATGGCTGCTCCCGAAACATTACAGGCGCGTGCCACTTCCAGAAAAGGAATGCGCGCATTGTCGGCTATCAACTTCAATATTTGCTCGTCTAAAGTATCCAATTGATGATGTCCCATGTTCAATTCAAAATAATTAATAAATAAATTCTTCCCGTATTCACACACGGCTTTTCTGCAAAGTTAATCATTTTTTTCTCGATAAACATCCGATTTATAACTTTTATGACAAAGAAACGAATAAAATTGCAGATACGAAACAAAGCACGTATCTTTGTGCCAACCAATAAAAGTGAACGAATATGAGAAAAATAGGATTGCTTCTGATAAGTCTGTGCATGGCCATGACCGCATTTGCACAAAACTTCAACGATTACTTTGCCGACAAAACACTGAGGCTGGACTATATTTTCACCGGAAATGCCGCCAAACAGGAAATTTGCGTGGATGAAATCTGCTCCCTGCCCTCATGGGCTGGCCGGAAACATCATTTGGCCGAACTGCCGATAGAAGGCAACGGACAACTGGTAGTGAAAGACCTGCAGAGCGGACAAATCATCTACAAGACCTCATTCTCATCACTCTTTCAGGAATGGCTCGAAACCGACGAAGCGCAACAAACGGTGAAAGGTTTCGAAAATACGTTCCTGATTCCCTATCCGCTCCGACCGGCCGAAGTAGAAATCACCCTTTTCGACATGCGCCGGAACGTACAGGCCAGCCTGAAGCACGTGATCAACCCCGAGGACATCCTGATCCACCGGAAAGGACTGTCGCACATCACTCCCCACAAATATCTGCTGCAAAGTGGCAGTGCCGAACAGTGCATCGACGTAGCCATACTGGCCGAAGGATACACTCCGGACGAAATGGAAACTTTTTATCAGGGCGCAGCCATCGCCTGCGAAAGCCTGTTTGCCCACGAACCTTTTAAAAGCATGAAGTCGTGCTTCAACATCGTTGCCGTTGCCAGTCCGTCACAGGACAGCGGTGTAAGTATTCCCCGCTTAGGCGAATGGAAACACACCGCATTCAGCTCTCACTTCAGCACATTCTATTCGGACAGATACCTGACCACCTCGCGTGTGAAATCCATTCACGACGCACTGGCCGGCATTCCCTACGAACACATCATCATCCTGGCCAATACCGAAGAATACGGTGGCGGAGGCATCTACAACTCGTACACACTGACTACAGCCCACCATCCGCAATTCCGCCCTGTAGTCGTACACGAATTCGGCCATAGCTTTGGCGGCTTGGGCGACGAATACTTCTACGATGACGACGTCATGTCGGGCATGTATCCGCTGGACATCGAGCCGTGGGAACAGAACCTCACCACCCGCGTTGATTTCGCCTCCAAATGGGAAGACATGCTGGCACCCAACACGCCGATTCCTACTCCGTCGGATAAAAGCAAACATTATCCTGTGGGAGTGTACGAAGGAGGCGGCTATTCATCGAAAGGCGTTTACCGCCCGGCCGACGACTGCCGTATGCGAACCAACAGCTACCCGACTTTCTGCCCTGTCTGTCAACGGGCCATCAAACGAATGATCGATTTCTATACGAAATAAATCCTAACAATACGGCCTCCCGACAGCAGCCTGCACCGATGTCCGGCCTGTTGCTGTCAGGAGGCTTTTTCCATTCGATTCTTTACACGAAACGTATTCCGCATTTAACAGTCTGTTTGCTTCCAATCGGGTTAGGGTCCTTCTTTTTGAACAGTCAATAACAATTTTATCACATTCTATAGCCCTATCTGGATGACATTTTGATACTTTCTTCCCCGTTCGAAAGCTTCTCGAGTTTTCGCCCCTCAATATTTGTTTTTCCTCCCTTGCATCCGCTATTCGCGAAACTAAAATAAATAATGTTAATTGTTAATTCTCTTCTCATTCTTAATCAAACAGGTTCCTTACTTTTGCGTCTGACAAAGGTGTAAAACACAGAAATATGTTTAAAATAGGTATTGATGTAGGCTCGACAACCGTCAAAATCGTGGCATTGGACGAGCAGGAGAATGAACTGTTTTCAAGATATAAAAGACATCACGCAAAAGCCCGGGAAGTCGTAATAGATACGCTCAATGAGTTATTACAGGAAAAAGGTGATGCCGATGTCAGCATTTGCATAACCGGTTCGGTAGGCATGGGAATGTCCGAACGCCATTCGTTACCATTCATTCAAGAAGTGGTTGCCGCTACCCGAGCCATCCAAAAAGACTACCCCAACGTTGCCTCGATGATAGACATCGGTGGTGAAGATGCCAAAATCGTATTCTTCGAACATGGCGAAGCGGCCGATCTGCGCATGAACGGCAACTGTGCGGGAGGTACAGGCGCCTTCATCGACCAGATGGCCGTCATTCTGGGAACGGATGTGGACCAACTGAATCAGCTGGCACTGAAAGCAAAACGTGTTTACCCGATAGCCTCACGCTGCGGAGTTTTCTGCAAAACCGATATTCAGAACCTGGTAGCCAAAAATGTCAGTCGCGAAGACATTGCAGCCTCCATCTTTCATGCCGTAGCCGTACAGACCATCATTACCTTAGCCCACGGATGGGACATCAAGGCACCCATTCTGTTTTGTGGCGGTCCGCTGACCTTCATACCTGCCCTGCGCAAAGCCTTTGCCGAATACATGCACTTGCGCGATGACGAGATGGTTCTGCCCAAGGAAGGAACGCTGTTGCCTGCTACAGGAGCAGCCCTGTCCAGAAGCGAGAAGGATGAAACCTACAACCTGTCTGAACTGATAAAGCGGCTGGCTTCTGAAACGAATCAGAACTACAATTCGTGCCGACTGAAACCGATTTTTGCCGACCGTACAGACTATGCAAGCTGGACAAAGCGAATATCCACTCACCAATTGGGCAGGACAGAGCTGAAGCCGGGAAAACAGGATGTGTTTATAGGTATCGACTCCGGTTCGACGACCACCAAAATTGTGGCTATCGACACCGACCGCAACATTCTGTTCACTTACTATAAACCCAATGGCGGACACGCCATAGAGACTGTGGCCGAAGGACTGAATCAGCTTAAGGAGCAATGTGCAGCGCACCACACCACCCTGAACATCAAGGGCAGTTGTTCAACCGGCTACGGTGAGGACCTGATTAAAGCAGCGTTCCAACTCAATACGGGCATTGTAGAGACCATCGCCCACTACGTTGCCGCCCACTATTTGGATAAAGATGTTTCCTTTATCCTCGACATCGGCGGTCAGGACATGAAAGCTATATTCGTTGACAACGGCATCATCAACCGCATCGAAATCAACGAAGCCTGTTCTTCGGGATGCGGTTCTTTCATCGAAACCTTTGCCAACACATTGGGATACACGGCACACGACTTCTCGTTAGCCGCCTGCCATTCGTCGCAACCCAGCGACTTGGGCTCCAGATGCACGGTGTTTATGAACTCCAAAGTAAAACAGGTTCTGCGCGAAGGAGCAACCGTTGACGACATTGCTGCCGGACTGGCCTATTCCGTCGTTAAAAACTGCCTGTATAAGGTACTGAAACTGAAAGATGTTTCGGAACTGGGACATCACATCGTTGTGCAAGGCGGAACCATGCGCAACGATGCTGTGGTACGTGCTCTGGAACGACTGACCGAGACGGAGGTCATCCGTTGCGATATCCCTGAACTGATGGGTGCCTTCGGCTGTGCCCTTTATGCACAACACTACAGCAATACCGATGTCACGTTGGACAATATACTGTCGCAAGCCGACTACTCGACGCACGAACTGCACTGCAAAGGCTGCAACAATCAATGCCAGGTATTCCGTTACCGCTTTGCCAACGGAAAGGATTACTATTCGGGCAACCGGTGCGAGAAAGTATTCACCAACGGTTCCAAAGAACAACCGGGCGAGAATGCCTACCGCTTCAAGAACGGACTGCTCTTCGGACGCGCCCAAGAACAAGTGGAGCATCCGCTGCTGACACTCGGAATCCCCCGCAGCCTGAACATGTACGAGAACTTCCCCTTCTGGCACGCACTGTTCACCGCATGCGGCATTCAGGTTTGCCTGTCCGACGAGTCGGATTTCCGTGCATACGAGCGCAACGCACGCATGGTTATGTCAGACAACATCTGCTTTCCGGCCAAGTTGGTACACGCTCATGTACAAAACCTGATTGACCGGAAAGTTGACCGCATCTTCCTGCCTTTTGTCATCTTCGAACGAAAAGGCGATGAACAGAACAGCTACAACTGCCCCATCGTAACCGGCTATTCGGAAGTAATAAAAAGTGTCCAGAACTCAGGAATCCCCATCGACTCACCGGCCATCTCGTTCAAAGATCCTAAACTGCTGTACAAGCAATGCATCAAGTATCTGAAAGGACTGGGAGTCGGTGAAAACACCGTCAAAGAAGCCATGGACAAAGCCATCAGGGCACAAGAGGAATATGCACATACCTTGGCAACCTACAACAAACAGCTGCTGGAACAAACTAAAAAAGAAAAACGTTGGGCCATTCTATTGGCCGGACGCCCTTACCACACAGACACCCTGATTCAGCACAAAATCTCGGAAATACTGTCTGATATGGGCATCAACGTCATCACAGACGACATTGTCCGCGAACAGACCGCACAGGTCGAAAACGATATCCACTTCCTGCCGCAATGGTCGTACCCGAACCGTATCCTAAAAGCTGCCCAATGGAGTGTGACGCAAGGCAGTGATGTGCAGTTTGTTGAAATGACCTCGTTCGGTTGCGGTCCCGATGCTTTTCTGGTAGATGAAGTGCGCGACGTACTGATACGCAACGGAAAGACCTTCACCCTGCTCAAGCTGGATGACATCAACAACATCGGTTCAATGAAACTACGTGTCCGCTCACTGATCGAAAGCATGAAACTGTTCCATGAATACAACGCTTCCGACCCAACAACTCCCAGGAGCTTTACACCGGCAACAGTTACTTCCAATGACCTGCGCACCAAAAAGATCCTGGTACCCTACTTCACACCATTTATCTCCCCTCTGATCCCGGCCGCCATGCACTTGGCCGGATACGATGTGGACAACCTTCCGCTCAGCAACACCGAATCCTGTGAATGGGGACTGAAGTATGCCAACAATGAAGTTTGCTACCCCGCCACACTGATTGTGGGCGACGTAATCAAAGCCTTCAAGAGCGGCAAGTACGCTCCCGAGCAAACCATTGTTGCCATGACACAGACCGGAGGACAATGCCGTGCCAGCAATTATATCCCCCTGATAAAGAAGGCACTCGAAGAGGCAGGCTATCCTTCGACACCCGTCATTTCACTGACATTCGGCAATTCCTTGGACAGCAGGCAGCCAGGATTCAAAGTGAACTGGCTGAAAATGCTGCCGGTAGCCTTGCGCACTATCTTATACAGTGATTGCATCGCCAAGTTCTACTATGCTGCTGCCGTACGCGAGAAGAAACCGGGTCAGGCCGCACACCTGCGCGACAAATACCTGCACGAAGGCGAAAGACTGATACGTGAATACCGGACCAAGGAACTGCCAGAATACCTGTCGCAAGCCGCCAAGGAATTCAACAACATATGCCGCGACATCGATTGTCCCCAAGTAGGCGTAGTAGGTGAAATCTTCCTGAAGTTCAACCCATTCGCCCATAAGCATGTAATAGACTGGCTGATAGAGAGAGGCATCGAAGTGGTTCCGTCGGTACTCTGTGACTTCTTCATGCAGAATTTCGTAAACCGGAAAGTCAGGGTAGAGTCCTGCATTCAACAACAGGTACTGCCTGATATCGTTTACAAGGCTGCCTATAAGATTGTAGGCAAACAAATCGAGAAGTTCAACAAAGTAGGAGCAGAATTCCGCTACTTCCTGCCTTTCAAAGACATTTTCGAAGAAGCAGGCGAAGCAGGAAAGGTCATCTCACTGAATGCGCAATTCGGCGAGGGTTGGCTACTGCCGGCCGAAATCATGTCATACGCACGACAGGGCATCTACAACGTTGTCAGCTTACAGCCATTCGGATGCATTGCCAACCATATTGTTTCCAAAGGCATAGAGAAACGAATCAAGTCGTTCTTCCCCGAACTGAACCTGCTGTCTCTCGATTTTGACAGTGGTGTAAGCGACGTCAACATTACGAATCGACTTCTGCTGTTCATTGACCACTTAAAATAAAGAGACCATGCCTGCAGAAACCCATAATCCGAACGTGGAAGAAAGAATCATCGTAGTAGCCAAAAACGTATTCATGGAAAAGGGCTACACTGACGCCAGCATGAGCGAAATAGCAGAACGGGTCGGCATCAACCGTCCCGGTCTGCACTATTATTTCCGGACGAAAGACAAGCTGTTCAACGCTGTATTCAGCATGATCATCGACTCTATTATTCCCCGCTTTCTGAATATCATGCAGATGAGCGACCAGACAATTGCACAACGGGTCGAACAGATTATAGACATGTACTATCAGCTACTACAAGAGAATCCGTATCTGCCGTTGTTTCTGGCAAGAGAGATAAACCGCGATACAGACTTTCTGATAAAGACTTTTTCCAACCTCAATGTCGAGCATTTCTTTGAAGAACTGAAGCAATGCCTGCAGGAAGAAATGGCTAACGGAAACATACGGCAAGTCCCGCTACGCATTGTATTCTTTACCTTTTACAGTGCCTTAACATTTCCGTTTATCTCCAGAGGATTAGTCGTCAAAACAATGATGGAAGAAGAAGAAACATTCCAGTCCGTCCTGCAACAATGGAAGCCCTACATCATAAGCCAGATGGTAAACCTGCTGAGTGTGGACAAGCAATAGCTGCCCCGTCCCCCAACCACACGTAAACCAAAAACAATACCATAATATTCACTAAGAAAAGTACAGTATGATCACATTTCAACGTATCACCGACTCCAGTTCCGACTATTACAACTATATGGAACAACTGATGACAATCTCATTCCCCACAGACGAATACCGCGATTTGGAAGAAGAAAGGCAATTTACTGATACGCATCCACTCTTCTGCAACAACATTATACTGAATGATACCACACCCGTAGGCTTCATTACGTATTGGGACTTCGGACGATTCTATTACATAGAGCATTTTGCAATCGATCCGACCCAACGAAACGGAGGATACGGCAAAACAGTGCTCAACAAGCTTTGCGAAACATTACAATCACCCGTCGTTCTGGAAGTAGAACAGCCCAAAGAAGAGATGGCTAAACGTCGGATTGAATTCTATAAAAGACAAGGATTTCAGCTATGGGAAAGAGAGTATATCCAGCCGCCATACAAGCCAGGCTGTTCGCCTATCCCCATGTATCTGATGGTTCGTGGAGAATTGGATTGTGCAAAGGATTATGATGAAATCAGAAGTCTGATTCATCAAGAGGTGTATCACGCAAAACTTTAGGCGATTATACATCCATATTCTTGCCCAGTTAGGGAAAAATATCTGCCTAACTGGCAAAATATTTTTTCCCAGTTAGAAAAAACAGAAATCAGGAACTCCACAAATTCTAAACCTAAAACAGGAAAAGAAAGGAGAAAAAAATAAAAAAAGGTGGTGTAACAAAGATACACCACCTTTTTATATCCGTTAGTTAGCTATTACTGACGCAGCTGCGCAGAATAGTTAATCTTCAATGCATAAGCTTTACGAAGAGCCTCCTTAATATCGGTCACAATACCCATTTTGGTATCTTGGTCAACTTTCAAGGAAACAGTCATAAAAGGCTGATCAGATTCTTTCATACTGGCACGTTCACCATTGATGTAATCCTGAATCTCAGAAACCTCAGCATAGCTGTCATTCAACTGGATACGACTCTCGTTACCGAGTTTCTTGCGGAACTCGGCTGTAGGCTTTCCTACATAGATAAACGTAACCAACGACTTCTTCTCCAACTTTTCCAATTCCGTAGCTTGCGGAACCTTAAACTCAACCTTCAATGTTACCTCACGCATTGTTGTTACAATCATAAAGAAGAACAACAGTGAGAAGATAAGGTCTGGCAGAGAAGAAGTGTTCAACGCCGGCATTCCGCGTTTACCTGATTTACTAAATTTTCCCATTACTTCTTTTCTCCGTATTTTTTAGGTTCTGCCTCAGAAATCACCTGAGGATAAATTTTACGAATTGCTTCTTGTTGTACTTCATCCAAATCGGCATAATTTTTGCCCCATTTTTCCTGAGCTACCTCGTTACGCAACTCATTGTATGCAGCAACGAGTTCATTCTGAACAGCAATATATGCCTTGTAAGAAGTACCACGGTCACATCGCAAAGAAATAACATGCTTTTCCGTCACCTGAACCGTTCCAAAAAACGGTACTTCTACCGCATATTTTTCAGGAAGTTTTTCATCGTTATTCGGATTAGCAATGAATTCCTTAGCTCTATCACGCAGTTGATCAACGCTAATATAGTCATTACCACACATCAACTGATCTTGTAAGTTCAAGAAGACTTGCAATACATTACGCTCCTTCAACTTGACATCTTCATTCTTTTGTTCTTGCTCTGGCGGTGGCGGCAACTGCCTTGCCAATCCACGGTCAGTGTCCATAGAAGTCGTGATCAAGAAGAAAATAAGCAGCAAGAAAGCCATGTCAGCCGTTGAACTTGAGTTGATTTCGGGTGTACTTCTTTTTCTTTTTGCCATTTTTTCTACTCCCTAATTATTTAAATTTCTTCGCAATTCCGAAACCTACAATCAGCAGGACGAGCACTGCCATCATGATGTAAGTAGAATACAAGAACATATCAGTAATCTTCAACCAGAACGGCACGTTTTCCGTACCATCATAACCTGGTATTACCAAGGGAACACCACTACCAGCTGAATAGGTCACAACCAACAGCAAAACTATCAAAATAAGTCCAACCAAGGATCTAATCGCTGATTTAGGAGACTCAACGAACTTAGCTCCAAACTGGAAGATAGCACCTAATATTGTGATAAGTATAGTAATAGCAAGCAAAATATACATCCAATAAATCAGTGCGTCTGTCTGTGCAGGTTCTGACATAGAAGTATCTGCGACCACCCGTTGGGCTACCGGAGTTTCCCCTCCGAAGAAGAAGAGTCCCAGTATTACCACCGTAATGAGAAGCATTACCAATAGTACACTACCTGAAACTTTTTGAATTTTAATTTTCATATCGCAGATATATTATTATTTTTTGTATTTCAGTTCATATTTAATAACCATATCCAACAGTGTAACAGAAGAGTCTTCCATTTCACTTGTCAAAGCTTCAATCTTTGTCAGGATATAGTTGTAGAACACCTGCAGAATCAAAGCAACGATCAAACCGAAGATAGTAGTAATCAAGGCCACCTTCATACCACCTGCTACAACCGTCGGAGAGATATCACCTACTTGTTGGATCTTATCGAATGCCTGAACCATACCGATTACAGTACCCAAGAATCCCAAAGACGGTGCCATGGCGATGAACAGTGTGATCCAAGAGCAACCTTTTTCCAGATAACCGGCCTGAACGCCACCGTAAGATACAACTGATTTTTCAACAACATCCAAACCTTGGTCAAGTCTCATCAGACCTTGATAATAGATAGATGCGATAGGACCTCTTGTGTTACGAGCGATGTCCTTAGCAGCTTCTACATCACCTTTTTCCATAGCAGCTTCGATGGCAGCAAGGAACTTCTTCGTATTAATTTCAGCCAAACTCAGATAAATGATACGTTCAATGCAGAATGCAAGACCGATAATCAATGCAATAGCAACGAAACTCATGAAGAATGCAGAACCTTCGATAAACTTCGTCTTCAATTCCTTGTGAATACCACCTTCTGTTGCTTCAACGGCTGCAGGAGCAGCGGCATCAGCAGAAGCAGCTTCATCTACAGCTGCAGGAGCAGCTTGTTCAGTTTGTTCAGCTGCAGGAGCGTCTTGAGCCTGAGCAAGTTGAGTAGAGCCAAATGTTAAGACTCCCATCACAGCAACAATTGCAAATAACTTTTTCATTGTGTGTCTAATTTTTAAGATTAATTAATTGATTATTATTATTGTATTTA
>CAJKOW010000037.1 GCA_905201685.1 uncultured Bacteroides sp. | reverse complement strand
TAAACCTATAGTAGTAATCTGGCAAAATGGAGTCAACCTATTTCAGGACAACACACCCGGTTCACCGTTCGTTTCACGCGTGTGGCATGTTTCACCGTAACCGGTTCATTACGAGTGCGTTGTGGTGAAACTTCACCGGAAAAAGCTCTTTATGGGTGCGAAATGGCACGGTTCACACGGGCGGCATTAGCGCGATGCAGTTGCGGTGCAGGCAGCTTGCAGGCGGGTGCCGGCCAGCGAGTAGCTGAGGATGTAGCAGTGGCCCGGCTCTACGCTTTGCCCGTCGTTGTTTCCATAAGTCAGGGGCGTTGTTGTGAAGGTTTCCCCGTCGGTGTTGGTGGCGGTCAGTGTATAGGTGAAGGTCATGTTGTCCGTATGATCGAAGTAGGCGGTCTGGCCGGGATCAAGCGTTTTTGTAGCGCCGGAGTCTGTCGTATATAGGGTAAGCTTAGGGTTGGAGAATAAGGCAGTCAGTTCGTCGCTGAACGGTGCCAGGCTGATGCCAACGTTGATCATCGGTACCTGCAAGTCGATGTAGCTTACTTTCTCGGGCTCGATGCTGAAGGTTGTCCGGGCATAATAGCGTGGGTCATCGGCTCCTGTTGTAAGGTAAGCTTCGTTGTAGGCTTCGAGGGTATAGGAGCCGTCATTCAGTTCCACCTTGGTTTGGGGAAACTCTCCCGGTGCATAGACTTTGTCCGCATCAGTTCCGTTGGAGATCTTGATGTACAGGTCTTCCTCAACGGCACGGGTGACGATGTTTTCCGCGGTGACGGAACCGAGGGTAAGGCTTTCTAATTGCAGATAGCCTTTTCCCGTTTCGGTCAGTACGTCTTCCTGCTGACAGCTTATCAGCAGGAAGAGAGTTATGAGTGTATATAATGTTTGTTTCATATGTCTGTTATTTGTCGTAGATGAGGGAGATGTCGTCGATGGTGAGGATGCTGCCTATGTGTGGTTCTTTATATGAGATTTGTTCATCATCCTTCCAAAGATCATAGGAACTTTTGAACCATTCAAACAGCATGTTTTCTCCTTCTGTTATGGTTGATTGGAATATAATATAAATATACTTGCAAACAGGGTAGGATTGTTGCTCATTATAGTTTAGTTTTATTTCAGCTTCTACATAATTATTTTGTGAAGTTGAGGATTGAAAGTCTTGCTGTATAATTATATTTTTATTTTCATCCCATAATTCAATATGGGCTTTCCATGTATCGTTTGTATAAGGGAGATATTTATACCAGAATTTTAATGCTGTAGGTCTGGTATAAAATTCCTTACCATTTGTTTTAGTATAAGAATAGTTTGTTGCGCTCATTCCTGTACTACATTCAAAATCTCCAATGAATAATATTCCTGCAACTCTGTTTCTATTGTCTATTTTTGCATCTGTAAAAATTGTTTCGGTAGTGTTTCCTGCGCCGGATGCAGTATTTCTTAATTCTGCCGCTTTGCCTCCATTTCTGCCCGGAACATAAGATACTGCTGGAAAACAATTATACGGATAACCAAAAGTTCCTTGACGATATCGTGTTGTATAATCATTATTAGTGTTCCAATAGCATTTATCATTTTCAGAATATGGATAATAGCTATATACATTGTGGCTGAATGGGCCTGAACAATGCCATTCCTCCATCCCCGAATTCGGTAATTGTTCCGGAGTTTCCAATGTCGCTTCGGCTTCTGTTGAGGCTATGGCTCCCCGATACAAAGCACGTACTCGATAGCTCTTTTGGGATATGTCTTCTGCAGCTTCATCAAATTGTTGGACGCGTCCTTTTTGATTGTCTCGTGTGCTGCATTCTATCCAGTCCGTTCCATTATAATATTGATATATTAAATTGTTTTTGATGGTTTCTGCATTTCCCGTTGTTACCGTGATGTCGTTTATTGTAAATTCTCTGGACCAACAGTTGCTGGCATCTACGGATACGCTGAACTCCGGCTTATTGCAATTCAATGTATAGCTACGATTAGCTTCTGCGTCTTCATGGCTCCATCGGCCGTTAGCTTGTGCATCCAGCTCAATGGTGTTGGCAGTCGCTTCACCGGCATTGGTTTGTAGTCTGGCTATCAGATTGTCCAACTGTATGCTGGGGGAACTATCGCCTATGGCAGGTAGTGTGATGCCCAGTTTTTCTTCTAAATCCTTTCGGGTGTCTTCAGAGAGTGTGGAAAGCTGGTATTCCTGATTGAATGCTGCAAATTGCGGATCGGCAAAATTGAACTTGATTTTCAGGTCTTGCAATGCTGTTGCTGTGTTCAGCTTGACAGTTGCGGCTTTGCTTTCGGTCTCGGCAAACGACAACGAATTCCCTTCAAAGCCTTCGGCTTCTATCTTGGGTTTGGGCAACCACTCCACAGGTATCGTCTCCGAGATTGTCACATTCTCCACCTCTACCTTTGCTACGGTAAGGATGACTCCGGAGGTGGCGGGTTTCACTTTCAGCGTCAGTTTGCAATGCTTGCCAGCGCCAAAGGTATCGGCATTCTTCAGCTTGTCATCTTCCAATGTCATGGATACTGCCTGACCGTTGTCTTTCAGGGTACCGACGAACTGAAAGGTAGGAATGGTACCTGCACGGTAGTAGGCACTTTTCTGTGCATTGTTATTGTTGATCGTGACGAATTGATTATCTACAGAAACCTTCAGACCGTACGAGGAGAACAGGGCATCGAACTTCTCGGGCTCTTCGTATGTCACACTGGTCAGTGCATTGGCTACTTTGCAGCTCAGGTTTACTGTCCGGGTCTCTCCTTCGGTTACTTCGACTCCTGCCTCTTCTCCTTTGTAATAAGGAGTGTCCAGTCCTAATAAAGGATTGTCACCATAGGTGGCCGTTACGGTGTAAAGTCCGGCCGAAGCAGGAATCTGGTTCGAAGTAAAGATGCCATCGTACAGTGTGCTGCCGGTGCTTTCTTTCACAATCTTCAGTGAAAATTGTTCTTTAACAGGTTTGCCCAGTTCGGCGGGAGTGCTTTTGGTGGTTACGGTCACGTCTTCTCCCAACGATATCTGGAAACCGCCCTCCATGCCTTCCCACTGCTCCGCCTGGCAGGCTGCCAGCAGCAAGCCGATGAAGCCCACATATAAAGCCTTGATATATTTCATTGTGATGGTTCTTCTATTCTCTTTTGTCATACTTACTCGTAAATCAGTTCAAAATTATCTAACCACAGTTTGCTGCCTACTCCGCCGGTGAAGTAATCGCCATATTTGCTGGCACTGGCCACCACGACGATGTATTTCGGTGTGCGGTTGGTGTATCGATAGTCGAGCACAAGGTCTTTCTGCTGGTAGGCCGATGTGCTGGAACCTTGTATCAGTTCGGCGTATGCGATGATGTGCGAGTCGGCTTTGTCGAACAGCTGGCGTTCGCTGGGGCGCGTACGGATTTCGAGTGGTTCGTCCCAGTCGGTCAGTGCGATGTAGATGTGGCACGAGTCGGGACGTCCTTTCAGATAAGAAAGGGCATCTTCTCCCACCTTGTCGATGGTGGCCGAAGTGTATTTATAGTTGATGCGCAGTTTGCTGGGGAACGACGAGAAAGACCGTCCGAAGCTCAGTACACCGTTGGTTCCTACCGTCTTCACATAACTGCCCGTAAAGATGTTGCCTGCCGCAAACTTCAGAACAAGATATTTCGATTCGAGCGAGGCGGCAAGTCCGCTTCCGTTGCAGGTTTCGCTGGTGGGGATGGAGTTGCTGTCGCTGATGGTGACGGCTCCTTTATTGCCGGTGTCCCAGAAAGAAGTTCCGCCCAAGCTCCAGGGGTTCCACAGTTTTTCTTCCTGATGCCAGTTGTCGAAACTGCCGTCGGTCAGTGGAGTTGCGGGTGCAGTAGTGAACGTCTGCGTGCCTGCTACGGTGCCGTCGATGCTGATGCGGCATTCGTATGCGGTGCCGGGAGTGAGTTGTTGCAGATCAGTCGTATAGTTGGTGCCGCTGATGGTGATGTCGGCCGAAGGCTGTGAAGTCCAGTTGCTGTCGGTCGATTTGCGGTATTCCACTACAGGCTGTTTGCCGCTTTGTATGCTGCCTTTCAGTGTGGCACTTGTGGCTCTTGAGAAAACGACTATCTGCCCTGATGCGTTTTCGTCGGTCTGATAGACATAGACGGTCCACTGGTGGCTCACTTCTTCCCAACCATACGAAACAAAGAAGGTCCGCGGTTCGGAGAAGTCGAAGTAGGCATCGGCAGTCGGGTCGGGATATACCGTGCCGTGCTGGCCGGCGAGGTTGAACGAAGTCACTTTGATGTGGTCGAGCCGTTGTTCGTGCGACACGTAGATAATGACATTCCGGTTGATGTCATCCACAATGGCATTGCCTACCTGGTTTTCCAGAACGATATCGCGCTTTATCACCTGCTCGATACTGATGCTCCAGGCATAGTCCTGATAAGTGCGCAGGATGATCGTTGCGGAGTTCGAAAAGTCCATGCGCGTATCCGACGAAATGGGAATATTGTCCAGCGAACTGAAGCCTACGGTCGGAAACTTGGCATAGTTGTGGCAGAGGGTAGAGTCGGGCACCAGTGTGGCGTTGTTGCTGACGGTCAGTTTGGTAATACGCAGTTCAGACAAGTCGACCGAGTCGTCTACATACAGTTTCACCGTACGTGCGTTTTTATCAATGGTAGCTTGCTGGCTTCCACTGCCGTCGGGACCACATTGTCCTTCTACCTCAAAGTCCTGGATGCTTCCGTCAACGATGGGGTAGGGAATGTCGTTCTCAATGGCACAGGCAGTTAATGCCAGTACGCAGCATATATAACAGAAGAGTCTTTTTATCATAGTTCGTTCGTTTCTTGATCGTTGGTTTACAGGTAGAAGGTCATGCCGATGTTAATCGAGAAGAGGTTGATCTTGAAGTTTCCCGAAGACGTTCTTCTCATGCCGCTTTCTATCTGATTGGTTGTCTGTTTCTGCCATTTGAAGTTGTAGCCCATCACGCCTACCGATACTTCGACTGCCGACCAGTCGGTGACGAAGGCCGTCATGCCCGGTGCTATACCGATTTGCAGGTTGTGCGTCCGTTCGAAAGTACCGTCGTATTCGGTATTCGAACCGGTCGAGTTCTTTCCTACTCCTTAGGCGTACGTCAGGCGCACTTCGTTGAACAGTCCGAAAATCTTGCTTTTGCCGATGGGCATGTAGGTACGCAGAAAACCCGATACCTGATATTCATGTTCCAGATAGTAGAGGTCCTTGAGGCTGATGTTGAAATCTTCACCCAGATTCAGTTCGAAGTTGGCCATATCCAGATAGGTGCGGTTGTAACCGAAGCGTAAGCCTGCCGCTACATTGTCCTTGAAGAAGTAGCCGACGTAGGGACTAACGTTGAACGTATATCCCAAACCTTCTACATTCTTTATGACCAGAAAGTTCAGGTTATCTTCCTCGTGTTCGGAATAAGAAACCGTACCTCCTGTCATCCACTGCCCCTTGGGAATGAAGACCGATTGCATGATGCCGCGGTCGATGCGCTGGGGCCGTTGGGCTTTTTTCCGTTTCTTTTTGGTTGGAGCTTTTATCTTGTAAACATGTCCTGTTGAATCGGCTATGATGATGCTGTCGCCATTGAGGGTGGTTTCGATGCTGATAGACTTCTGCGCCTGCAGTGTCTGGAATGCACTACCGATAGCGAACAATAGGATGAGTGACAGTATTCTGAACATAAATGTTTAAAAACGTATATAAGAGGGGCATCAAAACCGCAGTTTACCACGGATTACACAGATGATCACAGATTGAAATCTCTGTGCCTGTCTGTGTAATCTGTGGTGAGTTATGACGCTCTCTCTTTTTAATTAATAATTGTGTACGACTTTACTTGGTGGAAGGAACTCCATAAAGCAACTCTAAGTCGTCGACATACATTGTACTACCTACACCACCAGTCATGTAATCACCATATTTACTTGCGCTACATACAATGATAATATGTGTAGGCTTTTCCGTCAGGCTCTTATAAATGAGTGGTATTGTGAACTCGGTATAATTATCACCTGAAGTGGCAGCTCCAGAAGGCAGTTCTCCATAAGCGATAATGGCAGGATCATTGGCATAGTCGATGTATTCTTCCTCCTTTTTATTGTTAAACTGGAAGCTCTTGGTTGACAAGGCAATAAAGATGGCACATTGGTCCATTGTTTCGTCTTTTATGATTGAAACGCCATCGGGGGTGCGGTCCACTTTATTAATAACAGCCGGTGTATATTTGTAGAATCCATGGAGTGCACTGGGGCGTGAAGTAAAAGGTTTCCCAAATTCCATATTGGCACTCATACCATCAAGGCCTAAAAAGCTACCGGTATATAAACTAGCAGCGGCAAAGACAGACAGTTTCTCTGTTGATTTTAATTCAGCAGCTTTTCCGCCCGGTGTATGGACGGGTGAGGTTACGCCTTGTGTAGGATTGACAGCCCCACCTATTGCTCCCATACCTTGAGAAGTTCCTGGATTGCTGGTATTCCAGAAACAAGTAGTATTTCCAGCTTCACTGGAAGAACCTGGATACCAAGTACTACCCGACTGCGACCAAGCGTCAAGATTGCCATTGTGCAATTCTGTTGTTGTTTCTGTAGTAAATGAAACTTCTTCACTGGCATAAGTGTTTCCACTCTTTTCATAAGCAAGGCGATAAGTATATTGCGTGGCAGGTGTCAACCCTGTAAGTGTCGCTGTGAATTTCTGGTTTCCGCTATTATAATTGGCTGAGATAGTTTGCCATTCTTCTGCATCGGCCTTTTTATACTCAAAATGCATGCTGGCCGGATCAAGTTCTTCGGATGAGGAAAGAATACTTCCTTCTAAATAAGCAAAGTTACTCCAAGCGTTAGCCGGTTCGGCCCCTAATTTTGTGCTGGCTTCGGTAGAAACATTGAACGTAAATGTATATACAGTTTCTGTTCCATCTACACTGACGCTGACTCCTCCTATATCGCCGGTTTCGGCAACCTTAAAGTTCAGAATGTAGTGTTTGCGGGCTTTCACGTTAGTGATAGGTGTATCTTGCGAGAACTGTTGTCCGGAATGGTTGGTTACAGAAATAGTAGCGGTGAGGTCTGCTACAGGGAAATATGCTGGTTTCAGTTCATCGCCCATTCTGAAGCTGAGTTCGTTAACACCCTCCATAGCCGACTTGACGGTGGCTGTAGCCGATTGGAAAGCATCTATAAAAGACTGATCATAATTTACGGTAACTTTTACGTTAGCCAATGTACAGGTAATGTTGGCGGTGACCTCTTTGCCAGTTTGTACCGTTATCTGCTGGCTACCGGCATAGTAAGGTATGTCAAAACCCGATTCGGAACCATCGAACCCGTTGGAAGAAGCTTTTACGGTATAGGTTCCTGCTTCCAAGCGGATTTGTTGTCCCGACAAGGTTTCCCAGTCGTCGGTACTTTCTACGATTCCTCCTTTACTATCGAGTATTTGCAAAGCAATTTGTTTAGGGTTATAATCTGCGGCGATACGGGTATCTACGTAGGCATTAGTTCCTATTTCAATACGGAGATAACCGATGTTATCTACATCGTCTTGCTGGCAAGAAATTAAAGCAGGCAATGTCAGCAATGTAATAAGGAATAAATATAGATTTTTCATACTTTTTCTCTGATTGGTAGTTTGATTTATTTCGTCACACGGACAGTAAGTGTTGCACTTGCTTGCTGGTTGTTTTTGTCAATTACAGTCAGCATGAACTGGTGCTCACCATCAAAATCCTTAAGCAGGTAAAGAAGCGTTTCGCTTAACGTAAAAGAATAGTTTGTTTGTCCGGCCTCAGGAAGTGGGAATAGGTTGCCTAAAGCCTGATCGATTGCTTCTTGCGATGTTAGATCTAACCCGTTTTCTGCTGTTAATCCCATTCCTGCCACCATTCCTTCAAATACAGAGTTAGTTGTTTCTACTTTTACATACAGATTTTGTATGCCGTCAGGTACAGACATTAAAATCTTGATTTCTTTATCAGGGAATGCCCCATTGTTAATATCAACTCCATCTGTTAAGAAACTGTTTCCTGCAGGTTCGGTAATGTTAATACCATCTCCTGTTGGCGGTTCAGTTCCAGAATCTCCACCCTCGTCCGGATTTGTTGTCGGAATCTCTACCGACTCGCTTTCATTTTCAAATGTGATATTGGCAGTAATGGTAATTCCTGTCAGTTCTCCTGTGGAAGATTCTACAGTACCCATGTTGATTTCCAGTGCATCACCGCCGGTGAATGCATCTCCCACTTCTTCATACTGTTCGGCTGCGTCTTTCTTCTGGAATACTCGTCTTTCGGTTACAGTGTTCCCTTTAGTTGTTACAGCTTTGATGTTGACAGTGATGGCTGTGATGTTATCACCAAAATGCCAATAGATGGGAGCCGGATTCTGGTCACTTTCGGTGTATGCAAGTGCAGTTTCTGTGCCATCGTCTATGGTAATCGTCCATGAACTGAATGCCTCTTTGAAATCGTTTCCGTACTTCATCTGAATGCGGCTGTTGGCCATACGACATACAACGTCGACTTCACTTGTGATGCCTTTGCTAACAGTAATATTTGTACTGCCCGAATAATAGGGATTTTCCATTTTCTTTTCCAATGTTCCGGGAGTATGTGACGTTACGGTATATTGTCCTACAGGGACTGTGATGCTGGACGGGACTTCATCTACGGTAGCGTATTCTTTTACTACGTCAGTTACTTCGGCACTTGTTCCTTGTATGGTTACAGGGAAATTGTTGGTTGTCACTTCTGTAGCACGTGTCTGTGAAACGGGTTGCTTTACGCTGACTCCAAGTTCTAAAGCGCCTGTATCTTCTTTGCTCACCAGACTGCCAGTCAGTTCATTTTTCATCTCGCACGACGCCAAACCAAGGATGGCTACTGTGCTTAAGGCTATGATATTGATTAGTTTCATAAATCTCTTCTTTATATATTAAGGATATTGAGTTTTAAATCCATTCGGAGGGAACTTCGATATCGATTTCTTCATCATCAGTCGATTCATCGATGGTAACAACGATGCCCAAACTACCGTTGTTGTCTTGCGGCGCAATGTTCAGTGTCCACGATTTACCAGGGGCCAGTGTGTAAGTCTTTTCCACTGTTGCAGACTTGTTATCGCTGATACGAGTAAAGTTGATGGAAGCTTTTACGCTTTCTCCTGCTGCATTTACTTTCAAGTACCATGGCTCGGTATCGTTTTTTTGCCAAATGGCGCTACTTCCGGTCTCTTTTAATGCAGCCGTTTCATATACCACAGAATAGTTGCTGAAGTATTGAGACATATTGTTGGCGAAACTTACTTTTACCTTTCCGCAGGTAGGTTTGCATTCGACTGCTACTTCCTGAAGTTCTTCTCCGTTAACGGTGAATCCCGTTTCTCCTTCTACATAGAATTCATCGCGTGAGGCATCACTTTCTGTACCATAAAATGCTTTCAGTGTGTAATTCCCATTATTTAAGCTGATTCGTTCCGGCTTTTCACTATAGATAAATTCTTCAACAGTTGTTCCTTTGTCATTTAGAATCTGCACAGAGTATTTATTAATATCTCCGTAATCGCTCTCGTTTACCGCTTTCGTAAATACGGTGCTGGTAGTAAGACCTAATCGGATACTGCCGCTTCCGGCATTTTCTGCAGGATCCTCGCTTGAGGTGCAGGATGTGATCGTCAGGGATGCCATGCAGCCCATCAGGAATAGTTTAATTTTGTTGACTTTCATATTTTTTTGTTTAATGCCTCCTGTAAAAACGCTTTTAGGAGATGACTGGTTTTTATGCTTTTTTCGGGCTGCAAAGTAACGTGTTTATGACCACTTGAGCAAGGTCTGTTTTTACTTTTTATGTTCTTTTTTTCATCTGATCCTTTGGGCTAGGCCTCTTGTATCGTTATAAATGCGTAATAAATAGGGGTTGACGTTGATAAGCTGGTCAGAATCATTTGTCTGTTTTTCAAATAAGCTTATCTTTGTGACTCGATATAATTATACGGATATGGTGGAACATAATCAAGAAAAAGACATGCCCAAAATCGATTTGCCGGAAGATTGGTTGGCAGGTACAGATATCGATCCCGCTCTGCTCAACCTTTATACGGATTTTCCGGTAAGGTTGAAGTGTGAGATGTTTATATACTGTCAGAGTGGCGAGGTGGAAGCTTCAGTCAATTTAAATCGGTTTTGCGTACATCAGGATGAAGCGGTATTGCTGGTGCCCGGGACTATTTTTCAGATCCACAAAGTGAGTAATGAATTGAAGATTTATTTTCTGGGCTTTTCATCCGGGTATATTAAAAGTAATCCCTCGCAGCATATGATTGATGCATGTTACATGTTGTCAGAATCTCCGGTTATCTCTCTTCATAAAGAGGCATCGGATTTGCTTCGCGACTTTTTTGGCCTTCTTATACGTTTGTACGAGTTTCTCGATGAGAAGGGGCGGAAGGCGGCTGCCAACAATTTGTTTGCCGATGTTCATCTGGCTATTCATCAGATCTGTTCGGATCGAAACAGTCAGCATCGGTTGCTGACCAAAAACGAACAGTTGTTCCGCAGCTTTACGCGGCTTGTCATGCGTCATTATTCACAAATCAGGCAAGTAGTGTGGTATGCCGAGCAGTTGCGGGTAAGTCATGCTTATCTGTGTAGCGTGGTCAGGGAAGTGACCGGTAGTACCTGTACCGACATTATTTCGTCAATGGTTATTATGGATGCCAAGTCGCGGCTGAAGCTGACGGATGCTTCTGTTCAGGAAATATCGGATGCGCTGAATTTTGCCAATATTTCGTTCTTTGGAAAATACTTCAAACGTTATGTCGGTATGAGTCCGTTGGAATACAGAATAAAAGGATGAAGATACAATAAAAAGCCGTCGAGGAAAAAGAAAAGGAGATGCGTCGTTTGGTGGACACATCTCCTTTAACTTTCATTTTGTTGCCGCAAGTGCGATTACTTACGCAAGCCAAGCTCTTTAACGATGGCACGATAGCGATTAATGTCGCGGTTGTACAGGTAGTTGAGCAGCGCACGGCGTTTACCTACCAACATCGTCAAGGCTCTTTCAGTACTATAATCCTTTCTGTTGAGCTTCATGTGCTCAGTCAGACGGGCAATACGGTAGGAAAACAAAGCTATCTGAGACTCAGCTGATCCAGTATCAGAGTTAGACTTTCCGTACTTGCCGAAGATTTCTTGCTTTTTAGCAGCGTCTAAATACATAAAATGTTTAATTAAAAAAGTTATTAATATTCCCTTTCGGGGCTGCAAAGGTAGGGATTATCTTTGATATGGCAATGACTTTCAGGCGAAAAAGTGTATGCTGACGCTGTTTTTTGCAGAAAAGTTCCTTCATGGTAAACAAGCAAAAGTTTTCGAGGTGTCTGGGGGCGATACATTTCGTTTGTGTGTATGTGCAATGGTTCAGATGCTTGTTCTATCGGTGCGGAAAGGCAAATATGGAGTCAATGTGCGTCAGAACAGAGGGATAAGAAAGCGACTTTTTGACAAATACCAGTCGGTAATCGTAAAAAATACACTATCTTTGCACCTCGAAAATAATAGGTATTATATGCAAAACATCAGAAACATTGCAATTATTGCCCATGTCGATCATGGGAAGACGACGCTTGTAGACAAGATGCTGCTGGCCGGACATCTTTTCCGGAACAACCAGAGCACGGGTGAATTGATGCTGGATAACAATGATTTGGAACGTGAGCGAGGAATAACGATTCTCTCGAAGAACGTATCCATTAACTATAAAGGCACCAAGATTAATATTATCGACACTCCGGGACACAGTGACTTTGGCGGCGAGGTAGAGCGTGTGCTCAATATGGCCGACGGTTGTCTTCTGCTGGTTGATGCGTTCGAAGGCCCGATGCCTCAGACGCGCTTTGTGCTTCAAAAGGCTTTGCAGATTGGTTTGAAGCCCATTGTGGTTGTCAATAAGGTGGATAAGCCCAACTGTCGCCCCGAAGAAGTGTATGAAATGGTGTTCGATCTGATGTTCAGCCTTAACGCAACTGAAGATCAACTTGACTTCCCCGTCATTTACGGATCGGCCAAGAACAACTGGATGAGTACCGACTGGCAGAAGCCGACCGATAACATCACTCCTTTGCTCGACTGCATTCTGGAGAACATACCTGCTCCCGAGCAGCTGGAAGGTACGCCGCAGATGCTGATTACTTCGCTCGATTATTCATCTTATACCGGACGTATTGCGGTGGGACGTGTTCATCGCGGTACGTTGCGCGAGGGTATGAATGTATCGTTGGCAAAACGTGACGGCAGCATCATCAAGACTAAAATTAAAGAACTGCATACATTCGAAGGCATGGGGCGTGTCAGAGTGCCCGAAGTTTCATCGGGTGACATTTGCGCCCTGGTAGGTATCGATGGTTTCGAGATTGGCGATACCATCTGCGATTACGAGAACCCCGAAGCATTGCCGCCTATTGCCATCGACGAGCCGACCATGAGCATGTTGTTCACCATCAACGACTCGCCTTTCTTCGGAAGAGAAGGTAAATTCGTGACTTCGCGTCACATTCACGACCGACTGATGAAGGAGCTGGACAAGAACCTGGCTTTGCGTGTGAAGAAGAGCGAAGAAGACGGGAAATGGATCGTTTCGGGTCGTGGTGTGCTTCACTTGTCTGTACTGATCGAGACCATGCGCCGTGAAGGCTATGAGTTGCAGGTTGGTCAGCCACAGGTTATCTTCAAGGAGATAGACGGTGTGAAGTGCGAACCTATCGAGGAGTTGACTGTAAATGTTCCAGAGGAATATGCCAGCAAGATTATCGATATGGTGACTCGTCGTAAGGGCGAAATGGTGAAGATGGAAAATGCGGGTGACCGTGTGAACTTGGAGTTCGACATGCCGTCGCGCGGTATCATCGGCTTGCGTACCAATGTGTTGACAGCCAGTGCCGGTGAAGCCATCATGGCACATCGCTTCAAGGAGTATCAGCCTTATAAGGGCGAGATAGAGCGTCGTACCAACGGATCCATGATTGCCATGGAGAGTGGAACGGCTTTTGCTTATGCCATCGACAAACTGCAGGACCGTGGCAAATTCTTCATTTTCCCTCAAGAGGAAGTCTATGCAGGTCAGGTGGTAGGTGAACATTCACACGAAAACGATTTGGTAGTGAACGTGACCAAGTCGAAGAAACTGACCAATATGCGTGCCAGCGGTTCGGACGAGAAAGCCCGTCTGATTCCTCCCGTACAGTTCTCGCTGGAAGAAGCATTGGAATACATTAAGGAAGACGAGTATGTAGAGGTCACTCCGAAGTCTATGCGTATGCGTAAAGTTATCCTCGACGAGACGGAACGCAAGCGTGCCAATAAGAACTCATAACATACATATAATATATATTAGACGAAAGGAGGTGTGCAGGGATGCACACCTCCTTTTTTTGCATAGGAAGGGTTGTCAAACTCTCTTTTTCTTAGTCGATGAACTGTACTTTCTCGGCATTACGCGGTTTGGCGTCAGGTGCCTCATCGGGATAGCCGAAGGCTATGCAGTACAGCAATTCGTAGCCTTCGCTGAAGTTCAGTTTCTTCAGATACTCGGCTGCTTCGGTCGATTTCATAAAGCGGGCCGGTCCGCCCAGACAGCACGATCCGATGCCCATGGATTGTGCCGTAAGTATCATGTTGCCGCCCAGCAGACCGCAGTCTATCTGAGAGCAGTCGTACGACGGGTCGTTGGCGATAAATACTACCGTGGGGGCATTGCGAAACATGTTCTTGAACGACGGATCTTCAGCAGCTTTCGGATTTGCTTTCTTGTAGAGCTCCGTTACACCGTTGATAAACTCCGGATTGTCCACTACGCGTACTTCCCACGACTGTTTATTCATGCCATTGGGAGCATTGATGCCACATTTCAGGATGGTTTGCATGGTGTCGCGGTTCACCGGTTGTGGTTTGTACTTGCGGATGCTGCGGCGATCCATAATGGTTTTGATGACAGCTTCCGACTGGCTGAGGCCTTTAGGAGCGGCAGTGCTCTCTTTTTGCGACGCAGGGGCGGTGCATCCGATGGCTGCACACAGGCAGAGTCCGCCCACGATACCTTTCAATAGTTTCATATATACGTTTTTATTTGGGTTGATGTCATTGGTAATGAAGATGAATCGATGGCGTGTGTGGAGCGGATTATTCCTGTTCCTTGTCTTCCAGTCCTTCATCTACTCCTTCAAGGAAACCACCGAGTGCGGCACCGGCTTTTTCCATCTGCTCCATGATGGCTTTTCCACTGTTCTTGAATACAGTGGCGGCATATTGACCTTGCAGTTTGGCTACTTCTTCCAGTTCTTCCTCGGTCAGGTCGTCGTACGAGTTGATTTTCTCCAGGAGTTCGCTGAACTTCTTGTTCGCCTTTTCCCATTGATCGGCGGTATAGTCCTTGCCGTCCTCGCTGATTTCTTCCACAAAGTTCTTCAGGTCGTCGATGCGTCCTTGTTTCGATTGGCATGATTGAAAGCCCATGATGCCGATGGCTAACAGGGCAAGCAGGATGTACTTTTTCATAAGCTTTTTGCAGATAAATTGTTAGAGGCAAAGCTAATGAAATATTTTCAATAAATGTTCCTGCCTATACTGCTTTTTTCTTTTTTTCAGCCCTTCGTGCCTTCATTCTGTTACTTTTCTGGTACGGAAGAAGTTACAGAATGAAGGTCGAAGGGTGAAGAATCGATCAGCTTTCGGCCAAACCCGGATGTGTCATGGCAATGCCTAATGCCTGAGCGATGCCGCGACCATAGTTCTCGTCGGCTTTCAGGCAGTTACGGATGTGGCGGAGTTTGATTTCTTCGGGGATATCACCCATTGAGCGGGCGGTATTTTCGAACAGAACCTGTTGCTGTGCGGGTGTCATCAGACGGAACAGGTCGCCGGCTTGCGAATAGTAATCCGAGTCGTCTTCGCGGTAATCCCATTGGTAGGCGGCTCCATCCAGTTCGAGGGGCGGTTCCTTGTATTCGCCTTGTTGTTGCCATTCGCCATAGCCATTAGGCTCGTATCCCAGTGTTGAGCCGTAATTGCCGTCAACTCTCATTTGCCCGTCACGATGGTACATATTGAGGAACGGACAACGGCTGCGGTTCACGGGAATCTGATGGTGGTTCACGCCCAGGCGATAGCGTTGCGTGTCGCCGTACGAGAAGAGACGTCCCTGCAACATGCGATCAGGCGAGAAGCTGATGCCTGGCACTACATTGGCCGGATTGAAGGCTGCCTGCTCTACGTCGGCGAAGTAATTCTCGGGGTTGCGGTTCAGTTCCAGTACACCTACTTCGATGAGCGGATATTCCTTTTGCGACCATACTTTGGTGAGGTCGAAGGGGTTGAACGGACAGTTGGCTGCCTGTTCTTCCGTCATCAGCTGGATGAACATGGTCCAGCGTGGAAAGTCGCCTTTCTCGATGCTTTCGTACAAGTCGCGTTGGTGGCTTTCGCGGTCTTTGGCTATGATGGCTTCGGCTTCCTGATCGGTCAGGTTTTTGATACCCTGTTGGGTACGTAAATGGAATTTAACCCATGTGCGTTTGCCTTCGGCATTGATGAGCGAGAAGGTGTGACTGCCGTAGCCGTGCATGTGTCGGTACGAAGCCGGGATGCCGCGGTCGCTCATGGTGATGGTTACCTGATGAAGTGCTTCGGGCAGCAGTGTCCAGAAGTCCCAGTTGTTGCGTGCGCTGCGCATGTTGGTACGCGGATCGCGCTTGACGGCATGATTCAGATCGGGGAATTTCAGCGGGTCGCGCAAGAAGAAGACGGGGGTGTTGTTTCCAACTAAGTCCCAGTTGCCTTCGTCTGTATAGAACTTGATGGCAAATCCGCGGATATCGCGTTCAGCATCGGCAGCTCCACGTTCTCCGGCTACGGTTGAGAAGCGTACAAATACTTCCGTCTCCTTGCCTATCTGCGAGAAGATGGCGGCTTTGGTGTAGGGTGTAATGTCATGGGTTACGGTAAACTTGCCGAAAGCTCCCGATCCTTTGGCGTGCATTCGGCGTTCGGGAATGACTTCGCGGTCGAAGTGTGCCAGTTTCTCCAGAAACCATACATCTTGTAAGAGCATCGGCCCCCGGCGTCCTGCGGTGGCTACATTCTGGTTGTCGGCTACAGGTGCTCCTGCAGCGGTGGTCAGTTTCTTAGTTTTCATACCATGTTACGTTTATAGTTAGTGAATAAGGGAAATGTCGATGAAGTGGTCCAATTGTGCCTTGTCCTCGTCAGTGAGGCGTCCGGTTTTCGATTTCAGAAAGGGTACAGGGCATGATCGTGGAATGCTCAGTGCACGTTTCATGCGCATGTACATGCTGCCTGTCCTGAACCGGTAAGTGGTAAAAAGAAGCGTGCGGTCGGCCTGTACCAGCTGTTGTATCTGTCGGCTGAAGTCCTGCCACTGCCTGTGCGGATGTTGTCCGATGATGAACCATCCGCAAGTCCAGCAGCCCGAAATCAGGAAGTCGCATCCTGCCAGCTTCTCCGGTGTGGCATCCGACACGGCACTCAGACTGACACTCAGGCCTTTCGACCAAAGGTACATGGCTATTTCGCGGGCATAGGCGGCCGTTTTCCCTTTGTGGCTGTAATAGAGAACAACGGCTTTTTTACCGTTGGTTATGTGACCATTTATCTTTTTCATCTTCTTTCTTTATTGTTTTCGAACAAATATATGGAGGAGTGGGTTATTTTTTTATATCTGTAAAATTCATTTTTTCGATAAACCTTATAGGCTAAAACGATTGAAACATGGAATTACGCCAACTGAAGTATTTCAAGGAAGCTTGTGAGCGGCAGAATTTTTCGGAAGCAGCTCGTGTACTTCATATCTCTCAGAGTACGCTTTCGCAACAGATCAAACAGTTAGAGGATGAACTGGATGTATTGCTTTTCGACCGCATTGGCAAGCGTATTGTACCCACCGAGGCCGGTCATGCCTTTTTGCCTTATGCCGTCCGGGCCATTCACGATGCGGAAGACGGACGACAGATTATTCATGACTTGAAGGGAATTGAAACAGGGGTACTGCGTATCGGTGTGACTTACAGCATGAGTCCGCTACTGATTGCAGCACTGAAGCTTTTTTCGCAAGCCCATCCCAAAGTACGGGTAGAAGTTACTTTTGCTACTTCCGAAGAACTGTTGAAGCGGCTGGACGGTAGTGGCCCCGACTTTGTACTTTCGTTCAAACCGGAAGGAGTGGAAGATGAGTTTGAAACGCTGCCGCTTTTCTCTTCGCGTCTTAACTTCATTGTTCATCGTTCGCACCCGTTGGCCGAGCTTTCGTCGGTCACGTTGAAGCGCCTGTCGCAGACGCCGTTGATATTGCCGGCTTGTGGATTTGCTACGAGAAAGAAAGTGGAAGAACTGTTCCGTCGGCATCATATGGAACTTACGGCTTCTGTCGAAATGGACGATGTCCATACCATCATTCATGCGTTGAGGAGTGGGCAGTGGGGAACCATACTGACACAGGCCGCTGTTCGTGGTGAGCCCGACCTGATGCAGATTCCGATTCTTTGCAATGACCATCTCACTTCACGCGGCTTTCTGTTCTGGCCACAGGGCACTTATAGGAAAAAGTCGGCTCTGGCTTTTGCCGATTTTCTGCTGAAGGTGGCGGGTGGACGATGAGGTTTCTGTTTTGCCTTTGGTAAAAAAGAAAGAGGGTACATCCATACAGGATGTACCCTCTCTTTTATTGATTGCTTATAGCTTTTTCGATTAGAGCTTCGGACCAGCAGCAACCAGCTTCTTACCGGCTTCGTTGCCAGTGAACTTCTCGAAGTTCTTGATGAAGCGGCCAGCCAAGTCTTTGGCTTTCTCTTCCCACTTGCAAGCGCAGTCGTAAGTGTCGCGAGGATCGAGGATCTTCGGATCAACACCCGGCAATTCTGTCGGAACTACGAAGTCGAAGTACGGGATAGTCTTTGTAGGAGCCTTGTCGATAGAACCGTCCAGGATAGCGTCGATGATACCACGAGTATCGCGGATAGAGATACGCTTGCCGGTACCGTTCCAACCAGTGTTAACCAAGTATGCCTTAGCACCTACTTTTTCCATCTTCTTAACCAGCTCTTCTGCATATTTAGTCGGGTGCAAGCTCAGGAAGGCTGCGCCGAAGCAAGCAGAGAATGTCGGAGTCGGTTCAGTGATACCACGTTCTGTACCGGCCAACTTAGCAGTGAAACCAGACAGGAAGTAGTACTGAGCCTGTTCAGGGTTCAGGATAGATACCGGAGGCAATACACCGAAGGCATCAGCTGACAGGAAGATTACCTGATGAGCGTGAGGACCTTTAGATACCGGCTTAACGATGTTTTCGATGTGGTAGATAGGATAAGAAACACGAGTGTTCTCGGTTACACTCTTATCAGCGAAGTCGATCTTACCGTTGGCGTCAACTGTTACGTTCTCCAACAGAGCGTCGCGCTTGATGGCAGCATAAATATCGGGTTCGCTTTCCTTGTCGAGGTTGATAACCTTGGCATAGCAACCACCTTCGTAGTTGAATACGCCTTCGTCGTCCCATCCGTGCTCGTCGTCACCGATCAGTTTACGTTTCGGGTCAGTTGACAGAGTAGTCTTACCTGTACCGGACAGACCGAAGAAGATAGCAGTGTCAGTGCCTTCCATATTGGTGTTGGCAGAGCAGTGCATAGAAGCGATACCACGCAACGGGTTCAGGTAGTTCATGATAGAGAAGATACCTTTCTTCATTTCACCACCGTACCAAGTGTTCAGGATAACCTGTTCGTTGGTCTTCAGGTTGAATACAGTAGCTGTTTCAGAGTTCAGACCCAGTTCCTTGTAGTTGTCAACCTTAGCCTTGGCAGCGTTGAATGATACGAAGTCGGGTTCGCCGTAGTTGGCCAGTTCTTCTTCTGTCGGACGGATGAACATGTTCTTTACGAAGTGAGCCTGCCAAGCAACTTCCATGATGAAACGTACTTTCAGACGAGTTGCAGGGTTGGCACCGCAGAATGTATCCATAACGAACAGACGCTTGCCGCTCAGCTGCTTAACGGCTTTAGCCTTCAGGTCGGCCCAAGCTGCTTCAGAGCAAGGCTTGTTGTCGTTCTTATATGCGTCGGAAGTCCACCATACAGTGTCCTTGCTGGCTTCGTTGTAAACGAAGAATTTATCCTTAGGCGAACGACCTGTATAGATACCGGTCATTACGTTGACAGCACCCAGTTCTGTTACCTGGCCTTTTTCATAGCCTTCCAGACCTGCTTTGGTCTCTTCCTCAAACAATACTTCATAAGACGGGTTGTGGAGAATCTCCTTAACGTCTTGAATACCGTACTTGCTTAAATCTAAATTTGCCATTTCTTTTTAAGATTTTTAAATTGGTATTTTGTGAATAATCTCTTTTTACCTTAATTAATGTATGCAAGGGATGAAAATCCGGAAGCGGATTTGGCAGTTATCAGAATGAGGTTTCAGATAAGTCCCTTGTTTTTCGGCTACAAAAGTACGATTTTCTTTTGAAAGAAAACTTCTATTGGAGAAATTTTTCTTTAATTGGATTTCTTTTATGAATCCGTAACAGTATCTGCTAACTGCATGTTGCAAAACGCATAAGGTGAAAGCGGTTTTTGCAGGAGTGAGGTAGGCTGTCGGGGGGATGAATGTCTGGCAGAGGTGAAACGTGGGTGTGGGGTGTGAAACGTGCCTTTGTGTTGTCCTGAAATAGGTTGACTCCATTAGCCGCAAATCATGTAATGAAAATG
>CAJKOW010000036.1 GCA_905201685.1 uncultured Bacteroides sp. | reverse complement strand
ACTTCGGAACACGGCGTTGAAGAGGCATCTGACCACCTTCGAAACCGATCTTCTTAGAATATCCAGATCTTGATTTAGCTCCCTTATGACCTCTTGTAGAAGTGCCTCCCAAACCAGATCCCGGACCACGTCCAATTCTCTTTCTTGATTTAGTAGATCCCTCTGCAGGTTTTAAATTACTTAAGTTCATATTGTAACTCGTTTTATTATTCAACAAATAATTACTTAACAATGGTAACCAAGTGTTTAACCTTATCCACCATTCCAAGAATAGAAGGAGTGCATTCGTGTTCAACCACACGATTCAACTTATGAAGTCCCAGTGCATCGAGAGTTCTTTTCTGGTCAGCAGGAGCACCAATTCTACTTTTAACTTGTTTAATCTTTATAGTCGACATAATTTTCCTCCTTATCCTCTAAATACTTTTTCAATACTGATACCTCTGTTCTGAGCTACCATACGAGCATCACGCATTTCGCTTAATGCAAGAATTGTAGCCTTCACCAGGTTATGAGGGTTAGAAGAACCTTTTGATTTTGCCAAAACGTCCGTCACACCTACGCTTTCAAGTACAGCACGCATTGCACCACCGGCAACCACACCTGTTCCGTGAGAAGCAGGCTTGATGAAAACTTCAGCACCACCAAACTTAGCCGACTGTTCGTGAGGAACAGTACCTTTCAATACCGGTACTCTCGTCAAGTTCTTCTTTGCAGATTCAACACCTTTAGCAATAGCAGCTGTTACTTCACCTGCTTTGCCAAGTCCCCAACCGATGATACCTTCTTCGTTACCTACTACCACAATGGCAGAGAAGCTGAAAGTTCTACCACCTTTGGTTACTTTGGTCACACGATTAATAGCAACTAATCTATCTTTCAGTTCTATATCGTTTGAAATCTTAACTCTATTATTAAGTCCTGCCATAATGATTAAAATTTAAGTCCACCGTTACGGGCAGCATCAGCTACCTCTTTTACTCTCCCATGATATAAGTAACCATTACGGTCGAAAACTACAGTAGTAATACCAGCTTCCTGAGCTTTCTTAGCAATCAGTTCACCAACTTTAGCGGCCTGTTCTTTTTTAGGCATCTTTTCAGTCATACCCAGTGAAGAAGCAGCTGCCAATGTTCTACCCGACAAGTCATCAATAACCTGAACGTAGATTTGCTTGTTGCTTCTAAATACACTCATACGCGGACATTCAGGCGTGCCTGAAACTTTGTTGCGTACTCTATATTTGATCTTAATTCGTCTTTCTATTTTTGTTGTCATAATATTCTATCAGTTTAAATGATTATTTAGCGCCGGCCGATTTACCAGACTTTCTACGAATTTCTTCGCCAACAAACTTAATACCTTTTCCTTTGTAAGGTTCAGGCATACGGAAAGAACGTATTTTAGAGCAAACTTGACCAAGCAATTGTTTGTCACAAGATTCCAAGATAATCAACGGATTCTTATTTCTTTCAGACTTAGTCTCTACCTTCACTTCAGGCGGCAACTGTATAAAAATACTGTGAGTATATCCTAAAGCCAGTTCGATGATATTTCCCTGGTTAGAAGCACGGTAACCTACACCGACAAGTTCCAACTCTTTCTTATATCCTTCAGAAACACCGACAACCATGTTGTGAATCAATGCACGATACAAACCATGGAAAGCATGTTTTTGCTTCGGATCGTCCAACATTGCGTTTTCGTTCTCTGTCAAAACAACATGACCGTCTGCGATGGCAACATTGATAGCAGGATTTACGTATTGGCTCATTTCGCCTTTAGGTCCCTTTACGGTAACTACATCATCCTTCAAAGTAACTGTTACTCCGGCAGGAATGCTAATGGGTAATTTTCCTATTCTTGACATTGCTTATTCCTCCTCATTAATATACATAACACAAAACCTCACCACCGATTTTCAGCTCAGCGGCCTCTTTGTTGGTCATTACACCTTTGGAAGTAGATATTATAGCAATACCCAAACCATTAATAACACGCGGCATATCCTTATAACCGGTATATTTACGCATACCCGGAGAAGAGATTCTTTCCAGTTTCTTGATCGCGTTTACTTTGTTCACCGGATCATACTTCAAGGCAACCTTGATTGTACCCTGAGGACCATCTTCTACAAACTTGTAATTAAGAATGTAGCCTTTCTCAAAAAGAATCTTAGTGATTTCTTTTTTCAAATTTGAAGCCGGAACTTCCACAACTCTGTGCTTCGCTTGAATAGCGTTCCGCAACCTCGTCAAATAATCTGCTATTGGATCAGTCATAAAAAAATAAATTAAATTAATCAGGACTACCCTGACAATATTTAAAAATAATAATTACCAGCTTGCTTTCTTTACTCCGGGGATAAGACCGTTGGAAGCCATCTCGCGGAACTGGATTCTGGAAATGCCGAACTGACGGATATATCCTTTCGGACGACCGGTCAGTTTGCAACGATTGTGCAGACGAATGGGGTTAGCATTCTTAGGCAATTCCTGAAGCTTCTGTGCAGCCTCGTAAGCCTCTGCAGGATCACCCGTTCTGACGATCTTCTTCAGGGCAGCTCTCTTTTCGGCATATCTGGCTACTAACTTTGCACGTCTTACCTCGCGTGCCTTCATTGATTCTTTTGCCATAACTTATCAATCTTTTTTAGCGTTCTTAAACGGTAAACCGAATTCCTTCAGCAAAGCATAACCTTCCTCATCTGTCTTCGCTGAGGTTACAAAGGTAATATTCATACCGAGAATTCTTGTAATACTATCGATATTTATTTCAGGGAAAATGATTTGTTCCTGAATACCAAGGGTATAATTACCTCTTCCATCGAACTTACTTTCAATACCTTTGAAGTCACGGATACGCGGCAGAGCCACACGAACCAATTTCTCAAGGAATTCGTACATTCTCTCGCGACGCAAAGTAACCATCACGCCAATCGGCATTTTCTTACGCAACTTAAAGTTTGCAATATCTTTACGTGAAACAGTTGCTACGGCTTTCTGGCCAGTGATAGCAGTCATTTCGTTAATTGCCACTTCAATAATCTTCTTGTCGGCAACAGCCATACCCAAACCTTGATTGATCACAATCTTCTTAAGTACGGGTATCTGCATAGAAGAAGAATACTGGAACTGTGATTTCAATGCAGGTGCAATACGCTCTGCATATTCTTTCTTAAGGCTAGCAGTATTACTCATTACTTAATCTCCTCTCCTGATTTTTTAGAATAACGCACTAAAGTCTTCTTGCCATTGGCATTAGTACTTTCTTTTCTACCAACACGTGTTGGCTTACCAGTCTTCGGATCAACCGGATTCAAGTTTGAAATGTGGATAGAAGCTTCCTGCTTCACAATACCACCTTGCGGGTTCTTAGCGCTCGGTTTGGTGCTCTTCGACACCATGTTGATACCTTCAACGATTGCACGTTGTTTCTCAACAAGGACCTTCAATACACGACCAGTCTTGCCCTTGTCTTCACCAGCGTTTACGTAAACTGTATCGCCTTTCTTAATATGTAACTTACTCATTACCTAAATCTTTTACAAAATTAAAGTACTTCAGGAGCGAGTGACACCACTTTCATGTTAGTAGCACGGAGTTCACGAGCTACCGGACCGAAAATACGACTACCTCTAATTTCGCCTGCATTGTTCAGCAAAACACAAGCGTTATCATCAAAACGTATGTAAGATCCATCAGGACGACGGATTTCCTTCTTAGTACGTACGATCAAAGCCTTAGACACTGCACCTTTTTTAATATCACTCGAAGGGATGACGCTCTTGATAGAAACAACAATAACATCCCCTACAGAAGCATAGCGACGACCTGTACCGCCCAAAACGCGAATACAGAGGGCTTCCTTTGCCCCGCTGTTGTCACATACTGTAAGTCTGGATTCTGCTTGTATCATAATTACTTAGCTTTTTCAACAATTTCTACTAATCTCCATCTCTTGGTCTTGCTCAAAGGACGAGTTTCCATGATACGTACAGTATCACCTACATTGCACTCATTCTTTTCATCATGAGCATGGTACTTCTTAGTCTTGCTAACGAACTTACCATAAATGGGGTGTTTTTCCTTAAATTTGGCTGCAACGGTGATAGTCTTGTCCATCTTGTTGCTCAGTACAACCCCGGTTCTTTCTTTTCTTAAATTTCTTGCTTCCATCAAACTCATCATTTATTGTTAAGTTCTCTTTGACGTAACTCAGTCTTCATACGCGCGATTGTTCTGCGTAATTGTTTGATCTGAGCAGGATTATCCAAAGGAGAAATAGAATGATTCAAAACCATTTGATCATACTTTGCTACTTCAGCTTCTACTCTCTCCACCAAATCACTGGTGGACATTTCTCTAATTTCTGCTATTTTCATACCTCTTACGCATTTTGATTTTGAACATCATAATCACGTCTTACCACGAACTTAGTAGTGATAGGAAGCTTTTGTGCAGCCAGGCGCAAAGCTTCTTTAGCGATCTCATAAGAAACACCTTCGGCTTCGATAATGATTCTTCCCGGTGTAACAGGAGCTACGAATCCTTCGGGATTACCTTTACCTTTACCCATACGTACATCAGCAGGCTTTCTCGTAATAGGTTTATCGGGGAAAATGCGAATCCAAATTTGTCCTTGACGTTGCATATATCTTGTTACTGCAATACGCGCAGCTTCAATCTGACGGCCTGTGATCCATTTCGTCTCCAAAGCTTTGATACCAAATGACCCGAAAGCCAGCTGGTTACCTCTTTGGGCATTACCTTTTTGACGGCCTTTTTGTTGTCTTCTGAATTTTGTTTTTTTCGGTTGTAACATAATTCCTAAAAATCAAATTCGTTAGCGATTATTTTTCTTTCTTTTGAAGTTCTTTCCGCCATTGCTTCCGCTATTGCTTCCACGACCACTTTCCTTGCTTTGTGTAAAGTTCGGAGCCAATTCTCTCTTTCCATAAACTTCACCTCTACAGATCCAAACCTTAATGCCGAGAAGACCAACCTTAGTCAATGCTTCAGCATGACAGTAGTCGATGTCTGCTCTGAAAGTGTGCAACGGAGTTCTTCCTTCCTTATACATTTCAGAACGTGCCATTTCAGCGCCATTCAAACGTCCTGAAATCTGAATCTTGATACCTTCCGCACCCATACGCATTGTATTGGCGATAGCCATCTTGATGGCACGGCGGTAGGCAATCTTACCTTCAACCTGACGAGCGATGTTATTAGCCACGATAACGGCGTCGAGTTCAGGTCTTTTCACTTCGAAGATATTAATCTGGATGTCCTTATCGGTAACCTTCTTCAACTCCTCTTTCAACTTGTCAACTTCCTGGCCACCCTTACCGATAATAATACCCGGACGTGCAGTACAAACGGTAATAGTCACGAGTTTCAGTGTACGTTCGATTACAATTCTTGAAACGCTGGCCTTAGCAAGACGAGCGTTCAGATATTTGCGAATTTTGCTATCTTCCAACAAAGAATCGCCGTAATTCTTTCCACCATACCAATTGGAATCCCAGCCTCTGATAATTCCTAAACGGTTGCTTATTGGATTAACTTTTTGTCCCATTTACCTTAATTTTGATCTTCGTTATTACTTTTAGAACCAACGAACAATGTTACGTGATTTGAACGCTTGCGAATTCTGTAACCTCTACCCTGCGGAGCCGGACGCATTCTTTTCAGCGTAGCACCACCATCAACATAAATCTTTGTTACGAACAATTCGCCACTTTCAGCCTTACGTTCGTTTTTCTGCTCCCAGTTAGCAATTGCAGAGCGCAGCAATTTCTCCACTCTAGCGGCAGCCTCTTTCGAAGAGAACTTCAAGACGCCAAGCGCTCTGTTCACTTCCATGCCGCGAATCATGTCAGCCACGAGACGCATTTTACGCGGGGAAGTAGGAACATTTTGCAATTTCGCAAAATACATGGATTTAAGGGCTTCTTTTCTTTTATCAGCCGATATTTTTTTTCTTGCTCCCATTATATTTATTACTTTATTATTTCAGATAAATCCTGTTTTTATTTTTTCTTGTTACCTGCGTGTCCTCTGAACGTACGAGTTGGAGCAAATTCGCCCAACTTGTGTCCTACCATATTTTCGGTAACGTAAACAGGAATGAATTTATTTCCATTGTGAACTGCAACAGTATGGCCTACGAAATCAGGCGAAATCATTGAAGCTCTGGCCCAAGTCTTAACAACGGCTTTCTTGCCCGATTCATTCATGGCAAGTACTTTCTTCTCGAGTTTAACGTTAATGTACGGACCTTTTTTTAATGAACGACTCATAATTTTCTCAATTAATCAGATTACTTCTTTCTTCTCTCAATAATATACTTAGATGATTGTTTCTTCGGAGCTCTTGTCTTAAGACCCTTAGCATACAATCCCTTACGAGATCTCGGATGTCCTCCTGAAGCACGTCCTTCACCACCACCCATCGGGTGATCAACCGGGTTCATAACAACACCACGGTTACGCGGACGACGACCTAACCAGCGAGAGCGTCCTGCCTTACCAGAGCTTTCCAGTCCGTGATCCGAATTACCTACACTACCGATAGTAGCTTTGCAAGTGCAAAGGATCTGACGAACTTCACCCGAAGGCAACTTGATAACACAGTATTTACCTTCTCTTGAAGTCAATTGAGCGAAGTTACCGGCCGAACGAACCAAGGCAGCACCTTGTCCGGGACGTAATTCGATGTTGTGAATCACGGTACCGACCGGGATATTTTGAAGAGGGAGTGCGTTTCCGATCTCCGGAGCCGCATCCGCACCTGACATCAAAGTCGCGCCAACTTGCAATCCATTGGGAGCAATAATATATCTTTTTTCACCATCTGCATAAAACAACAGAGCGATGCGAGCCGAACGGTTCGGATCGTATTCGATTGTCTTAACCACTGCAGGTACACCGTCTTTATTTCTCTTGAAGTCGATAATACGGATTACCTTCTTGTGACCGCCACCGATGTAGCGCATAGTCATCTTACCTTCGTTGTTGCGACCACCCGAAGATTTCTTACCAAATACAAGAGACTTTTCTGGTACCCGTGCAGTAATCTCTTCGAAGGTACCAATAATTTTATGTCTTTGCCCCGGTGTTGTGGGCTTAAATTTACGTACTGCCATTTCTATTAAATATTGCTATAAAAATCAATAGTATCTCCTTCTTTCAACGTAACGATGGCCTTCTTGAAAGCATTCTTCCGACCATTGATGATACCTGCACGTGTATAACGGCTCTTGTTCTTGCCATCGTAGCGCATAGTATTCACGTCAACTACTGTAACGTTATAAAGGGCCTCAATTTCTTTCTTAATTTCTAGTTTATTAGCTTCAGGACGCACAACAAAGCCGAAACGATTGTTCGACTTATCAGTAATTGCGGTCATCTTCTCTGTCACTAACGGTTTAATAATAATTCCCATTATCTAAGCCTCCTTTTTACATTAAGATATTGTCAATAGCAGTAAGTGCACTTTCAGTAAGCACAACAACCCCAGCGTCCAATACTCTGTAAGTATTTAACCCTGAGATAGTCTGCACGTTAGCGCCCTTCACGTTACGAGCCGACAAATATACGTTTTTATTTGCTTCCGGTAAAACTAAAAGCAGCTTTTTATCAGAAACTTTAAGATTTTTTGTCATTGCAACGAAATCTTTAGTCTTTGGAGCCTCAAAAGCGAAGTCTTCTACCACAACAATGGCGTTGTCTTTTGCTTTATAAGACAAAGCTGACTTACGAGCCAGAGCTTTAACCTTCTTGTTCAACTTGAAGTAGTAATCTCTTGGTTTAGGACCGAAAACACGACCACCACCAACGAGTACCGGTGAGTTCATGTCACCACGACGTGCACCACCGCCACCTTTCTGACGACCGATTTTACGAGTAGAACCACTGATCTCACTTCTTTCTTTCGATTTGTGAGTACCCTGACGCTGATTAGCCATGAACTGCTTAACGTCCAAGTAGATAGCATGGTCGTTGGGCTCAATTCCGAAGATAGACTCGTTTAACGTAATCTTTCTCCCAGTGTCTTCACCTTTAATGTTATATACGTTAACTTCCATTATTTCTCAATTATTACGATTGAACCTTTGCAACCAGGAACCGATCCCTTCACCAAAAGGAGATTGTGCTCCGCGATTACTTTTAATACCTGCAGGTTTTGAACAGTTACTCTGTCGCCACCAAGCTGTCCGCCCATGCGCATACCTTTGAATACTTTTGCAGGGTAAGAACAAGCACCGATAGAACCCGGCTTACGGGCACGGTTGTGCTGGCCGTGAGTAGTCTGACCTACACCACCAAATCCGTGACGTTTAACAACGCCCTGGAAGCCTTTACCTTTGGAAGTACCAACTACATCTACAAAATCAGCATCGTTGAACAGCTCTACAGTTACAGTATCACCCAGATTCAACTCTGTTGCAAATTCTTTGAACTCGGCCAAGTGTTTCTTGGGTGTTACTCCGGCTTTCTTAAAGTGACCCATCAAAGGCTTTGTAGTATGCTTTTCCTTCTTGTCCTGGAAGCCCAGCTGAACAGCTGCATAGCCGTCCTTTTCTACAGTCTTCACTTGAGTAACAACACAAGGACCTGCTTCGATAACAGTGCATGGCACGTTCTTGCCCTCGGCACTGAAAACGGATGTCATTCCGATTTTTTTTCCTAATAATCCTGGCATTTCTCTAAATTTTTAATACTTAACTTACACTTTGATTTCTACTTCCACACCGCTCGGCAACTCCAGCTTCATCAGAGCATCTACGGTCTTAGCTGTTGAGCTATAGATGTCGATCAGTCTCTTATAAGAAGAGAGTTCGAATTGTTCACGCGACTTCTTGTTTACGAAAGTCGAACGGTTTACAGTAAAGATGCGCTTGTGAGTAGGCAGAGGTATCGGACCGCTGACAATGGCACCTGTAGTCTTCACTGTTCTTACAATCTTTTCAGCTGACTTGTCAACCAGATTGTGGTCGTAAGATTTCAGTTTGATTCTAATTTTTTGACTCATTACTTTTATTATTAAATGGATTGTTTAAAAGAGAGCCCCGCAGGTTAAGAGTCATTCGCTAACCTGCGGTTCTCTGATTTATTATTGTTTTCTTTAAATCAGGTCAACACGTCCCTTCACTTCTTCCAACACTGCCTTGGCAATAGAGCTGGAAACCTGTGCATGGTGATCGTACGACATAGAAGAAGTTGCACGACCGGAAGTAATGGTACGCAAAGCTGTTACATAACCGAACATCTCGGCCAGCGGAACCATAGCCTTCACGATACGGGCACCCGAACGGCTGGATTCCATTCCTTCTACCTGACCACGACGTTTGTTCAAGTCACCGATTACGTCACCCATGTTTTCTTCGGGGGTTACAACCTCCAGCTTCATGATGGGTTCCATCAGCACGGGACCGGCCTTAGAACATGCGTTCTTGTAAGCCTGGATGGCACAGATTTCGAATGACAGCTGGTCAGAGTCAACCGGATGGAAAGAACCGTCGAGCAAAGTAACCTTCAGGCTGTCCATCGGGAATCCTGCCAACACACCGTTCTTCATGGCTGTCTGGAAGCCCTTCTGAACAGAAGGAATGAATTCCTTAGGAATGTTACCACCGGTTACTTCGTTGATGAACTGCAGACCGCCTTCCTTGAAGTCCTCGTCAACCGGACCAACGTTAACGATGATATCGGCAAACTTACCACGACCACCGGACTGTTTCTTGTAAACCTCGCGGAGGTTAACAGTCTTCGTGATGGCTTCCTTGTAGTTAACCTGAGGCTTACCCTGGTTACATTCAACCTTGAACTCACGTTTCAGACGGTCGATGATGATATCCAAGTGAAGCTCACCCATACCGGAGATAACTGTCTGACCGGTCTGTTCGTCGGTACGAACGGTAAATGTCGGGTCTTCCTCAGCCAGCTTGGCCAAACCGTTGGACAGCTTATCCATATCCTTCTGAGTCTTAGGCTCAACAGCGATACCGATAACCGGTTCAGGGAAGTCCATAGACTCAAGTACGATCGGTGCATCCTCGTCGCAGAGAGTATCACCCGTACGGATATCCTTGAAACCTACACCTGCACCGATATCACCGGCAGAAATCACATCCACAGGATTCTGCTTGTTCGAGTGCATCTGGAACAGACGTGATACACGTTCTTTCTTTCCAGAACGGCTGTTGTAGATATAAGAACCGGCTTCTACCTTACCTGAATAAACACGGAAGAATGTCAGACGACCAACATAGGGGTCAGTAGCGATCTTGAATGCCAAAGCAGCAGTCTTTTCGTCTTCATCCGGCTTACGGTCTTCTTCAGCACCTGTGTTCGGATTGGTACCAACGATGTTGGGAGTATCCAGAGGTGAAGGCAAGAAAGCACATACATAGTCGAGCAAGGTTTGTACACCTTTGTTCTTGAATGAAGAACCGCACAACATAGGAACGACTTCCATCTTCAGCGTTGCAGCACGCAAAGCACGAAGAATTTCGTCTTCAGTGATGGTCGAAGGATCATCGAAATACTTCTCCATCAGAGCGTCGTCATATTCGGCTACGGTTTCGAGCATCTTGCCTCTCCACTCTTCGGCTTCAGCCTGAAGGTTGGCAGGGATGTCTTCTACATCATAGTCAGCGCCCAGAGTTTCATCGTGCCACAGGATGGCTTTCATTTTAATCAGATCGACAACGCCCTTGAAGTTTTCTTCAGCACCGATAGGAATTACGACTGCACAAGGATGAGCACCCAGAATTTCCTTCATCTGGCGGAGTACTTCAAAGAAGTCGGCACCGGAACGGTCCATTTTGTTTACATAACCGATACGCGGTACGTTGTATTTGTCAGCCTGACGCCATACAGTTTCCGACTGAGGTTCAACACCACCTACAGCACAGTATGTAGCCACAGCACCATCGAGCACACGCAACGAACGCTCTACTTCAGCCGTAAAGTCAACGTGTCCCGGAGTGTCAATCAGGTTGATTTTATATTTATGACCTGCATAATTCCAGTAAGTCGTAGTAGCAGCAGATGTAATAGTGATACCACGCTCCTGCTCCTGCTCCATCCAGTCCATCGTAGCAGCACCGTCATGCACTTCACCAATCTTGTGCGTCAAGCCCGTATAGTACAGGATACGTTCAGAAGTTGTAGTCTTACCGGCATCGATGTGAGCCATGATACCGATATTACGTGTCAAATGTAAATCATGTTTTGCCATTATAGTCCTTTTCTTTAATGAGTTTCTATTATCAGAAGTGGGAGTTTATTTAGAAGCGGAAGTGAGCAAAAGCACGGTTAGCCTCAGCCATTCTGTGCATATCCTCTTTACGCTTGAAAGCGCCACCTTGTTCATTATAAGCATCCATAATCTCAGCAGCCAGCTTGTCAGCCATTGATTTGCCACCGCGCTTGCGTGCAAAGATGATTAAGTTCTTCATTGAAATAGACTCCTTACGGTCGGGACGAATTTCGGTAGGAACCTGGAAAGTAGCACCACCTACACGGCGTGATTTTACCTCAACTTGAGGAGTTACGTTGTCCAAAGCCTTTTTCCAAATTTCAAGAGCAGACTTTTCTTCATTCTGCATCTTGTTCTTCACTGTCTCCAAAGCTGCATAGAAAATTTCGTAAGATGTATTCTTCTTACCATCATACATCAGGTGGTTAACGAACTTGGAAACTTTCACATCATTAAAAACGGGATCCGGGAGGATAACACGTTTTTTTGGTTTTGCTTTTCTCATTTGTCTGAAAGAATAATGTTTTCGTTTTTGGCTGTTTACTTCTGTCGTCTTCAACTCCCCCACCGGAGAATTTACTCAACCTTTAGCATTTCCAACAAACTAAAACGTAAGTTATTACTTTAATTGTTAATGTTCTGAGCGCTCGTTCCGCCTATTTATTTCTTCTTAGCGGGAGCTGCCTGTCCTGGTTTCGGGCGCTTTGCACCATACTTGGAACGACGTTGTGTACGACCTGCTACACCGGCAGTATCCAATGTACCGCGAACAATGTGGTAACGTACACCCGGAAGATCCTTCACACGACCACCACGTACCAGTACGATAGAGTGTTCCTGCAAGTTGTGTCCTTCACCTGGGATGTAAGAGTTCACCTCTTTACCATTGGTCAAACGTACACGAGCTACTTTACGCATAGCTGAATTCGGCTTCTTCGGAGTGGTTGTGTACACTCTCACGCAAACGCCACGTCTTTGAGGACATGAATCCAAGGCAGGAGACTTACTTTTGTCAACCAGCACCTGGCGTCCTTTTCTTACTAATTGCTGAATTGTAGGCATTTTAATTGTTTTTAGTTATATATTATTGTTATATTAATTCTGAAACTATACACTTTTGGGCTGCAAAGATACTAATAACTTTTGAATAATCAATGCACTACATACAATTATTTATTTTTAACGCTTTATTTTTCACCTCTGTTACACGTTTCACCCCCATCGGACCAACCTCCTGAAAGACAAACGAGTGCATGGCTGCCAGGCCGGCTACCGGCAAACGCGAAGCGAGACGACCGAACATTACCGCTCCTACGACCGTTATACAAGAAAATCAAGTTCCGGATTTGCCCCATTGGGACAATCGACGAAGCCTAAAAAAGGATATTCAAGCCGGAACTTAAATTGTAGAACAAACCCCTAAAAACAAAGACGTATGAAAATAAAGAAAATCATCGCCCGCGAGATACTCGACTCGCGTGGCAATCCGACAGTAGAAGTAGATGTAATCTTGGAAAGCGGTACCATGGGACGTGCCGCCGTGCCCTCGGGCGCATCGACGGGCGAACACGAAGCCTTGGAACTGCGCGACGGCGACAAGCACCGCTACGGTGGCAAAGGTACCCTGAAAGCAGTGGACAACGTGAACCGCCTGATAGCTCCCGCCCTCATCGGCATGTCGGCTCTCGAGCAACGGGCCATCGACCACAAGATGCTGCAATTAGACGGCACTCCCACCAAATCGCACTTAGGTGCCAATGCCATCCTCGGCGTCTCGCTGGCCGTAGCCAAGGCTGCCGCCAACGCACTCAGCATCCCCTTGTACCGCTACATCGGCGGTGTCAATACGTATGTGATGCCCGTCCCCATGATGAACATCATCAACGGCGGTTCGCACAGCGATGCTCCCATCGCCTTTCAGGAGTTCATGATACGCCCCGTAGGCGCTCCGTCGTTCCACGAAGGACTGCGCATGGGCGCCGAAGTGTTCCATGCACTGAAGAAAGTGCTCCACGACCGAGGACTCAGCACGGCTGTAGGCGATGAAGGCGGATTCGCTCCTGCACTGAACGGCACCGAAGATGCATTAGACAGCATCATGGCCGCCATCCGCGCCGCCGGATACGAACCGGGCAAGGACGTCAAGATAGGCATGGACTGCGCTTCCAGTGAATTCTACAAGGATGGCGTCTATGACTACACCCTCTTCGAAGGTCCTCAAGGCAAAAAACGTTCTGCCGACGAACAAATAGCCTATTTGGAGGAACTCATCAACAAGTACCCCATCGACTCCATCGAAGACGGCATGAGCGAAAACGACTGGGAAGGCTGGAAGAAGCTGACCGCCCGCATCGGACACCGCTGCCAGCTGGTAGGCGACGACCTGTTTGTCACCAACGTCGAGTTCCTCCGCAAAGGCATTGCCGAAGGTTGCGCCAACTCCATCCTGATCAAGGTCAACCAGATCGGCTCGTTGAGCGAAACGCTCGACGCCATCGAGATGGCCCATCGCCACGGCTACACCACCGTCACCTCGCACCGCTCGGGCGAAACGGAAGATGCCACCATTGCCGACATTGCCGTAGCCACCAACAGCGGACAGATCAAGACCGGTTCGCTGAGCCGTTCGGACCGCATGGCCAAGTACAACCAGTTGCTCCGCATCGAAGAAGAGCTGGGCGACCTGGCTGTCTATGGTGTGCCTGAATAAACACAGCGAAAGTGTGTCAAATTAGGGAACCGTTTTCCTTTAAACACGGATTACACGGAAAAACGCAGAGAAAAAAGAAGAATAATCATCCGCGAAATTCCGTGTAATCCGTGCCTAAAAATAACAAGATGTCAGTTACTTTTAGTTTCGACACAATTATATAAAATGCCTTTTATAGCATCAGGCTTCACCCTTCAACGGGAACACAGCCTGGCGGCCGGCACCTTCCTGAGGTACGCGGATTTCGCCAAACACTCTTTCGTACTTGGCAATATTCTCTTCCAACGCACGAAGCAACCGTTTGGCATGCTCGGGCACCATAACGACACGCGACTGCACACCTGCCTTGGGCATTCCCGGCAACACACGTACGAAATCGAATACAAACTCCGAACTGCTATGAGTAATGATAGCCAGGTTCGAATAAATGCCTTGAGCCACGTCTTCCTTCAATTCTATTTGTAACTGTCCGTTATTATTTTCCTGATTTTCCATAAATATGTGTTTTTAGTTATTGAATCTGTCACAAAAGTACGGAATACTATCCGAAAAATACAAGCAAAAACACATAAAAGATAAACGCATTCAAGAAAAACAAAAAAGAATCCGAACCCATCAGGATAGCTAACTGATAAAGCAACGCATCGCTCTACCTAAAATGGAATCTTGAATCCCAACGCACCATACAGCCCCACTCCATCATAGTAATAAGTTTCCCGATACTTGTCATACAGGATGTCGATCCCTAAATCATTACGCATATAGCCTAAGTAATTGAACAAGGAGGAACGGGACAAGTCCAGCTTGCGGGCAAACTCCACGGCATTGCCGGTACACCGGTGTTGAATCAGGAAATTCATGTGCAGCACTTTTTTCAAGTCAATTCGTTTCATAATCGTTTTCATTGTTTCGTTGACGCAAAGTTATCTACTTTTCTGTAGTTTTTCATAGACCGGACATAGACTGCATATGGACAAATAAAAAAAAGGTAATACGCTGTTTATCTGCGTATTACCTTTTTCGTGTTTTATCTGATATGGACATCGGATGCTTTAGTAGTTCCACAACCATAGCTCCAAAGTGGTTCCAGCGCTCCAAGTCCCGGTCTTTTGAATGATGCGTTCCTTCAGCCGAAACTTCCGTTTCGAGACAGAAGCCGCTTCAATGGCCAGCATGGTAGCAATAGCAGAATTAGAGAAATGCAGCCTGATGAGACAGCACAATTGTAGTTCGTTTTCCGTTAACGAGGGGATGGCGGCTGTCAGCCGTTTGGTGAAGTGGTCGAAAAGCTGATCAACACTCCGTTTGATAGCCTCCCACTCCTCCTCGCGAATGTAGTGGGGTGAGTGTTTCAGACACCGTAGGGTCTCGTCTTTCTCCAGCAAGAGACTGGAGAGGAACCATTCGCGGTCGTGCAGCCGCAGGTTTTCCTTCGAGAGCACATCCAGTTGCTCCAGTTCCACGGATTTCTCCTTCAGTATGGCCGACATACCGTCGATGTCCCGTTGCAAGCCGCGATTTTCTTCTTCCAACTGTTCGTTGTGCCGAGCGATTTCGGCCAAAGTCTTCCGCTGTTCTTCCAGCTCTTCCTGCATTCCCCTGCCGGCTTCCATCTGTTCTTCCAGTTCCTGCATGCGCATGCGGTTGCGGTTGATAAGCTGTTCGTTTTCCTGGATATGAACAGACTTGGAGCGAATTTTTTCTTCCGCTTCTTGAATACGACGTTCCTTGCGGAGCAATTTCTTTTGGTAAACATAAATGAGAGAGGCCACCAGCAGCATAGCTACAGCCAATCCTATCAGAGAATTACGAACTACAGCATCTTTTTTAATCTTTAAGACGTTCTTCTCGTTAATCAGTTTCTGCTGGTCATACTTCTCTTGAATTTCAATCAAAGCACGACTCTTATCTGCACGGTGCAGGGAGTCAAGATACCAAGACATTTCAAAACAATGTTCGGCTGCGGACTGATAATCCTTCTTCTGCTTGTAAGCAAAATAAAGTTGCTGATGAGCGTCTGTAATTTGTGTAATATTCACATCGCAAGCTGTTAAAGTTTGCTGAAAATAATAAATAGCAGAGTCTATTTTCCCTATATTATAGTAAGTCTCACCACTTACTAAATAACCTGCTGCATTTTCTCGAACACTGTATTCGTTATTCAAATCCATCATTTCACGTACATAATAGAGTGCCGAATCATAGTCTCTTACCTTATTATATACAGAAGCCAACTCGCATTTTATCCCATTTCTTTGCTTATCTTTTGCAAATGACATTGCCTTTTTATAGTATTCAATAGATTCATTATATTTAGTTAAGCTACTACATATCCTTGCTTGAAGAACTAAAGCAGAACTTATATAGTTATAACTTTTACTTGCAATAGCATACCTATGGGCTTCTTGAGCTGCTTTCAACGCATATTCATTCAAATGCTGATATGCATACGTATCAGCCAATCCCACATAAATCAAATGCCCCAACTGATAATCGGTTGTCTTTTCCACCTCCTCCGCCGCCTGAAGGAAATACTTATGTGCCTCCTCTATTTGTTGCTGTTCTTTGCAAATGGCTCCTTTATAATACAAAGCCAAAGCCTTACGTTGCGCATCCCCCTGTTTCATAAAAAAATCATAGGCAATGTTTATCAGGGAATCCGACTGCTGCATATAAAGCTTGTAGCGTGCCTGTGTGGTAAACAAAGCCCACGTGGCATACTGTAGCCGGTCAGAAGGCTGAGGAACCGGCATCGATTGAAGCAGGCGGAGCGCACTGTCGGGCGATTCGTACATGATGGATTCGGCCTGTTGCAGTTCGGGCAGCAGGGGAGTGGCAGAATTTTGCACAGAATTATGACACGAAAACAGAATAATACATGCAAAGATACTTATTACGGATTGGACAAATGCATTGTGTATCATAGGCAAGATTGTATGGATCATTATGAAACAAATAGTCGTATTTTGCGCATGCAAAAGTAAAAGTTAAATTGAAAATATGCAATAGAGTCCAGACTTATTGGACTCCATGCCGCTACATTTGTGGCGTAATAATGATGGTATCAGACGAATGGCTGGGAACTGAGCGGGCGAAACGCACGTACACACTGCGTTGTAGAGACGCAAAATCTTGCGTCTCAGCCACAGTCAACGATTATCTTCTCAAAAGAAAGACAGCCGTGAGAAGAAGACGCAAAATTTTGCGCCTCTACAAGGTGGCGGCGTTGACTGCCATCCTAGGAATAAGAAGTTAGAAGTAATGATAGCCCACCTCTATTGGGCTTAGGAACGTAAGTTCCATCGTTGGAAAATGAAGAAAAAAGAATGCTAAAACCAGAACTTAAATTATAATATTACAATGAAACGACTATCAACCTGCATATTGCTGTTGGCAATGACAATATGCGCAAGCGGTCAGACACTGACCGGAAAAGTGACGGACGAGCAACAGCAACCCTTGTCTTACGCCAACGTTGTTTTCCTCTCCCTGCCCGACTCGGCATTCGTGGCGGGAGCGGTGAGCGGCGAGGACGGCAGTTTCAGCCTGTCGGCAGAAGGCGGGAAAGGCGTGCTGAAAGTGTCGTGCATCGGTTATACCACTTTATATAAGGAATGCGGGCCGGGCGAACAGCTGTCGCTGCAACTGAAAGCCGATGCGCAACTGCTGGACGAGGTGGTGGTGAAGGGCGACCTGCCCAAGACGAGGCTGAAGAACGGAGCCAGCATTACGAACGTGGCCGGAACCATACTGGAGAAGGCGGGAACGGCAGAAAACCTGCTGGACCGCATACCGGGTGTATCGGCCGGTGGCGGGGCGGTAAGCGTCTTCGGACGCGGAGCGGCGGAGGTGTACATCAACGGGCGCAAGGTGCGCGACTCCTCCGAACTGGACCAGCTGGCCAGCGACAACATCAAGTCGGTAGAGGTAATCAACAACCCCGGTGCCCGCTATGCGGCTTCGGTGAAGGCGGTGGTGCGCATCACCACCAAGCGCGCGCCGGGCGAGGGATTCGGCTTCAACAACCGGCTGTTGGGACAGTACCAGTACGACTGGACGGTGCTCGACCAGTTCAACTTCAACTATCGCTCGGGAGGCTTCGACCTGTCGGGCATGCTGTTCGGAAGCAATGACCGGGACGAGTATTTCAAGACGGTCCGGCAGGATACCTACCTGGACAAGACATGGACGCAGCATTCCAACCTGTCCAACCGCTCGCACTCGCAACATCTGGAAGGCATGTTGTCGCTGAACTGGCAGGTGAATCCCGCCCATGCGCTGGGCGTGCGATACAACTACAAGCGTACCCCCAAGTCGGCTTCGGACCTGTCGATGCATACCGACGTGCTGCTGGACGGAGAGGCGTATGAACAGGCGGAGAACACAAACGCTTCGGATGCCCGCCAGACGGACCATCGGCTGAACCTTTACTACAACGGCACCGTGGGCGGGTGGAACGTGGACTTCAACGCCGACGGTCTGTGGAACGAGAACAAAGGAAGAAGCCTCGGACGGGAATACACCCGGACGCTGGAGCTACCGGAAGAAGCCAGGGACATTACCACTTTCGACGAGAGCCGGAACACGCTGTATGCCGCCAAGCTAGTCGTTTCGCATGCGCTGGCGGGCGGCCAGTTTGCAGTGGGCAGCGAATATACGCGAAATAACCGGACAAGCCTGTACGACAACCGCGAAGGCATCCTGCAAGGCGAGGACGACGAAGTGAAGGAAGAAATGTGGGCCGTGTTTGGCGAGTACAGCCGCCAGTTGGGACAGGGCAGCGTGCAGGCAGGTGTGCGCTACGAGCATCTGAAGAGCGACTACTACGAATACGGTGTGTTCAACGAAGAGCAAAGCCGGAAGTACTCCAACGTGTTTCCTTCCCTCAGCCTGTCGCACCCCATCGGCCAGGTGCAGTTGCAGCTGAGCTATGCCGCCGACATCACCCGCCCCGACTACAGCCTGCTGAACAGCGCTCCGCGCTACGTCAACCGCTACACCTACGAAGCCGGCAATCCACTGTTGCAGCCTACGTTGAGCCACAACCTCACCTTGGACGTTGCCTGGAAGCAGCTCTACTTTTCGGGAGGCTACCGGCACATCAAGGACGGCATGACCAGCTTCTGCGACTCGTACTCGGCGGACAATCCCGCCATCAGCCTGCTGCGCCCGGTCAATATAGAAGACTTCGACAAAGCGTATGCCATGGTGGCCTACAGCCCGAAGTTCGGCTGCTGGCAACCGCAGTGGGTGGCCAGCATGGAACAGCAGTGGTACAAGGGGAGCACGCCCGAAGGCAGCCGGATGTTCAATCATCCGTTGGGCAGCTTCCTTTGGAAGAACAGCCTGGAACTGCCTTGGGACATCCTGATGTATGTGGACGCGACCGTAATAACCCAGGGACATAGCGAGAACGTGCACAACGACAAGACCCAGTGGCGGCTGGACGCTTCGCTGTACAGGGAGTTTGCCGGGAAACGCCTGTCGTGCCTGCTGAGCGTGACGGACCTGTTCAGCACCATGACGAACCACGTGACGGCCTATAGCGGAATCCGCACCCTGACAATGGGCACCGACACGCGGCGCACCTTCACCGTAACCTTGCGCTACAAGTTCAATGCGACCAAGAGCAAGTACAAGGGTACGGGTGCGGGAAGTTCGCAGAAGAACCGGATGTAGGTTAGTTGACAAGGGGACGAGTTGACAAGTTAACGAGGAGACGAGTTGACGAGTTAATGAGGGGGGGAGGCCATAGGGAAAAGAAGGAGATTCCTTATGGCCTTGTTCATTATCCAGCAGTCCCAAACAGCATAGAAAAAGACAACGTTAGCGATGCTTGCATGGCTCGCGAACAACACAAGCACAGCTCGCGAGAAACACTTGTACGGCTCGCGAGAAACACTTGCAATACTCACGGGAGTTGCAGGCAATATACGCGGGCTTTGCTTACCAAACCCGTGGGCTTTGCAGGCAAAACCTGACGGGATTG
>CAJKOW010000035.1 GCA_905201685.1 uncultured Bacteroides sp. | reverse complement strand
GAGCCGGCCGGCAGCAGTGGCGGCGGCACCGAGCCGGGCGGCGAAGACCCGTTAGGATGACGAAGGGCGGGGCACACACCGTACGGAACCACAGAACTTCCACAGAATAATCAGAAACGTGGATGGACACACGGATGTACGCAGAAGAAACGTGAAATCTGCGAAAAACGGCGTCCATCCGCGTTTTTTGTATTGCCCGTTTGCCACGCAATCGCTACCTTTGTCCCTACATAACCAACCGGATGAGCAATGGAAGAAAAATCGGAGATACGCATATTGGAGAAGAAGGGAGTGAAGCCGACGGCCAACCGCATTCTGGTGTTGCGCGCTCTGCTTGCGGCCGCGCGACCGGTCTCGCTGCCCGAACTGGAAGAGGTATTGGAGAGGATGGACAAGTCGAGCATCTTCAGGGTGCTGGGTCTGTTTTTAGAGCATCGGGTAGTGCATACCATCGACGACGGCAGCGGTGCCCTGAAGTACGAACTGTGCGACGGCGAGACGGCCTGTTCCGTGGATGATATGCACATCCACTTCCATTGCGAGGCCTGCCGCCGGACCTATTGCTTCAAGACCCTGCACATTCCTTCCATCGCTCTGCCCGAAGGGTTCGTGATGCAATCAGTCAACTACGTGGTGAAAGGCCTTTGTCCCGACTGTGCCTCGAAACGGATGGATGAGTGAAATTCTACAAGAAAGACGTGAAGTTTTGGAAACAGGCAAGGTTCAACGTATGAAAATAAGCACTACCTTTGCGCCGCAATGACGGCAAGCAAGATTGTCCGTCTTCGATTAAAACAAGAAAACAACTATGGATTCTATCAAAATCAACAAAGTGCAGATACGCAATCTGCAAATCGAGGATTACGACCAATTGGCCCAATCATTCACACGTGTATATACGGACGGAAGCGACGTCTTCTGGACACACAAGCAGATCGAGAAACTGATCCGCATCTTCCCCGAAGGGCAGATTGTGACGGTAGTGGACGAGAAAATCGTGGGGTGCGCCCTCTCTATCATCGTCAATTACGACGACGTGAAGAACGATCACACCTATGCTCAGGTGACGGGCAAAGAGACTTTCAATACGCACAATCCCAAGGGTAATATCCTGTATGGCATCGAAGTCTTCATCCATCCGCAATATCGCGGACTGCGTCTGGCACGCCGTATGTACGAATACCGCAAGGATCTCTGTGAGAAGCTGAACCTGAAAGCCATCATGTTCGGAGGCCGCATCCCCAACTACCATAAGTATGCCGACCAGATGCGCCCCAAGGAGTATATCGACAAGGTGCGCCAGAAGGAAATCTACGACCCGGTGCTCACCTTCCAGTTGTCGAACGACTTCCACGTACGCAAGGTGATGCGCAACTATCTGCCCAACGACGAGGAGTCGAAGCACTATGCCTGCCTCCTGCAGTGGGACAACATCTACTACCAGCCACCCACGCAGGAATACATCAATCCGAAGACCACCGTCCGCGTGGGCTTAGTGCAATGGCAGATGCGTGCCTATAAGACGCTGGACGACCTGTTCGAGCAGGTAGAGTTCTTCGTCGATGCCGTGTCCGACTACAAGAGCGACTTCGTGCTGTTCCCCGAATACTTCAACGCCCCGCTGATGGCGAAGTTCAACGACGAGGGCGAGTCGGAAGCCATCCGCGGTCTGGCCGCCTATACCGACGAGATACGCGAACGCTTCATCAAGCTGGCCATCAGCTACAACATCAACATCATCACGGGCAGCATGCCCCTTATCAAGGAAGACGGACGCTTGTACAACATCGGTTTCCTCTGCCGCCGCGACGGCACGTACGAGATGTACGAAAAGATTCACGTCACGCCCGACGAAATCAAGAGCTGGGGCTTGAGCGGAGGTAAGACCTTGAAGACGTTCGAGACTGACTGTGCCAAGATCGGTGTCTTGATCTGCTACGACGTGGAGTTCCCCGAACTGTCGCGCATCATGGCCGACCAGGGCATGCAGATTCTGTTCGTACCTTTCCTGACCGATACGCAGAATGCTTTCAACCGCGTCAAGGTCTGTGCCCATGCCCGTGCCATCGAGAACGAGTGCTTTGTGGTGATAGCCGGCAGTGTAGGCAACTTGCCGCGTGTGCACAATATGGATATCCAGTATGCCCAGTCGGGTGTATTTACGCCGTGCGACTTTGCTTTCCCTACCGACGGCAAGCGTGCTGAAGCTACTCCGAATACAGAGATGATTCTGGTGTCCGACGTCGATCTTGACCTGCTGAGCGAACTACACACCTACGGCAGTGTCCGCAATCTGAAGGACCGTCGTCACGACCTGTACGAGGTGAAGATGAAGAACCGCAGCATAGAGTCGCAAAAGGCGAGCGAATAAGTTTGTCATCATTGACAAAGCAGATAAAGGCTGTGTCAGAACTTACCGCAGATTAATACGGATGGGGTTTCTTGAACCTCCGATTATCCAGTCGGGTAATCTGCAAAAATCCGGTTAATCAGTAGTGGAGTTTGTTCCGACACAGCCTTTTTTGTATTCTTCTTGAATGGAATAGCGTGAGTTCGACGCAGCAATGGAATGATGAGTGGCGTGTTTCCGAAGTCTATCCTTGCAGAGATTTATTGGTTGTCCATCCAGTTCGGATTAATAGAAATTAACGATAGTTGATTACCTGTTGAACAAGATTGTAGAGTGGATTGCGGATCTTTGCATCGTAAAAAAACACTATAGATATGAAAAAGATTTTTATCATTTTACTCACGTTGCTGCCCTTGTTTTTGAATGCGCAGGAAAAGGCAGCCTACAGAATAACCTATGATTGCAATGCATTGTATGACAAGACTCCCAAAACTTACAGGTGGAATCTTGACATAGGAAACTCGACAGCCGTATTCTACAATCCGAATTACAGGAAGTACAACGAAGCCTACCAGTCCAGGCAAAAGACCGATGATATTGCCGCCATCCTGAATTCTATCAAGCAGCTCGGATCCAAGTATCCTAACAGAATCGATCTGGAAATACTTATCGGAGCACCTGAAAAGGAGGCATATACCTATATCAATAAGGTGGGCTTAGATCTTTTTATATATGAGGAGCATTTGCCTGACATGCACTGGGAACTGACAGATAGTACAAAAACAGTTTGCGGCTACCAGTGTCACCAGGCCATCGCATCGGTCTATGGCAGAACGTGGAACGTATGGTACTCCACAGAACTTCCCATGCCATACGGGCCCTATATTCTTGGTGGACTCCCCGGCCTGATCCTGGAAGCGTCTGATACGGACGGGATATTTCACTTCACATGCGTCGGCATGGAAACCGTTCATGACAACGCTACGGTAGCGTTGACCGAGAAAAAGGAGGCGAACAAATGTACTCGGAAAAAGTACTTGGATTTACGCAAATCAATTGCCACGCAGACCTATTCCGAGGTTGCGGCAAATGCGCTTGCAGGAACAGGCAGGATCGTTAAAATCACCGATGCCAGCGGCAAGGATATTACAAACCAAAAACAGTCTCCAAAAAATTATCTGGACATAAACTGAATGCCTTATGCGTTTCATTGTATTCATTGTGTTTATATGGCTATACACCATCCCATGCCTTGCCCAAACCGTATTATCCGGACAAGTACAGGGAAACGACGGAGAAGTCCTTGCAGGTGCCAACCTCGTTGCTTATTCTAAGGAAGGAAAAATATTGGCATATTCCACCACAGACAAGAAAGGGCTTTTCAAATTGAATGTCCCGTCTGCCGCAGATCATATCACAGTCACCTATTTAGGATTTGATCCACTGACAATCCAGACGGAAAAACTTACAAACTCTCCTGTTTTCACTCTTCATGAAAAGGCGTTCAAGCTCAGGGAAGTCGCTGTTACAGCACAAAGTATATCAGAAAGCGGAGATACGCTGACTTATTCGGTCGCAGCTTTTAAGGAGGCACAAGATCGTTCCATCGCCGATGTAATCAGTAAAATGCCGGGTATTGAAGTAAAATCCAATGGAGCTATCGAGTACCAGGGAAAAGCGATTAGCAATTTTTATATAGAAGGTCTTGATCTGATGGGCGGACAATATTCACTTGCAAGCAACAATATTCCGGCGGAGAAGGTGAAAAACGTACAAGTACTGGAAAACCATCAAAATGTCAAATCGTTAAGAGGAATCAGTTTCAGTGAGCAGGCAGCCCTCAATATCGTCTTGAAGGAGGATGCCAAGGCCGTATGGGCGGGAGTGGCAGATCTGGGAGCAGGCTATGCAGGTAAAGGCGAGGAATTGACATATAACAACCGAATCCTGGGGATGCGGTTCAACAAAAAATTCCAGACACTCATGATGTACAAGAACAACAATACCGGTGCAGCTATCGGCGAAGAGGTGCAGGATATTACTCAGCTTGGAGGATATCAGGCTGAAAACGGACTTATCAACCTGCCTGAGATTAGCGGTCCGGCCTTCGATAAAAAGCGGTTCTCATTCAATGCAAGCCATCTTCTCGCAGCAAACATGTTATGGAAAACAGGTAAAAATTCCGATATCAGGCTACAACTGAGCGGGTTTCATGACAGGGAGAGATTACACAATGGGAGTTCCACCACCTATCTCTCAATAAACGGCATGCCGATGATCACAGAAGATTATGACTTGACAGCCCAAAAGAATGAAATCAAGGGAGAATTGTGCTATACGCTCAACACTGACCGCACATACGTCAGAAGCAGCACAAAGATCTATACCGACTGGAACTCCGGCAAGGGGGAAATGCTGTATAACAACCGCAAGACAGACCTGATGGTCAAGCCCTATAAACGTATGCTTTCCGAAGACCTGAATATCTCTCACACAACCACTCGGGGGAATGTATGGCAACTGAATTCCTCTACGGGCGATACCTACCTGCCAGGTCAGCTGCTTACCCTGGACGGCATTACCCGACTGCTGGACCTCAATATGTTCTCTACCAGGAACAATTTCAGTTTTAGCAGAAAGATTCGAAGGCATTTTTTCAAGAACACCTTCGGTTTCGACTATAGGCACCAGCAGATAAATGAAGTCGGTTGGCAAATTGCACAACCCTATTGGGAACCTTCTCTACAGATGTCATTCGGTAGTCACAGACTCAATGGAGCTGTAAAGACCAGCTATGCGCAGCAGAATTATGACGGAAACTCGTCCGGACATCTCTGGATAGAGCCTTCATTTTCCTGGGAATGGGATGTCTCCCCAAAGTCAAAACTCTCATTTAATTATCGGGGTTCAGCTATGCCTTATGAAGGAACTAAGCTCATCGACACACCGGTATTTACTTCCTATCGTTCCGTGTATGAAGGAACCGGAAACACCGGCGTACAATATTCCCATATCCTCTCGGCCGGATATACGTACCGGAATCCGGTAAACGGCCTGTTCTTCAATCTCAGGCCCATGTATGTGAGTTCTTCGGGTAATATATTGTATGAAAGTACAATGGATTCCGACACCTATGTACAGAAGGCTACCGACCGGACTTATCGCTTCTCGACCTATATCCTTGGGAGCAGGCTGGCCAAATCTTTCCTCTGGTGCAGGACGCGTATAGGTCTTAGCGGATCAGCCAATTCTACCGAATACACCTATCTGTTGAACGGAACCGTTCAAGATGGGAAACTCAATACTTATTCTGTGGCATTGGATTATTCCATCAGGCCTTTCCGTTGGTGGACCGTGGAAGGAAAATCCGCCATGAGAATAAGCCACCGGAATCAATCCAGTAACATCACAGACTGGTCTCATTTTCTGGACTTTCATCTCATTCCCAGCTCCAGATGGATGTTTACGATAAACAATGAATTGTATCATAGCAATGACAAAGGATTCGGCCTGAATTATTTCTGTGACGTGTCATTGCACTATAAAAAGGACAGATGGGAAATTTCGTTGCTTGGAAACAATATCATCGGTACCTCTGAATACAGGCACGTATCGATATCTGCTACCATACAGTCGTACACTCTGACCTATCTCAGGTCTCGGGAAGTCATGTTGCAATGCAGCATCCAGATTTAGTCTGTACCGCAGATCAGTTTGTAGCCCTCTCCCTTGAGATTCACGATACTGATTTCCGGATCTTTCGACAACCGATGTCGTAACCTTGAGATCAGGACCTGGAAACTCCGTGTGCTGAAGAAATCATCATCTCCCCATAGATCAAGCAATATTTCTTTTGCCGGGAGTATATGATTTCCTTTGGCGCACAGGCGTTCAAGGATTTCGCTCTCCCGGTTGGGGAGTTCCGTCTTTTCCCCATCGGGCAGATAAGTCAGAAGTCGTCTGGCAGGTACGAACAAATAATTTCCAATTGTAAACTCTGCCTTGGAATTACTTTTGGGGAGACTCGTCGTCCCGACCATTCCGAGAAGGGAGCGGATTCTTATGACCAGTTCCTTCATCCCGAACGGCTTTTTCAGATAATCATTGCCGCCAGTCTCGAATCCCTCGACCACATCATCCACCGAAGTCTTTGCTGTAAGAAACAGTATAGGGGTATGGTCATCGGTCTGCCGTATTTTTTGAACCATTTCAAAACCTGACAGCTTTGGCATCATGACGTCAGACACAATGATGTCCGGCCTCTGTTGGACAAACATGTCCAATCCCGAGACTCCGTCGTAGGCGATACAGACAGTGAAGTCCTCTTCCTCAAGGGCATCCTTGATGATTCCAGCCAATGTAGGTTCATCTTCCACAAGCAACACAGAAATCTTCTTCATACTACAATTCTATTATGAACGAACTGCCTTTTCCCAGTTCACTGGATACAGTTATTCTACCTCCATGCTTTTCCACAATGCTTTTCGCAAAGAAAAGCCCTATCCCGTACCCTTTTACATCATGCCGGTTGCCCGTCGGGACCCTATAGAATTTTTCGAATATGTGCTTCTGGTCGGACGGAGCGATTCCAAAGCCATTGTCGGATAGGGATATGACAGTTTTCCCTTTGTGAGGGTATGCTTTTACCGAGATCTTCACGCTGTCACCGGAATATTTCAAGGCATTGTCAAGTATCGTCAGAATGACACTGAACATGAGTTTCCGGTCTATTGTTATTTCAAGGTTGTCAGGAATGACAGATACAGTGATGTCGCATGGCTTCTCTGCCTTTATTTTGATTTGGAATACGGCATTTTCCAACATGCTTTTGACCGAAGTTGTCGAGTAGTCCAATTTGAGTCCAGAACGGTTTTCCATCGTTGTTGACAGAATCATTTCTACCATTCCACCCAGTTTGTCGAGCTGGTCCTTTATAATACCCAGATACTTCTTGCGCTTTACAGGGTTCTCTCCGAGGGTGTATTCCAGCAGTGTGTCGCTTGCGGCGTAGGCTACGGCAATCGGGGTTTTCAGTTCATGGGTAATATTCTGGGTGAAGTCGTTTTTTATTTCCTCCAACCGACGCCGTCTTTTGATTGTCAGGTTCATCATGAAGAAGGACAGAATGATAATCAGCAATATACCTGCAGAGATAGCCATTACACCGGATATTCTGCCTGCAATATACCCTGAAAGTGAAGCGGAAAACACTTTGTATTGTCCATCGTTGACGTTGGAAGGTACCGTAAGTATGACTGTGCCTTCCTTGGATTGGTGAGCCACCTCCTGCGTGCCGGGAGGAAGGATACCTTCGTCCCCCATTTCTTCATACACTAAACGACACGCTATATCAAGTCCTGCACTGTCCAGATAGGCTTGCAACAAGTCCTGCACCTTGTCCACGTCCGGTCTGTCATTGCCGTAAGCCACAGGAAGGCTGGATTTATCTATCTTGTACACGCTGACTTTACTGATATGGCCACTTAAGGAATCCAACGACATGGACACTATTCTCGACTTCCTGGCAGGAAGAGGAGAGGATATATACAATGTATCTTGCTGCCCCATCTTTTGCATCATTCGGTCAAGATACTCCTCTACATCCGCTCCTGTGACGGAAGAGCGGATAATTGACTCGACTGATTTTCTTTCTGTATGGTACAGACGGAGAATCCAATAACCCTCATAGCTCCCGACTGCAATCAGGGTAACTATGGCACAGATGATGACAATATGTGTCCTGAGGAATTTCATACCACAAAATTAATAAAAAGGCTTTTTAAAACAAAGGAAAAAAATGTCGGATACTGGAAAGGATTCTGGACGTATTGCTTGTCTCTGATTTCTGTCCGATGGAATGGCGGATGCCTCAATTCTGTGGATTGTGGATCTTTGCACCGTAAAAACGCTATAGACAAGGAAAAGATTTAGGAGCAAAAAAAAGGCTATCTATCCCAGACAGCCAATCTTTCTTGTTAACCTTAAATCTAATACTATGAAAAACACGCTGCAAAGGTACGCCTTTTGCGTGAAACTCCAAATAATTGCTTCTTATTCCGTTGATTTATAACAGGCTTTAAGGAAAAGAGCCACCTTTTTAACTCAATTCCCGGATTCTCAATTTGCAAGCTCAAGGCTTGCGTCAAACGGATTATATCTTCCGGATGAATTTGGCCGGCACGCCGCCTACGATGGTATTGGCCGGTACGTCGCGTGTCACTACCGCACCGGCTGCTACAACGGCATTCTCGCCGATGGTCACTCCCTGGAGGATAGTGGCGTTGGAGCCTACCCAGACATTCCGTTCGAGCACGATGGGAGCCGGATAAGTGAATGCCCTGTCTTCGGGTGCCAGTCCGTGGTTCAGGGTAGCGAAAACGACGTTGTGGCCTATCTGGCATCCGTCGCCCAAGGTGACCCCGCCGTGGTCCTGGAAGTGGCAGCAGGCATTGATGAATACGTTTTCGCCGACGCTGATGTTTTTGCCGAAGTCGGTGTAGAAAGGAGGAAATACCCGCAGCGAGGCAGGCACCGTGTAACCGAACAGTTCGGAAAGCAGCCGGCGTACTTCTTCGGGAGTGTGGTAGGCTGTGTTCAGTTGGAAAGTGATGCGGCGGGCTTCGTCGCTCATCTCGTTCATGAATTTAAAAATGTCAGGTGTATTGAGGGCCTGGCGGGTCTTTACGTAAGACAGAAAGTCGTTGAGGTTCATATCGATTTATCATTTTAGAATCTTCGGCAAAAGTAGCCGGATATTCGTGCTGAAGCTGTGAATGTATTACGGTTCGTTGTAACCATCTTACAGATTTTGTCGTGTCTGGCATCTCGTTTGCGGTTAATTTGCTTATTTTTGTGGGGAAAGTGAAGAATGTGTGTGTTGAAGCAATAACTTCTTAACTCTCAAAAGAATATTAACTGAAAATTTAAGTAAACATTTTAAGTTTTGCAAGTGCTCAACTTATTAGTTGACAAGGCTTTAGTCAGTAAGTTTACAAGGCTCGGAATACCCTGTTTGATAAAGTGTCGCTTGAGACGGCTCGTTACAAACGCCTTGTCAACTCGTCAACTTGTTACTCGTCAACTGCAACTTGAGCTTGCGAAAGTTGAGTAAACATGTATGGGTATGAAAGATGTGATAAAGTTGGATAGGGTGGAACAATACAACGACTTGTTCGGACTGGAGACGTTGCATCCGCTTGTCAGTGTGGTTGATCTGTCGAAGGCAACCCGTCGTCCGGATCATTTCGTGTTGAATTATGGTGTGTATGCCCTTTTCCTGAAACAGACGCGGTGCGGAGACATCCGTTATGGCAGACAGACTTATGATTATCAGGAAGGTACGGTGACCAGTTTTGCTCCGGGACAGGTCGTAGAGACGTACTTGGAAGAAGGGGCGCCGCTGAATGCCTATGGCTTGCTTTTCCATCCCGACCTGATAAAGGGAACCTCGTTGGGGCAGGAAATCAGGCATTATACTTTCTTCTCTTACAGTTCGAACGAAGCGCTTCATCTGTCCGATGAAGAACGTTCGGTCTTTCTGGACTGTCTGAACAAGATACAGATGGAACTGAACCACCCCATAGACAGACATAGCAAACGCTTGATTTCGAAAAATATCGAGCTACTGCTGGACTATTGCATGCGCTTCTACGAACGTCAGTTCACAACCCGTTCGGTAGCGAACAAGGACGTATTGGTGCGCTTCGAAGATTTGCTTGACGAGTATTTCCAAAGTGACAAGCCGCAGACCGAGGGACTTCCATCCGTTAAATATTTTGCCGAAAAAGTCTTTTTGTCACCGAATTACTTCGGCGATCTGGTGAAAAAAGAGACGGGGAAGACACCGCAGGAATACATACAGACCAAACTGATAGACCAGGCCAAGGAGCTGATTGTCGGTACGGGAAAGACGGTCAGTCAGATTGCTTACGAACTGGGATTCCAATACTCGCAACACTTCAACCGCATCTTCAAGAAAAACGTCGGATACACTCCGGGAGAGTATCGGAAACTGCAGGCTTGAAGAAATAAACAATCTTAAAAGCACGGTTTTATCCAACTTTTTTATAAATTTGCGCCCTTAAAAATAAAAGTGTATTTAGGAGACATTTAAGATATGAGTAAGAAGTTTGCCGAATATTCGAAGTTCGACCTTTCGGAAGTGAACAAAGAAGTATTGAAGAAATGGGACGAAAACCAGGTTTTCGCCAAGAGTATGACAGAACGTGAAGGATGTCCTTCCTTCGTATTTTTTGAAGGACCTCCCTCGGCCAACGGTATGCCGGGTATTCACCACGTAATGGCTCGTTCCATTAAAGATATTTTCTGCCGTTACAAGACGATGAAGGGCTTCCAGGTAAAACGTAAGGCCGGATGGGATACTCATGGACTTCCTGTCGAACTGGGTGTGGAAAAGGCATTGGGCATCACGAAGGAAGATATCGGAAAGACCATCTCCGTGGCCGACTACAATGCCGCCTGCCGTAAGGACGTGATGAAATTCACGAAGGAATGGGAAGACCTGACGCACAAAATGGGATATTGGGTGGACATGAAAGATCCTTATATCACCTACGACAATCGCTACATCGAGACGCTATGGTGGCTTCTGAAGCAACTGTACAAGAAAGGACTTCTCTATAAGGGATATACCATTCAGCCATATTCGCCTGCTGCCGGTACCGGCTTGAGCTCGCACGAGCTGAATCAGCCGGGATGCTATCGCGACGTGAAGGACCTGACGGTGGTCGGTCAGTTCAAAATGAAGAACCCGAAACCCGAAATGGCAGCGTGGGGAACTCCTTACTTCATAGCATGGACTACTACTCCGTGGACATTGCCCAGCAATACGGCTCTCTGCGTGGGGCCGAAGATCGACTATGTAGCCGTTCAGACATACAATGGCTATACGGGCGAAAAGATGACGGTCGTTTTGGCCAAGGCTCTGCTCTATGCACACTTTAATAAAAAGGCGGAAGGCCTTGCATTAGAGGATTATAAGCCCGGTGATAAGCTGATCCCGTTCAAGGTCGTCGGCGAGTACAAAGGTACAGACCTGGTCGGTATGGAGTACGAACAACTGATTCCGTGGGTGAAACCGACCGAACTGGATGAGAACGGTAATTGGCGTGAAGCATCGGCCAAGGCATTCCGGGTCATCCCCGGCGACTATGTGACGACCGAAGACGGTACGGGTATCGTGCACATCGCACCGACTTTTGGTGCCGACGATGCCAACGTGGCGCGTGCAGCCGGCATTCCTTCACTGTTCATGATCAACAAGCGTGGCGAAACCCGTCCGATGGTCGATCTGACCGGTAAGTTCTACCTGTTGGACGAATTAGACGAGAAGTTTGTGGCCGAATGTGTCGATGTGGAAGCCTACAAGGAATATCAGGGCCGTTGGGTGAAAAACGCTTACGACCCGCAATTTACCGTAGATGGCAAGTACGACGAAAAGGCAGCGCAGGCAGCCGAGTCGCTCGACTTCTATATTTGTATGATGATGAAAGCCGCCAATCAGGCATTCAAGATCGAGAAACATGTTCACAACTATCCGCATTGCTGGCGTACAGACAAACCGGTGCTCTACTATCCGCTGGACAGCTGGTTCATCCGCAGTACGGCCTGCAAGGAGCGCATGATGGAATTGAACAAAACCATCAACTGGAAACCGGAAAGCACCGGTACAGGACGTTTCGGCAAGTGGTTGGAGAATCTGAACGACTGGAACCTGAGCCGTTCGCGCTATTGGGGTACTCCGCTTCCAATCTGGCGTACCGAGGATGGCACGGAAGAAAAGTGCATCGAGTCGGTTGAAGAACTCTATGCCGAGGTCGAAAAGGCAGTAGCAGCCGGTGTGATGAAGAGCAATCCCTACAAGGAAAAAGGCTTTGTGCCGGGCGTATATACCAAAGAAAATTATGACAAAATAGATTTGCATCGTCCGTATGTCGATGAGATTATTCTGGTTTCGAAGGACGGTCAGCCCATGAAGCGTGAATCGGACTTGATAGACGTATGGTTCGATTCCGGTTCCATGCCTTATGCGCAGATTCACTATCCGTTCGAGAACAAGGAACTGCTTGATACGCATCAGGTCTATCCGGCAGACTTCATTGCCGAAGGTGTCGATCAGACGCGTGGCTGGTTCTTTACGTTGCATGCCATTGCAACGATGGTATTCGATAGCGTGGCCTATAAGACCGTCATTTCCAATGGTCTGGTTCTTGACAAGAATGGCAATAAGATGTCGAAACGTCTGGGCAATGCGGTCGATCCGTTTACGACCATCGAGAAATACGGTTCCGATCCTCTGCGCTGGTATATGATTACCAATTCGTCGCCGTGGGACAACCTGAAGTTCGATGTGGAAGGAGTGGAAGAAGTACGCCGTAAGTTCTTCGGCACGCTCTATAATACATATTCTTTCTTTGCTCTTTATGCCAATGTGGACGGATTTGAGTATAAGGAAGCTGACGTGCCGATGGCAGAACGTCCGGAGATTGACCGCTGGATCCTTTCCGTACTGAACACGTTGATTAAGAATGTGGACGCATGCTACAATGACTACGAGCCGACACGGGCAGGGCGTCTGATTTCTGATTTTGTGAATGACAACCTGTCCAACTGGTACGTCCGTCTGAATCGTAAGCGTTTCTGGGGTGGAGAGTTTACCCAAGACAAGTTGTCGGCTTATCAGACGCTATATACCTGTCTGGAGACTGTTGCCAAACTGATGGCTCCTATCGCTCCTTTCTATGCCGATATGCTCTACATGGATCTGATTGCCGTCACAGGACGCGACAACGTGGTTTCCGTGCACTTGGCCAAATTCCCGGTATGTCAGGAAGGCATGATTGACAAGGAATTAGAAGCCCGTATGCAGATGGCTCAGGACGTTACTTCGATGGTGTTGGCTCTGCGTCGTAAGGTGAACATCAAGGTGCGTCAGCCGCTACAGTGCATTATGATTCCGGTAGTGGATGAGGAACAACGTGCCCACATCGAAGCCGTGAAATCGCTTATTATGAACGAGGTCAACGTGAAGGAGATCAAGTTCGTGGATGGTGCTGCCGGAGTGCTGGTCAAGAGGGTGAAATGCGATTTCAAGAAACTTGGTCCGAAGTTTGGCAAGCAGATGAAGGCTGTGGCTGCGCAAGTAGCCGAAATGTCGCAGGAGGCTATTGCCGAACTGGAAAAGAACGGATCGTACACCTTCCATCTGGATGGCGGCGATGCTGTTATCGAAACGAGCGATGTAGAAATCTTCAGCGAAGATATTCCCGGCTGGTTGGTAGCCAACGAGGGCAAGCTGACTGTTGCTTTGGAAGTGACAGTGACCGAAGAACTTCGTCGTGAAGGCGTGGCCCGTGAATTGGTAAACCGTATTCAGAATCTGCGTAAGTCGAGCGGATTTGAAATAACAGATAAAATTCGGATCACCCTATCAAAAAATCAGCAGACAGATGATGCGGTAACCGAATATAAAGACTATATTTGTAACCAGGTTTTAGGTACCTCGCTTACACTTGCCGATGAGGTAGAAAACGGAACGGAGTTGAACTTCGACGATTTCTCCCTGTACGTAAGTGTAGAAAAAGAAGCGTCTAAAGCTTAACAATATATTGGAAAATCGAAATCAGAAGAACCCAAATAAAATTCTAAAGCTATGGCAGAAAAGACAAGATATTCAGATGCTGAATTGGAAGAATTCCGTGCCATTATAATGGAAAAGCTGGAATTGGCACAGCGCGATTATGATATGCTGAAAGCAAGTCTGACAGGTGCCGATGGAAATGATACGGATGACACTTCGCCCACTTATAAAGTGCTGGAGGAAGGTGCCAATACGTTGTCAAAGGAGGAAACAACACGTCTGGCTCAGCGTCAGTTGAAGTTTATTCAAGGGCTGCAGGCTGCATTGGTACGTATCGAGAACAAGACCTACGGTATTTGCCGTGAGACGGGCAAATTGATTCCCGCAGAGCGTCTGCGTGCCGTACCTCATGCAACGTTGAGTATTGAAGCTAAAAACAACGGAAAGAAATAAATGAGTAAGTTTCTTACGAAAGGCCGTATAGCCTTGCTCGTTATATTCTCGGTATTGATTATAGACCAGCTTATCAAAGTCTGGATCAAGACTCACATGTATTGGCATGAGAGCATCCGGGTGACAGACTGGTTCTATATCTACTTTACCGAGAATAACGGGATGGCTTTCGGTATGGAGATATTCGGAAAGCTGTTTTTGACTTCCTTCCGCATTGTTGCAGTGGCATTGATCGGGTGGTTCCTGTATAAGTTTGTGAAGCATGGGATGAAGACGGGTTTCATTGTCTGCATCTCATTGATTCTGACGGGTGCCTTGGGGAACATTATCGACAGCGTTTTTTATGGGGTCATATTCAATGAAAGTACCCATGCACAGATTGCGTCTTTCATGCCGGCAGAGGGCGGATATGCTCCTTTGTTTTACGGTAAGGTGGTCGATATGTTCTATTTCCCCATTATCGAAACCGACTGGCCACAATGGATGCCGTTCATAGGAGGAGATCATTTTATATTTTTCAGTCCTATATTCAATTTTGCTGATGCGGCCATCAGTTGCGGCATCATTGCATTGCTGCTGTTCTACAGCAAATACTTGAATGAAGCTTATCATGCTGTGACGACAAAATCAGGAAAGGAATGATTCGGATTCGATGGTATAGCATTGTTCTGTCTGCCTTCTGTCTGGCTGCGTGTCAGGTGGAAAGGCCGGATACGGTATTGACCGATGCCGAAATGGAGAACGTGCTTTATGATTATCACATAGCCAAGGCAATGGGCGAGGATATTCCGTACAATGATTCTTATAAGAAGGTATTGTATATCGAGTCTGTCTTTAAGAAGTATGGCATTACCCAGGCACAGTTCGATTCGTCGATGGTTTGGTTTGCCCGCAATCCGGAAGCGCTGACAAAAGTGTATGAGAAGGTTAACCAGCGCTTGAAGGCCGAGAGAGACGGGATAAACCATCTGATAGCCTTGCGGGAAGACCGTCCGAAGGAATCACGTCCGGGCGACAGTGTGGATGTGTGGTTCGGACAGCGCATTTATCAGTTGACGGGGATGCCGTTGGACAATAAGCTCACCTTTCAGATACCTTCCGATTCCAATTTCAAGAGTCGCGATACATTGCGTTGGAGCGTGCGTTTCAATTGGTCGGAGAAAAAGGTCGATCCACAGCTGATGCCGGTTATGGGGATGCAGGTGGTATATCTCAAAGATACCATTGTCAGTGGAGTGCAACGCATTCTGAGCCCCGGCACGCATACGCTGACCCTCTATGCCGATACGTTGGGTAAGATAAAGGAAGTGCGCGGTTTCGTATATGATCCGCGGCAGGATGTTTCTTCCCCTCTGTTGCTCGACCGGATTTCGCTGATGCGCTATCATGCAAAAGATTCGTTGGTCGTTGCGGCAAGCGATACGTTGCAGGCCGATTCGTTGCGTGCCGATTCGTTGCGGAAGGACAGTGTAACGAAAGCCGGTACTGTTCCGGACAAACAAGAGGCTGTGCAGCCTCAGGAACAGAAGGTCCGTACCCGTCCTCGTCCGGGCGAGAGCGGGGCATCGTCGGTACGGAAGACTTCGACATCGAATTCGGACAGACGTCAGAAACTGCCAAATAACGGCTTGAAGAAGCAACAGCTCGTTCCGTTGAAAGCCAAGGAGAAATAATGAAGAGATATGCTTCCCATTATGTGTTTCTGCCCGATGCCGGTTATCTGAGGCAACATGTGGTGGAAGTCGAGGATGGATATGTCGTTCGGGTTTTTCCGCTGGAGGGTGAACCCGAAGACGTGGAATGGCTTCCGGGAGTGATCAGTTTATTCCCGGAAGGCAGTGAGGGCGGGTTGGTGCCTTATTTGCTTTACCCTTTCGACTTCAAGGCCATGCAGCCTGTCGCCGGAACTCGGCGCAGACGACTGCTGTAGCGATGGCTACGTTCAGCGATTCGGAGGTAGCGCGGTTGGCAGGATAATTGGGTATATACAGTTTCCGGTTGACGAGTCGCTCTACTTCGCGGCTGATTCCTTTTCCTTCGTTCCCCATGATGATAAGTCCGTGGTCCGACAGCGGTTGCCCGTATATGTTTTCCCCGTCCAGGAAGGTGCCGAACACGGGCACGTCTTTTAGCGGTTGCAGAAGCTCCGGAAGCGGGGTGTAGTGAACCCTGACCCGTGCAATTCCTCCCATGGTAGCCTGTATGGCTTTCGGATTGTAGATGTCGGCCGAGTTGGGCGAACAGAAGATGTCTTCTATGCCGAACCAGTCGGCCAGACGTACGATGGTTCCTAAATTTCCCGGATCCTGAACGTCATCGAGAGCCAGGCAGAGGGAACGTTGCACGACCATAGGGTCGATGGACGTTTGCGGCTGGTCGAAGACGGCCAGTACCTGTTGGGGAGCTTTTTGCAGGCTGGCACGCGAAAGTTCCTCTTCCGTCACTTCTGTGATGTCCTCTGCTGCCAGGTGCTTTTGCGATGCAATCCATTCGTGGGTGCCTATCAGGAACCGACAATGGAAGTGTCCCAGCAAGTCTCCTACAAGCTTGGGGCCTTCGGCTAAAAATACATTTTCCTCTTTGCGCTTTTTTTTCAAATCCAACGAATGGATGTATTTGATGCGGTTCTTGCTTAATGCCATTTTTTATCTTATTGATTTAAGTTTTTCAAGTGTTCGGCTTATTAGTTGACAAGGCTCAGTCAACAAGGCTACAAGGCCGGAACGTCCTGCCTGATACAGTGTGCTGCTTGAAACGCCTTGTCAACTCGTCACCTTGTCAACCCGTCAACTTGAATCCCGGACAAAAATACACGATAATTTTTAGATAATCAAAAACTCAGAACTCTTCTGTCGTTTTTATCCCGAATATGAAAAAAATGTACTATATTTGTGCTTGTTTAATGCGCCACTTTGATAAAGTCCGGGAATGAATAAATACTTACGCCTTGCATTGTTTGCCGTTATTGCCCTGTTGCTGGTTTCGTGTTCTTCCACCAGGTATGTTCCGGAGGGTTCGTATTTGCTGGATGAAGTGCACATTCATACCGACAACAAGGAGGTAAAGCCTTCCGATCTGACGTTTTTCATCCGGCAAAATCCCAATTCCAAATGGTTCAGTCTGGTAAAGACCCAACTCTATATTTATAACATGTCCGGGCGCGACAGTACGCGCTGGATCAACCGTATGTTGCGTAGGATAGGGGATGCGCCGGTCATATACAGCGCGGAAGAGGCGGATCGTACAAAGGGTGAAATCGAAAAGGCTGTCCGCAACATGGGGTACATGGGTGCCACTGTGGCAGCAGTTCCGCAGTTCAAGGGGAAAAAGGTTAAGCTGACATATCGAGTGACGACGGGCAAGCCTTATCGGGTGCGGACTTTGAATTATGATATTCCTGATGAGAAGGTGTGGGAATACATGAAGCTGGATTCGGCAGATACGTATCTGAAAGAAGGAATGCTGCTGGACGTGAACCTGCTCGACGTGGAGAGGCAACGCATCACCGACAACCTGCTGCGTCACGGATACTACAAGTTCAATAAAGATTATCTGACTTATACGGCAGACACCGTAAAAAATTCCTTTAAAGTGGACCTGACCCTGCACCTGGCTTTGTATAAAGGAAGCGCAGATGCGCCGTCGCAGCCACACCCGCAATATACAATCGATAAGGTCAGCTTCGTTACCGATTACAATGTGTTGCAGTCATCTGCCTTGAGCAGCATCGAGGTGAACGATTCAATCCACTATAAGGGCTACCCGATCTATTACAAAGACAAGTTGTCTCTGCGTCCTCAGGTTCTGCTCAACTGTTTGCATTTTGCGCCGGGACATTTGTACAATGAACACGACGTGCAGCGCACTTATTCCAATTTCGGGCGTTTGCAGGCGTTGAAATATACCAATATCCGTTTTTTTGAGGTGCAGCGGAACGACAGTTCTTTTCTGAATACGTACGTGATGCTGACTAAGAGTAAGCAGCAGTCCGTTGCGTTCGAGCTGGAGGGCACCAATTCCGCGGGCGACCTGGGTGCGGCCGCTTCTGTCTCCTTCCAGCACCGGAACTTGTTTAAGGGGTCGGAATTGTTTATGGTCAAGTTGCGTGGAGCCTACGAGGCTGTATCCGGTTTGCAGGGCAGTTATCGTGACGAAGACTATACGGAACTCGGTGCCGAGACAACCATCAACTTCCCACGTTTCCTTTTCCCGTTCCTGTCGTCCGATTTCCGGAGGAAGATCAGGGCCAGTACGGAGTTCGGCCTGCAATACAATTATCAGTTCCGTCCCGAATTCACCCGGATCATTGCTTCGGGCAGTTGGAGCTATAAATGGGGCATGCAGCGCAGTAACATGCAGCATCGCATCGATTTGCTCGATATCAATTACCTCTATATGCCTTGGATTTCGCAGGAATTCGAAGAGCAATACTTGGAAAAAGATGAGAACTATATCCTGAAGTACAACTACGAAGACCGGCTGATAGTCCGCACAGGCTATAGCTTCGTTTACAACAGTGCGGGGCGTGCCTTGATGAACAATACCTTGATAGGCGACTCGTATTCGGTACGTTTCAATATCGAGTCGGCGGGCAATCTGTTATACCTGTTGGGACGCACGGTAGGCATGAAAAAGAATGAGAACGGTGAATACACGTTGCTCAATATCCCGTTTGCCCAGTATGTGAAGGGTGACATCGACTATGCCAAGAACATCGTGATTGACAATCGCAATTCCTTGGCTTTCCATATTGGCGGAGGCATAGCAGTGCCCTATGGAAATGCCACCGTGGTTCCGTTGGAGAAACGTTATTTTTCGGGAGGCGCCAACAGTGTACGCGGTTGGTCGGTGCGCGATTTAGGCCCTGGTACCTTTCCCGGCGACGGCAATTTTCTGAATCAGACCGGCGACATCAAGCTCGATGCCAGCATCGAATATCGCACCCGCCTGTTCTGGAAGTTCCGGGGCGCGGTGTTTGTCGATGCCGGAAACATCTGGACGTTGCGTGATTATAAGGACCAGCCCGGAGGGCAGTTCCGCTTTAACAAGTTCTATAAGCAGATAGCGGTGGCATACGGATTGGGATTGCGCCTCGATCTGGACTTTTTCGTGTTGCGTTTCGATGGAGGCATGAAGGCGGTCAATCCCGCCCAGGGGGCAGAGCGTTATCCCATTATCCATCCCGATTTCAGCCGCGACTTCGCCTTCCATTTTGCCGTGGGCTATCCTTTCTGATTTTTCCCGGTCAGGGAACCATATTTCTTTAGTTACGGGAATTATATGGAGGGTGTGTCAAATTAAGGAACCGCTTTCCTTTCAGGCACGGATTGCACGGAAGTTCACAGATCATTTTTCTTCTTTCTCTGTGTCTTTCCGTGTAATCCGTGCCTGAGGAAAGTTGCAAGCAATACTCGTGGAAATTGCAAGCAATACTCGTGGGAATTACATGCAATACTCGTGGAGATTGCTTGTAATACCCGTCGGCTTTCCTTTCACAACCCGGCGGCATTGCTTGTTAATCTCGGCGACATTGCTTGTTACGTCCGACAGCATTGCTTGTTACGTCCGACAGCATGGCTTGTTACGCCGGCTAACTACCTACATGACGCGGCTAAAGTAGGTAGTTACGGTCGCCAAGTGGCACTTTGAGAATGAAAAGTGAATAATTGGAAATGAATAACGTGGGTGAAAGATGGATACGCGGACGACGCTGAATGGGCGGATTCACACGGATAAAAATAGAAAAAGGGAAAAATGGGTTCACGCTTTCAACAGGAAAATCTGCGCTGATAATCAGCGATATATGGTGAAAGATAAGTTTCACTTTAGTTCAATTAAAAATTAGAATGTGTTGTCCTGAAATAGGTTGACTCCATTTTGCCAGATTACTACTATAGGTT
>CAJKOW010000034.1 GCA_905201685.1 uncultured Bacteroides sp. | reverse complement strand
TTACGGCCTTATTACCGCTCATTTAAGCTATTGGGAACAAAATAATCGAGATTATATTCAGAATATTGCTGCCTGAAAAAGTTAACTACGCTCTTATCGTTGATATAGAAAAGAGGGTGAATCGCGTATTACGACACACCCTCTTTCTTGAATATATTGTTTTAAATTTATGTATGATCGGTGTCGTATCAATACTTTGGGCTTCTTGAAAATATCTTCTTCTTTGTGAATGAAGAGTGATATTTTATGCAATGCCGTGAGCAGATACCGTAGAATCAATCTTTTTGATTAATCCTTGTAGCACTGCGCCAGGACCACATTCTGTGAAGTCAGTGGCTCCATCGGCTACCATGTTCTTGATAGTTTGTGTCCAGCGTACAGAAGCAGTTAATTGCGCAATCAAATTTTTCTTTATTTCTGCCGGATCGGTGTGGGGCAATGCGTCCACATTCTGGTAAACAGGACATTTGGGCGTGTGGATTTCCGTTGCATTAATGGCTGCTTCCAGTTCAACTTTGGCTGGGTTCATCAGCGGAGAGTGGAATGCACCACCTACTTTCAGTGGAAGGGCACGTTTGGCGCCGGCTGCTTTCATCAGTTCGCAAGCCTTGTTGATGCCTTCAATGGAACCGGAAATCACAATCTGTCCCGGGCAATTGTAATTGGCTGCTACACATACTTCTCCTTCTGCGCTGACCTGAGCGCAAATTTCTTCAACTTTTTCATCCGGTAAGGCAATGATGGCTGCCATTGTTGACGGGTGAGCCTCGCAGGCTTTCTGCATTGCCATGGCGCGGGCATAGACCAATTTCAGGCCATCTTCAAAAGTCAGTGCACCAGCTGCAACCAAGGCAGAAAATTCGCCTAATGAATGTCCAGCTGTCATTTCAGGCTTAAATTCGTCACCCATGCAAAGTGCGGAGATTACTGAATGGAGGAATACTGCCGGTTGTGTCACTTTGGTTTGGCGCAGGTCTTCGTCTGTACCATTGAACATGATGTCTGTAATGCGGTAGCCGAGAATTGTGTTGGCTTTCTCAAACAATTCTTTGGCCAAAGCTGAATTTTCGTATAGGTCTTTTCCCATTCCTACGAATTGGGCACCTTGTCCAGGAAATACAAATGCTTTCATTTCTTTTGTTTTTAGTTTATAGTATAAAAAAGTGCTGCAAAGTTAGGCCTTTTTCTGATAACCACCGCACATATGTCCTTTTTTTGTGCAAAATCATGGAAAACTCTTTTCCCTGAATACAATAAGTCGTTGCTCGTTTTATGAATGCTGATGGCATTCAAATTCCTTATAAATGAGGATATTTGCATAGTTGATGGGGTAGAGCTACGGCTTTCGTTTATGTGGTTTTACTACATATTGTATGTAGTACGATAACACTCTATTTTCATATTGTATGTAGTACGATAACTATTATTCTGAAAAATAATGCTTTATAACATATTATTTTTTATGTTTTATCTTATTGTATTTTGGAAAAACATCTATATATTTGCAGCGTTTAATCAAAATATCATGTAAGGCATGGAACACGAAATGCCATTGGCTAACAATCACATCTCGGTAGATTGCGTGGTAATAGGGTTTGACGGAGACCAACTGAAAGTTCTCCTTATTCGTCGTGTTGGAGAAGAAGAAGGTGAGGTGTTTCACGATATGAAGTTACCGGGAAGTCTGATTTATATGGATGAAGATTTGGATGGTGCTGCCCAAAGGGTTCTGAATGAACTGACGGGTGTACGAAATGTGAATCTTGTCCAGTTCAAGGCTTTTGGCTCTAAAGACCGGACTAAAGATCCACGGGATGTTCATTGGTTGGAGCGTGCTATTCAATCGAGAGTTGAACGCATCGTAACAATTGCTTATTTGTCGTTGGTGAAGATAGACCGGACGTTGAACCGCGACTTGAACAATCTGCAGGCGTGTTGGGTTGCTTTACAGGATATTAAGGATCTGGCTTTCGATCATAATTTGATTATTAAAGAAGCCTTAATTTATATACGTCAGTATGTGGAAGTCAATCCTTCTGCATTGTTTGATTCGCTTCCACGCAAATTTACTGCATCTCAACTCCGCACATTATATGAATTGATTTATGATAGAGAAATAGATGTACGCAATTTCCATAAGAAAATCGCTCTTATGGAGTATGTTGTGCCTCTTGAGGAACGGCAGCAGGGAGTAGCGCATAGGGCTGCTCGATATTATCGTTTTGATAAGAAAATCTATAATAAATATAGGCGGTAGCGTGTGAGGAGCATATAGGTTAGAAAAAAGGATGTAAAATTATTAACTTTAATATCGTATTCAAAGTGTATCTATTAGGTTATGACATTGGTAGCTCGTCAGTGAAGGCGAGTCTGGTAAACGCAGAAAGTGGAAAGTGCATATCTTCTGCTTTTTTCCCGAAGACGGAAGCGGCTATAATCGCCGTTAAGCAGGGGTGGGCTGAACAAAACCCTGAAAGCTGGTGGGAAAATTTGAAACTGGCAACAGAGGCTATTCTTAACGAATCGGGTGTAAATGGTGGAGAAATCAAGGCTATAGGTATTTCTTATCAGATGCATGGATTAGTTTGCGTAGATAAAAATCAGCAGGTGCTGCGCCCGGCAATCATTTGGTGTGATTCTCGTGCTGTTTCTTATGGCCAACGTGCTTTTGAAACATTAGGTGAAGAGCGTTGTCTTTCTCATCTGTTGAATTCTCCTGGAAACTTTACTGCTTCTAAGCTGGCATGGGTGAAAGAAAATGAGCCGGAGATTTATGAGAAGATATACAAAATTATGCTACCAGGTGATTATATTGCCATGAAGCTGAGCGGTGAGATTTGTACGACCGTATCGGGATTGTCGGAAGGAATGTTTTGGGATTTCAAGAACAATTGCCCGGCTCAATTCCTGATGGATTATTATGGACTTGACTCTTCATTGATAGCAGATATTAAGCCGACATTCGCTGAGCAGGGGCGTGTCAATGCTGCTGCAGCTAAGGAATTGGGCTTGAAAGAAGGTACTCCGATTACTTACCGTGCCGGAGACCAGCCTAACAATGCGCTTTCACTGAATGTGTTTAATCCGGGGGAAATTGCTTCGACCGCAGGAACAAGTGGGGTCGTTTATGGTGTTAACGGTGCGGTAAACTATGATCCCAAATCGCGTGTCAATACCTTTGCTCATGTTAATCATACGGCCGATCAGACCCGTTTGGGAGTATTACTTTGTATCAATGGTACGGGTATTCTGAATTCGTGGGTGAAACGCACGATTGCTCCTGAGGGAATCTCTTATAATGAGATGAATGTTCTTGCCTCTCAGGCACCTATTGGTAGTGCCGGTGTCAGTATTTTGCCTTTTGGTAACGGTGCTGAGCGTATGCTTGAAAATAAGGAAATCAACTGTTCCATTCGTGGCTTGAATTTCAATCTGCATGGCAAACAACATATCGTACGTGCAGCGCAGGAGGGTATCGTATTTTCGTTCAAATACGGTATTGATATTATGGAAAGTATGGGTATCCCTGTACAGAAAATACATGCTGGTCATGCGAATATGTTCTTGAGTTCTATCTTCCGTGACACGCTGGCCGGGGTAACGGGTGCTACCATTGAATTGTATGATACCGACGGGTCGGTAGGTGCTGCCAAAGGTGCAGGTATAGGTGCCGGAATTTACAAAGATAATAATGAGGCATTTGCTACTCTTGAAAAGCTCGACGTGATCGAGCCTAACCAAAGCAAACGTATGGAATATCTGGATGCATATGCCCGTTGGAAACATCGTTTAGAGAAATCTATGCGTGATTGATTGAATAAAAAACAGATAATTAATTTATTATTAACCCGCCTATCCACGAATATGCGTGGAAGGCAAAAAACAAATAAGATATTATGGCAACAAAAGAGTATTTTCCTGGAATTGGAAAAATTAAATTTGAAGGTGTAGAAAGTCGTAACCCGATGGCATTCCGTTACTATGATCCTGAAAAGGTTATCATGGGTAAGAAAATGAAAGATTGGTTGAAGTTCTCAATGGCATGGTGGCACACGCTGTGCGCAGAAGGTAGTGACCAATTTGGTGGCGGTACGAAGAAATTCCCTTGGAATGTTGCAGCAGACAAGGTTCAGGCAGCTAAGGATAAGATGGATGCCGGTTTTGAATTCATGCAGAAGATGGGTATTGAATACTACTGCTTCCACGATGTAGATCTCTGTACGGAAGCTGATACTATCGAAGAGTATGAGGCAAATTTGAAGGAAATAGTTGCTTACGCTAAGCAGAAACAGGCTGAAACCGGTATTAAACTGCTGTGGGGTACTGCTAATGTATTTGGTCATGCACGTTATATGAACGGTGCTGCAACCAATCCCGATTTTGATGTAGTGGCTCGTGCTGCCGTACAGATTAAGAACGCTATCGATGCAACAATCGAACTGGGTGGTACAAATTATGTATTCTGGGGTGGTCGTGAAGGCTATATGTCTTTGTTGAACACGGATCAGAAACGTGAAAAAGAACATTTGGCTCAGATGTTGACTATTGCACGCGACTATGCACGCAGTAAAGGTTTCACCGGCACATTCCTGATCGAACCGAAACCGATGGAACCCTGCAAGCATCAGTATGATGTAGATACAGAGACAGTTATCGGCTTCCTGAAAGCTCATAATCTGGATAAGGACTTCAAAGTAAATATTGAAGTGAACCACGCTACTCTGGCTGGACATACTTTCGAACACGAACTGGCTGTAGCTGTTGACAATGGAATGCTGGGTTCAATCGATGCCAACCGTGGTGATTATCAGAATGGCTGGGATACAGACCAGTTCCCCATCGACAATTTTGAATTGACTCAGGCTATGATGCAGATCATCCGTAACGGTGGTCTGGGTAATGGCGGAACAAACTTCGATGCCAAGACTCGTCGTAATTCTACTGATCTGGAAGACATCTTCATTGCACACATTGCCGGTATGGATGCTATGGCTCGTGCTTTGGAATGCGCAGCACGTCTGTTGGAAGAGTCTCCTTACAAGAAGATGCTGGCTGACCGTTATGCTTCATTCGATAGCGGTAAGGGTAAGGAGTTCGAAGAAGGCAAGATGACTTTGGAAGATGTTGTTGCTTATGCCAAGGCTAACGGTGAACCTAAGCAGACAAGTGGCAAGCAAGAACTGTATGAGGCCATCCTCAATATGTATTGCTAATACATAGATTAAAGTAATATGTCATGGGCTGTGCGCTTTCTGCCAGTCGGCAGAAGCACAGCCCATTTTTTTATCAATTTTTCTAATATTGTTTTTGTACCATGAACTATACAGAAAAAGGAAGTAAGGTCTATCTTTTTTCTATTGTGCTGGTAGCTGTTATTGGCGGATTGCTGTTTGGTTATGATACAGCTGTAATTTCGGGCGCAGAAAAGGGACTTCAGGCTTTCTTTATGGGGGCTTCAGACTTTACTTACACAGATACGATTCACGGCATCACTTCCAGTAGTGCATTAATAGGGTGTATCATCGGTAGTGCCATTTCCGGTTTTTGTGCGTCTAATTTTGGACGTAAGAGAACTCTTTTTATTGCTGGTATATTGTTCTTTTTATCGGCATTAGGATCCTATTATCCTGAATTTTTGTTTTTCGATTACGGAAAACCCTCTTATTCACTTCTTATCGCTTTCAACTTCTATCGAGTATTGGGTGGAGTCGGCGTAGGTTTGGCTTCGGCCATCTGTCCGATGTATATTGCCGAGATCGCTCCCAGTAATATCCGTGGTACGCTGGTCTCTTGGAACCAGTTTGCCATTATTTTCGGTCAGTTGGTAGTTTACTTCGTGAATTTTCTTATTTTGGGCGATAATGTAAATCCTGTTATCAAAGCGGTTGAGGGAGTCAATCAGATCTTAAATCCCGAGGCAGCCTCGTGGACGATCGAGACAGGCTGGCGTCTGATGTTTGTTAGTGAAGCCGTTCCGGCGGGATTGTTTGCCTTGCTTGTTCTTCTGGTGCCTGAAACTCCCCGTTATTTGGCTATGTGTGGGCGCGACGAAAAGGCTTTGGATATCCTGAGTCGTATCAACGGAATGAGTCAGGCCAAGGTTATTCTGTCCGAAATCAAGGCCACTGCTCATGAGAAAACCGAACGTCTGTTCACCTATGGTTGGATGGTCATTTTCATCGGTATTATGCTGAGCGTGTTCCAGCAGGCTGTAGGTATTAATGCAGTACTTTATTTTGCTCCCCGTATTTTCGAGACAATGGGAATGGGGAATCCGATGGTACAGACTGTGATTATGGGTGTCATCAACATTCTGTTCACTTTGCTGGCCGTGTTCACTGTCGAGAAGTGGGGACGTAAGCCGTTGCTTATCTCCGGCTCTGTCGGTATGGCAATCGGTGCCTTCGGAGTAGCGTTGTCCAATGTTCTCACAGGACTTCCTCCGATGGTTTCTGTAGTAAGTATTATGGTTTACAGTGCTTCCTTCATGTTTAGCTGGGGACCCATCTGTTGGGTACTGATCGCCGAGATTTTCCCGAATACCGTACGTGGTGCGGCTGTTGCAATTGCCGTGGCCTTCCAGTGGATATTCAACTTCATCGTTTCCTCAACATTTGTACCGATGTACAATATGTCTTTGGGAGATATGGGTGAGAAGTTCGGCCACATGTTTGCTTATGCTTTGTATGGCATAATTTGTGTGATTGCTGCTATCTTTGTATGGAAGTTGGTTCCCGAAACCAAGGGCAAGACGTTGGAAGACATGACCCGTCTCTGGAAGAAGAAATAATTTCTTCGGCAGTAGGATTATAGATATAAAAGTGGTGTCAGACGAAGTGACAATCAATGTCTGGCAACTCAATCGGCAATGTTTGCCTGAACAATGCCGTTTGGCAATGAGGAAAAAGGGCATCCGGACAGTTCGGATGCCCTTTTTTACATTATAGTGTCTGATTTGGTGCAGGTTTCGATTTTTAATCGTAATTTTGCGCCGATTATGAGTAGAATATTAGCCATAGATTACGGACGGAAGCGCACTGGAATAGCTGTGACTGATCCTTTGCAGATGATAGCGAATGGATTGACTACAGTTCCTACGCATCAGCTGTTGTCGTTTATTCTTGATTATGTTGCCAAAGAGCAGGTCGAAAGGATACTGGTGGGACTTCCCAAGCAAATGAACAATGAAATGTCAGAAAACATGCAGCGCATCGAGCCTTTTGTGCGTTCGCTGAAGAAAAGGCTGCCTGATATCCCCGTCGAGTATGTTGATGAACGCTTTACTTCTGTATTGGCCCATCGTACGATGCTGGAAGCTGGTCTGAAAAAGAAAGACCGCCAGAACAAGGCTTTGGTTGACGAAGTCAGTGCTACAATTATTCTGCAAACTTATTTGGAGAGTCGCGGGATGCGTTGATGTGGAAGGCCTGTTCCCATTTGCAGGAATCCCGTATTTTGTATATCTGAAATAATATACTCAAGTTTCGCAAGTGCGAAACTTGTAGAAGTTAAAGGAGTTAGAAGAAGTTATCGCCCACTAAGGTGGGCTTAGAAGTTAAAAGTCAATAGACCTGTTACTGCCAATTTTCTCTTTTGCAAGACTATCGGCTTTAACTTCTAACAGAGCAAAGCGGAGTTATAACTTCTTAACTTCCAGGAAAGTATTACATGTGGAACTTAAATAATATATAAAAAACATAGAGTTATGATTTTACCCATTTATGTGTACGGACAACCCGTATTGAGAAAAGTGGCAGAGGATATCACCCCCGATTATCCTAACTTGAAGGAGTTGATAGCCAACATGTTTGAAACAATGGACCATGCCGATGGAGTAGGGTTGGCAGCTCCTCAGATCGGACTCCCTATTCGTGTGGTAGTGATCGATTTGAATGTTTTGTCCGAAGATATGCCCGAGTATAAAGACTTTCGTAAGGCATACATCAATGCACATGTCCTTGAGGTCATGGGCGATGAGGTGTCGATGGAAGAAGGTTGTCTGAGTTTGCCCGGTATTCATGAGTCAGTGAAACGTGGCGATAAGATTCATGTCAAGTATATGGATGAAAATATGGTTGAGCACGACGAGATAGTCGAAGGTTATCTGGCTCGTGTGATGCAGCATGAGTTTGATCATCTGGAGGGAAAAATGTTCATCGACCATTTGTCTCCTCTTCGTAAGCAGATGATCAAAGGTAAGCTGAATGCAATGTTGAAGGGAAAGGCTCATTGTACTTATCGGGTGAAGACCGTGAGATGATTCGTGGCTTTTGAATAGAAAGTTTGGAGATACTAAAAAACTCAAAAACTTACGGAAAAACTCTTTCCTAAGTCCGGTCAAGTAAGCGAAATGCATTACTTTTGTTTTCGTTTATAAGTATTTGTAAGACAAAATGGTGAAAAAAATATTAGCACTCCTTATACTGTTTCCCGCATTGTTGTGTGCACAGATCAATACAGAGCGAGTCATGACTATTGCCCGCAATGCTTTGTATTTCGAAGATTACGTTCTTTCTATTCAATACTTCAATCAGGTGATTAATGCGAAGCCTTATCTGTTCGAACCCTATTTCTTCCGTGGCCTGGCCAAGATTAATTTGGAAGACTTTCAAGGAGCCGAAGCCGACTGTGATGAAGCCATCCAGCGCAATCCGTTTGTCGTAGGAGCCTATCAGATCAGAGGATTGGCACGCATCCGGCAAAACAAGTTCGATGGAGCGATCGAAGACTATCAGACAGCCTTGAAGTACGATCCGGAGAACGTCATTCTGTGGCACAATCTTTCACTGTGCCATATACGGAAGGAAGATTACGATTCGGCGAAGGAGGATTTGGACAAACTGCTGGCTATCTCACCACGCTACACGCCCGCTTACCTGATGCGTGGCGAGGTCTATTTGAAGCAAAACGATACCATTCAGGCATTGAACGATTTCGAAAAGGCCATCGAGATAGACCGCTATGATGCCGATGGCTGGAGTGCGCGTGCGGTCGTACGCATTCAGCAGGGTAAGTATAAGGAGGCTGAGAGCGATCTTGACCAGGCCATCCATCTGAGTGCCCGCAATGCCGGAAATTACATCAACCGTGCGTTGGCTCGTTTCCATCAGAATAATTTAAGGGGTGCCATGAGCGATTATGATCTGGCTTTGGACATTGATCCCAATAATTTCCTGGGGCACTATAACCGAGGACTGCTACGTGCACAGGTCGGTGACGATAACCGCGCTATCGAAGACTTTGATTTTGTGCTTCAGATTGAGCCGGACAACATGATGGCGACATTCAACCGTGGCTTGCTGCGTGCGCAAACGGGTGATTATCGCGGAGCTATCAGTGACTATACGAAGGTAATAGATGCCTATCCGAATTTCTTGGCCGGATATTATCAGCGTGCACAGGCCCGGAAGAAAATCGGTGATGCCAAAGGAGCCGAGCAGGATGAATTTAAGATCATGAAGATGCAGATTGATAAACGGAACGATGCGGCATCGGGGAAGAACAAGGATGTAGCCGACAACAGCTCTTCTGAGAGCGATAGTAAGACCCGTAAAAAGTCCGATAAGAATATGGAGAACTATCGTAAGATTGTGATAGCAGACGATTCGGAGTTTGAACAGCGTTATACGAGCGACTACCGCGGCCGTGTACAAGATCGCAACGTGGTTATCAAGTTGGAACCCATGTATGCTTTGACGTATTACGAAAAGGTGAGCGATGTGAAGCGTACAGTCCATTTCCATCACTACATCGATGATCTGAACCGTTCCAAACTTTTCCCGAAAATGTTGCGCATCACTAACATGGAGGCACCTTTGACGGAGGAGCAGGTTCGTTTCCATTTTGCTTTGATCGACTCGCATACAGCGGATCTCGTGGCCGATGACCGTAATGCCGTAAAACGCTTTATGCGCGGACTTGACTTTTATTTAGTGCAGGATTTCGACAGCTCGGTCGATGACTTTACCAAAAGTATTTTGTTGGATGATACGTTCTTCCCGGCTTACTTTATGCGCGCTTTAGTGCGTTGCAAGCAGTTGGAGTATCAGAAAGCAGAAGAAAGTCAGGACGGTGCAACTTCTTCATCGATTGGAGGCAATGTCGATAAATCGAAGAAATCCGAAGTGACAACGGTTGATTATAATATCGTTCGCGACGATCTGAATCACGTTGTCGAGCTTGCCCCCGACTTTGTTTATGGTTACTATAACCGCGGCAATGTTTCTGCACTGTTGAAAGACTATCGGGCTGCTGTTGCCGATTATGACAAAGCCATCGAACTGAATCCGGAATTCGGTGAGGCATATTTCAACCGGGGTCTTGTTCACATCTATCTTGGCAATAACAAGCAGGGACTTATAGACTTGAGTAAAGCCGGCGAACTGGGCATCGTGTCAGCCTATAATGTCATTAAGCGTTTCACCGACAGAAGCGAATAACATTTTTTTGCTAAAAGATGGATTATCAAAAAGAAATAGCTATTTTTGCGCGTTGAAAATTTGAATATCAATAATTCTACTATGATAAAGATTACTTTTCCTGACGGCTCTGTCCGGGAGTACAACGACGGAGTGACGGGACTGCAGATTGCAGAAAGCATTAGTTCGCGCCTGGCACAGGAAGTGCTGGCTTGCGGCGTAAACGGAGAAACTTATGACTTGGGACGTCCTATTAATGAGGATGCTGAAGTAGTGTTGTATAAGTGGGAAGACGAGCAGGGAAAACATACCTTCTGGCATACGAGTGCCCACTTGTTGGCCGAAGCCTTGCAGGAATTATATCCGGGCATTCAGTTTGGTATCGGTCCGGCTATCGAAAACGGTTTCTATTACGATGTCGATCCGGGAGAAACTCCGATTAAAGAGTCTGACCTCCCGGCTATCGAGAAGAAGATGGCAGAATTGGCCGCCAAGAAAGAAGCGGTAGTCAGAAAAGATATTTCGAAAGCCGACGCCCTGAAAATGTTCGGAGAGCGTGGAGAAACATACAAGTGTGAGCTTATATCCGAACTGGAAGACGGACATATCACTACTTATACACAGGGTTCCTTTACCGACTTGTGCCGTGGTCCGCACTTGTTGAACACTGCACCTATCAAAGCCATTAAGCTGACTTCTGTTGCCGGAGCGTACTGGCGTGGACAGGAAAACCGCAAGATGATGACACGTATCTATGGTATTACTTTCCCGAAGAAAAAACTGCTCGATGAATATCTCGTTCTGCTGGAAGAAGCCAAGAAGCGCGATCATCGTAAGATCGGTAAGGAGATGGATCTGTTCATGTTCTCCGACACAGTAGGTAAGGGTTTGCCGATGTGGTTACCCAAGGGAGCTGCCTTGCGCATTCGTCTGCAAGACTTCCTGCGCCGCATCCAGAGCCGTTACGACTATCAGGAAGTAATGTGTCCGCCTATCGGCAACAAGTTGCTGTACATCACGTCGGGCCATTATGCCAAGTATGGAAAGGATTCTTTCCAACCTATCCAGACCCCGGAAGAAGGCGAGGAATACTTCCTGAAACCGATGAACTGTCCTCACCACTGTATGATCTACAAGAACTCTCCACGTTCATATAAAGATCTGCCCTTGCGTATTGCCGAGTTCGGAACCGTTTGCCGCTACGAGCAGAGTGGTGAGCTGCACGGACTGACCCGTGTGCGCAGTTTTACGCAGGACGATGCGCATTTGTTCTGTCGTCCCGATCAGGTGAAGGAAGAGTTCTTGCGTGTAATGGATATCATTTCTATCGTATTCAAGTCCATGGACTTCCAGAACTTTGAAGCTCAGATATCCTTGCGCGATAAGGTCAATCGCGATAAGTACATCGGCAGTGATGAAAACTGGGAAAAGGCTGAGCGCGCCATCATCGAGGCTTGCGAAGAGAAGGGATTGCCTGCCAAGATCGAATATGGTGAGGCTGCTTTCTATGGTCCGAAGCTCGATTTCATGGTGAAAGATGCCATCGGACGCCGTTGGCAGTTAGGTACTATTCAGGTCGATTACAATCTGCCCGAACGTTTCCAATTGGAATATACCGGTGCCGATAACCAGAAGCACCGTCCGGTCATGATTCACCGTGCACCGTTCGGTTCGATGGAACGTTTCGTCGCTGTCCTTATCGAGCATACAGCCGGTAAGTTCCCCTTGTGGCTGACACCCGATCAGGTTGCTATTCTGCCTATCAGCGAGAAGTTCAACGACTATGCCAATGAGGTAAAGAACAATCTGAAGAAGTATGATATCCGTGCTATTGTCGATGAACGTAATGAGAAGATAGGACGTAAGATCCGCGACAACGAAATGAAACGCATTCCTTATATGCTGATTGTAGGCGAGAAAGAAGCCGAGAACGGTGAAGTTTCTGTTCGTAAGCAAGGTGAAGGCGACCAGGGTACGATGAAATTCGAGGATTTCGCAAAAAAAATCTACGAGGAAGTGCAAAATATGATAAATAAGTGGTAAATTTGCGCCCAATTGCAAAAGCAAAGCTGAATGTGTGTGCGCAGATGACGCTTTTGATGTAATATATAGAAAATTTAGTAGTAATAATAAAACAACAAACCGGAACTAAAAGTTATTAATGAAGAATGACAGCTTAAAAGGGCAACATCGGATTAACGAACAAATCCGTGCCAAAGAAGTCCGTATAGTGGGCGATGAAGTAGAATCGAAAGTCTATCCGATAGCGCAGGCCTTAAAGCTTGCTGAGGAACATGAAGCGGATCTTGTGGAGATTTCTCCTAATGCTCAACCCCCTGTTTGTCGTATAATCGATTACTCTAAATTTCTGTATCAGCTAAAGAAACGTCAGAAGGAACAGAAAGCCAAGCAGGTAAAGGTCAATGTGAAGGAGATCCGTTTCGGTCCTCAAACCGACGATCATGATTACAACTTCAAGTTGAAACATGCCAAAGGCTTTTTGGAAGATGGCGATAAGGTGAAGGCTTACGTATTCTTTAAGGGACGTTCCATCCTGTTCAAGGAACAAGGTGAAGTATTGCTGCTTCGTTTTGCCAACGACCTTGAGGACTATGCCAAGGTGGATCAGATGCCTATTCTGGAAGGAAAACGGATGACCATCCAACTTTCACCCAAAAAACCTGGCAGCCCCAAGAAGGCTGCTGCTCCGAAACCTGCCGAAGAGCCTAAGAATGTTCAGCGCAACGCAGGAGAGGAAGAATAATATTGGAAAAAGTGTGTTGCGCCACGGTATAGTGCGTAACCATATTATTAATAATTTAAAAGTTTAAAGTAAGATGCCAAAGATCAAGACGAACTCCGGTGCTAAAAAAAGATTCACTCTTACCGGAACGGGTAAAATCAAAAGAAAGCATGCTTTTCACAGTCACATTCTGACTAAGAAGACTAAAAAGCAAAAGAGAAACTTGTGTTATTCTACATTGGTTGACAGAACAAATGTTAGCCAGGTGAAGGAACTCTTAGCAATGAAGTAATCGAAAAGTGTACTTAAAGTATTAAAGTTATTAACCGAATGCATTAGCTTTAAGTCTGTTGTCTCAAAGCAATGGCGCTAACATTCAAAAAACAAAAAAACTATGCCAAGATCAGTAAATCATGTTGCTTCAAGAGCAAGAAGAAAGAAAATTTTGAAATTGACCAGAGGTTACTTTGGTGCAAGAAAGAACGTTTGGACCGTAGCCAAGAATACTTGGGAGAAAGGTTTGACTTATGCGTTCCGTGACCGTAAGGCCAAAAAGAGAAATTTCCGTGCGTTGTGGATTCAACGTATCAATGCAGCTGCACGTTTGGAGGGTATGTCTTATTCCAAACTGATGGGTGCTTTGCACAAAGCCGGTATCGAAATCAACCGTAAGGTGTTGGCCGATTTGGCTATGAATCATCCCGAAGCATTCAAGGCTATTGTTGCCAAGGCTAAGGCTGCATAAAAGACTCTGATAATTTGAAAGACTGATAGGTGCCGGCTCCCTTGAGGGGAGGCGGCATCTTTTTTATGTCTGTAAGCAGGAAAAATAAGGCTGGAAAGCACAAAATTGTTTAATTGCTTGTTTCTTTCATATAAACTTCTTATCTTTGTTATAGAAAAAATAGCCGCATTGATTGGATCGGGAAACTCATCAATTTTTATGAAATACCGAGACAAGCTTCGCTTCTCAATGGCGGGCCACGCCCTTCGGGGTAACCTTTGAGTCGGTGGATTACAAAGAGGACGAGCACTCAAACCATGTCATTCGGAGTTTCATCACATCATCGGTGCGGCTTTCTTATAAAAAAGGGAATGTGTCAGAATTGATGCATTCCCTTTTCTTTTAGTACGTGTTCAGGAGACTATTCCGGTCCTGTGAAGCCGTTAACTATCCACTTCTCAAGCCGTAAGCTAACGGCTGATGCAGCCGTTAGTTAGCGGTTCGAACAGCCGTTAGTTATCCATTTCAGAGCCTTTTCCCTTATCGTTCTTCAAGAGTGCTTTTGCGCTTTTTGTGCCGGTCGATGCATTATCTTTAGGCAGAATTTTGGGTAGAAAGACAGGATGTTTTTTCCCCAGTTAGGGAATAAAATTTCCCCAGTTGGGAAAATATTTTTTCCTAACTGGGGAAAGTGAGTAAGTATAGTTTACTTTTCTTTGTTGTCGCGCAAGTCTCTTACCCGGACAGCTTTTCCTTCGCTCTGAGGCAGTGAGCCTTTCTTCACCAATTTCACCTTGGGAGTAACCAGAATTTCGTCTTTCAGCTGGCGGGTGATGTCTTTGCGTATCTTTTCCAGTTCGATGTAATTATCGGTCGATAAGTCGCTGAGCTCTACCTCTACAATCATTTCATCCTGATTGTCCGCTGTTTCCAGCGTGATGAGGTAATTGCTTCCTAATTGCGGGAACTGTACAAGAATCTTTTCTACCTGCATCGGGAAGATGTTGACTCCCTTGATGATAAACATGTCATCGCTACGTCCTTTGATGCGGTCGATGCGCAAATGCGTCCGTCCGCAGGGGCATGTACCTGGCAGAATGCGTGTCAGGTCGCGTGTGCGGTAGCGTATCAGTGGCATCATTTCACGGTCGAGGGTAGTCAGTACCAGTTCGCCGACTTCGCCGTCGGGTACGGGCTCGCCGGTTTCAGGATTGATGATTTCTACCAGGTAGCAGTCTTCCCAAAAGTGCATGCCGTTCTGTTCGGTGCACTCGAAGGCTACGCCCGGACCGTTCATCTCCGTCATGCCGAAGCTGTTGTATGCCTTTACGCCCAGCATACGCTCTATCTTCTTGCGCTGTTCGTCAGTATGGGGCTCTGCACCGATGACAAGAGTTTTCAGACTTGTCTGGGTGGGATCCATACCTTCTTCCTGAAACACTTCGGCCAGGCGGATGGCATAGCTGGGGATGGCATGCAGGGCGGTTGTCTTGAAGTCGGTGATGAACTTAATCTGGCGCTTGCTGTTTCCTGCAGCGGCAGGAACGGTCAGGGCTCCCAAGCGTTCGGCTCCATACTGGAACCCCAGTCCGCCAGTGAACATGCCGTAGCCCGAACTGTTCTGGAAAACGTCGGTCTTGCGGATGCCTACCATGTAGAGGCAGCGTGCCACTAAGTTAGCCCACGAATCCAAGTCGTGCTGCGAGTGTACAATGACGGTGGGCGTACCGGTAGTACCGCTTGACGAATGGATGCGTACTCCGTCTTCGCGCATGTTGCCTGCCACTAATCCGAAGGGATAGTTGGCACGCATATCGGCTTTGGTCGTGAACGGTATCTTGCGGATGTCTTCCAGGCTTTGGATGCTGTCCGGTGTGATGCCGTGCTCCTGGAACACTTTCTTGTAATAAGGGGCATGGGAAGCGATGCCTATTGTTTTCTTTAGTCGTTGCAGTTGTAATTCACGGAGTTTTTCCCGTGGCATGGTTTCGATTTCTTCTTCCCAGTATTTGTCATTCATGGTTCTATTGTATAAGTTTTTCTGCTATATTCTTGCCTGCTGCCAATGCCTTCAGATTCATTTCTACGATGGCGTCTCCCTTACGCTGGAAGATTTCGCGTACGCTTTCCTGCATGGTAGCGTAGTCGATGCCCAGGAAGGGGATGGTGGCTCCCAGCAGTACGATGTTGGCCACACGGAGCGATCCGGACTCCTTGGCTATCTCGCTGACATTTACTACGATTTTGTGCGGCAGTTTGTCAAGCTCTGCCCGGATGGCTTCTTCGCTGGGATAGTTGGGAATGTTGACAAAGGGGACAGAGTTGGTTACTAACCAGCCTTCGTGGTTCAGGTAGGGCAGATAGCGCAGGGCTTCCATGGGCTCCAGCGAGATGATCAGGTCGCATTTTCCTGTCGGAATCAGATCGGATGCGATGGGCTGGTCGCTGATGCGCAGGTTCGACTGTACGTCGCCTCCCCGCTGGCTCATGCCGTGCACTTCGGCTTGTTTCATGTACAGGCCCTTTTTCAGGGCGGCTTTACCGATAACGGTGGCGATAGACAGGATACCTTGTCCTCCTACGCCCGAAAGTATGATGTCTTTTTTCATGGCTTTACTTGTTACGTTTTTTGCGTGCTAATGTCTGAATGCACTCTCTGCGGGGGATGATGACCGATACTCCGTGGTATTCAATTTCCTCGCGTATCACTTGTTTCATTTCTTCGTAATTCTTCTTCAGGGGTACTACCACACGGATGTGCTCCGGTGCCACACCGATGCCGGCACAGATGGCTTCCAGACGTCCGGTTCCGGCTGAGTCCTGTCCACCGGTCATGGCGGTTGTTTCATTGTCCGAGATGACGATGGTGACGTTGGTGTTTTCGTTGACGCAGTCCAATAGTCCTGTCATGCCCGAATGGGTGAATGTTGAGTCACCGATGACGACCATCGACGGATGTACTCCTGCATCGGCCGCTCCTTTGGCCATGGTGATGGAGGCGCCCATATCGACACACGAGTTGATGGCGTGGAACGGTGCGTTAGCTCCCAACGTATAGCAGCCGATGTCGCTGAACACTTTGTGCGAAGGATATTCTTCTTTCAGCACTTGTGTCAGTACGGTGTACATGTCGCGGTGTCCGCAGCCTTCGCACAGTGCTGGCGGTCTCATTTCGACCAGCGACGGAACGCTGAATTCTGCTTTGTTTTCCTTGCCTATGGCACGTGCTACGCTGTCGGGAGTCAGTTCGCCGTCGGTTGGCAGTGTGCCGTCCAAACGTCCTTTTACTTTGACGCCCAGTCCCAGATAGCCTTTCAGTTGTCTTTCCACGAAAGGTTGTCCGTCTTCGAGTACCAAGATTTCTTCGCATTCGTTTATCAGTTGCATCAGTTGCTTCTTGGGCAGCGGATACTGGCCTATTTTCAGTACGGGATATTCGCAGCCTTCCGGATAACTTTCCATCAGGTAGTTGTAACCGATGCCGCATGCTACGATACCCATCTTTTTGTTGGGACCATCTGTATATTTATTGAAAGGTGAATTTTCGGAGGCTTTTACGAATTCGTCTTGTTGTTTCAGTAAGGCTCTGTAGCGTTTGCGGGCATTTCCCGGCAGCAGAATGAACTGGCGCGGGTCGTCGCTGAAGGCCAGTCCGTTTTGCGGTTGCTGTTCCTTGCGTTCTACGCCCGAGCGCGAATGAGCCAGTCGGGTAACGATGCGCAGCAACAGAGGTTCGCCGGTCTGTTCGGAGAAGCGGAAACCTTCATAGGCCATGTCGTAGGCCTCTTGTTGGTTGCTGGGCTCGAATATGGGTATCAGTGCGAAGTCACCATAGAAGCGGCTGTCCTGCTCGTTTTGCGAAGAGTGCATGCTGGGATCGTCGGCTGCCACGACTATCATTCCACCTTTGACGCCTGTCATGGCTGCATTGATAAAGCAGTCGGCTGCTACGTTCATTCCCACGTGCTTCATGCAGACTAACGAACGTTTCCCTGCAAACGACATACCCAATGCTGCCTCCATGGCAGTTTTTTCGTTGGTGCACCATCGGTTGTGGATGTTGCGTTCGGCCGTTACGGGCATCGTTTGAATATATTCGGTGATTTCTGTAGATGGGGTTCCCGGATAGGCGTAAACGCCCGAGAGTCCGGCGTCCAGTGCAGCTTGTGCTATGGCTTCGTCGCCAAGTAAAAGTTGTTTGCTCATATTTGATTGTTTAAGTGTTAACCTTATTTTTTCTCGATTAGTTAACCGCAAATATAAGCTTTTGCTTTTACATAAGAACACAAAATCACTTAAAAATCTTTCTTTCGTTCAGGGCTTTCCAGTATTTGCGTGCATTTTTCATGTGCTCTGTGTAGTTGGATGCAAAGTTGTGTGTTCCCGAAAAGTCTTCTTTGGCACACATATAGATATAGTCGTGCTTTTCATAATTCAGTACGGCATCGATTCCGACAGGAGTAGGGATACGTATCGGTCCGGGAGGCAGTCCGATGTTGCGATAAGTGTTGTAGGGCGAGTCCACGGTCAGGTGTTTGTTGCTGATTCGTTTCAGCTGGAAATCCTGTAGGGCAAACTTGATGGTTGGGTCGGCTTGCAGTGGCATTCCTTTGTGCAGGCGGTTGATGTAGAGCCCGGCCACAGTAGGCTTTTCGGCGTTGTTGTTGGTCTCTTCCTCTACGATGGAGGCCAGCGTGCATACTTCTTCCGGTGTCATGCCGGCAGCTTGTGCCTTTTGCATCCGTTCTTCGTTCCAGAAGCGGCGGTGTTCTTTCTGCATCCGTTCGATGAACTGCTTTGCGCTGATGTCCCAATATACCTGGTATGTGTCTGGGATAAAAAGGCAGGGTAGGGTCTCTTTCCGATAGCCCCATTGCCGGATCATCAGTGTGTCGTTTAGCAGTCCGGCTATTTCGGCAGAGTCTATCATGAGTTGTTTGCCCACGTTACGTGCCAGCCGATCCAGTGTTCTGACGCTTCCGATGGTAAGGTTCACCGGTTCCTGATGTCCCCGGTAGAGGCGGGCGAATACATGATAGGCGTTGTCGGCAGGATGAATGGCGTAGCGTCCGGTATGGATGTGCTGTCCATATTCCTTGTACCGTGCCAGCAGTTTAAAACCGGCCAGGTTGGCGGCTTGGCCTTGTGTCTTCAGTTTGTGGCAGACCGAGTCGGCATTGTCATCGCGATCGATGTAGATATAGGCGGTTTTCGACGGGTGGAATTGGGAAGCCAGCAGCAGGTAGTAGGCAGTTCCTGCGCATGCCAACCCTATGAGGATGAGGACGGCCAGTCCTCCCAGGAGCATTTTCTGTTTCTTTTTCATTTCGGTTTGAATACGTCGATTTTGGGTTCGTAAATCTTTGGATAGAGGTGTGGCGTTTCACTCTTATCGTTCTGAAACAAAAAAAGAGATGGGTCACATCTCTTTTCTGCATTTCGAGCCGATAGCCGGACTTGAACCGGCGACCTACGCGTTACGAATGCGTTGCTCTACCAACTGAGCTATATCGGCAATCTCTTTTCGTTTTACGGGGTGCAAAGGTACAGTTTTATTTGGAACTGCAAAAATAATCGGTCGTTTTTTTAGGGGCGAATCGAAAAAGTTGGGGAAGTAGATGTGGGGAAGATGGGGAGGGGGATTTTAGTGAAGGGGGTTAAAACAAGGGCGTTTTGGTTTGAGGAATTGATAAGTAAACTTTTTAATTTAGGTTTAACTTTGCTGATTTTCAATTGCAAGTTTCGCAAGTGCTCAAATTACAAATTAATAAGGCTTCAAGCAACAAGGGTATAAGGTCGGAACGCCTTGCTTGGTAAAGTACCGTCTGAAACGGTTCGCTACAAACGCTTTTTCAACTCATCAACTTGTTACTTGTTTACTGTGCAACTTTAGTTTGCAAAAGTTGTGTAAAATATACTGCGATGGCTACTGCAGATATACTACGATGGCTGATGAAGATATACTGCATGAAGAAAAGAAGTATATATGCTCTAAAAAATGTATCGACACCATATCGTTCTGGCAGAATGAATGCAGATGAAACAGAATTCATACCGTTTTTTGTATTTCACTCCGTGTTTCTGTCGTGAATAAAGGATGAGAGTTTGATTTGCCTTCAATTTAGAATCTTTGAACCGTTTGTTTGGATTGAAATAGTGATTGTATCTGCGTTTTTTCCCGCACTTGCATGGCTCGCGAGAAACACCAGTGTGGCTCATCTTCCACACTGGTGTTTCTTTTGTGGGACACTTGTGTGGTTCGTTAACCTTGCAAGTGAGTGAAAAGGTCTATCTGATATCGGTGAAAGATGATTTGTTGTTGTCTGCAAGAGATTGTATAAGTTTCACCGCCCTTTGAATTTTGTTTTCTGAAATTGCTTTCACCGCTTTCTCGCTTTCATTATGTTGATAAACAGATGAATATGGTGAAACATTCCTTTCACTATTGCAAGGATTTAACAGGCTGTGTGTTTTCCTTGCGTTTCCCTTATTAGAAAAGTGAAATTGATATGTGAAACTTTGCTTTCACCGGAAAACGCATATAATGAGTCATTTACAAGGAGGTGAAGGCGTGAAGGCTTTTTAGGTGAAAAAAAATATAGTCAAAAGTAAGTGAAATGCGAAAAATCATTCAAAAAATAGTATTTAAGTTAGTAAGGTTGGTCAGATTGACTTTATCCCGCTCGCGGCCGCTCCGCCACAGCCGCAACCCCTCGCACCGTCACTCCGCGCGCCCCTTCGCACCTCCACGGCCTGCTCGAAATGGGAAACGCGGACGTCCCACCATAAAACACGGGCCGCATACGGAACTACGCGATTATCAGACTATACAAATATATATTAATAAAATTTTTTAATACAACATTCCGACGCTTTTTTTCTGTTTCCGCCGTCGCTCCGAAAACGGGCCGAAGGCGAAAACCGAGATATTTTCATCTCCGAGCGCGCCGCCAAACGGATTTATAGCCTAAATTTGCATAGGGACAAACGGGCACAAGAACGGAAAGACGAAAGGGCGAAAGGACGGAAGAGCGGAAGAGCGGAAGAACGGAAGAACGGAAAAACGGAAAAACGAAAGGGAGAAAGGGAGAAAGGGAGAAAGGACGGAAGGACGGAAGATGCAAATACGAAAACCATGAAAGACGGATTCATACATACGGCTTCGGCGCTGATCGACTACATCAACGACGTGGGGTTTCTGCCGCTGCTCAACATAGGCATTGCGGGGTGGTCGGCCGACGATGTCG
>CAJKOW010000033.1 GCA_905201685.1 uncultured Bacteroides sp. | reverse complement strand
CAATGTCACCGAGTTTTACAAGCAATCCCGTCAGGTTTTGCCTGCAAAGCCCACGACTATTGCTCGCAAAGCCCGCGAGTATTGCCTGCAACTCCCACGAGTATTGCTTGCACGGCTCGCGAGCCGTGCTTGTGTCGCTCGTGAGCCGTGCAAGTGTGGCTCATCAAGAGCACCGAACATTCGAGAGAAGTAAATAAAAAGCGGTTCTTCACACAAAAAAGGGAAGAACCGCTTGAAAAGCGAGATGCTTGTACTTTTAGTAAATTACTGCGGGATCTGTATCTGATCAATTGTTGTACCCAACGCACCAGCCGAACAATTGTAATCGACAGCCATGGTAATGACTCCTGTGGTAGGGTTATACATGTTTGCTAAAATTCCTGCGCCACCGCTTACGTCTTGTCCGGTGTAAGAAGAATTCAGGCTGATATAAATCAATTCCGGGTCAGGCAAACCTACATTTGCCCAAGCAAGAGGTTGTTCACGCAGCCTTACTGTATTATCCTCGTTGACCTTAACAACTACAGAGTAGCTGTCATACGGAGTAACTACTCTGTACCAGTTCTGCCCATTGGCTTTCTGTACTTCGCAATATGTAGGTCCAAAATTACCACTGCTGTAAACTCCTTGTCCAAGCGATGTGTCCCAATTGGCTTCCGGCAAAACCGTCCCCGTGATACTTGTGATGTAATCTTGCGAGTAACTATCCACAGCCGATTCGTCTAATGCTACGCTATAGGTATAAACCTCTTCAGCTTCTACTTCGGAAAAGGTAATATCAAAAGTGGCTGTAGCGGCACCTGCGGCAAAAGTTACACTGGCAGGTACTTGGAAGCAATCGTCCGTTTGCGGTAGAGTCTTCAAGGGCACGACAACTTCGTTAGCCGTATTTTCGCGTGTTACAGTAACCGTTACTTTTCTTTCGTCCGTAGCCGATACAAACGTTTCTTCACCGTCTGTGGTAAAAGAAGCATAAATGCAATCACCAGCTACCGGCTGGCCGGGCGTATAGTCCACATCCTCAGTACATGCACTCAGGTCTAAGACCAGCGCCATACTTATCATATAAATTATCTTTTTCATATTAACATTCTCTTTTTAAGTTTCTTACTTATTGCAATTCATACTTTCCACTCGGATCGGGGTTGTTGTAACCACGAACTGCTTCGTTGCTATTTTCTTCGGTCTGAACAATTACATAGTTCATCCATGCAGGACGGGTAGAAGTTACAAAACGTGTAGTGGATGACCAGTTACTGCCGCTATATGCACGGTTCACCGGACGATTCAGTCGCTTAATATCAAAGAAACTCAGGCCTTCACCCCACAATTCGATACTCTTTTGCGTAATAATTTCGTCGATGACGTCTGCATTGGTGCAGGTGTACTTATATCCTTCCGCATCACTGGCAATGCGATATTCGTTCATGAAGCTCTCCAACAATTGCTTGCCTTTGCCCGGAGCTATGTGTTCGGCAGCCTCAGCTTCGATGAAATACATTTCTTCCACACGCATCATCGGATAGGCCGTAGCAGCAGCCAAATTCACATCATCAGGATTGCCTTCTCCCGGACGGAACTTTACAGACGCATATGTAGGCAGAAAATCGCCGAAGTAACCGTTCACTGTAGAAGTTAAGAAGTCTGTTTTTCCATCCAATGCAGAACCTTTCGGAGCTTTCCACATACGTTTGCGAAAATCGTTATCATCCGCCTTGGCATACAGGCCAGCATCAATCAACGACCAAGGAGCACCACGCATACCGCAATAACCAAAAGAAGTCTCGTTGCTCATCCACGATACCCAGTTAACAATACCAGTCTGTACCACGTCGTTCTCCTTCACCAACTGTGATCCCAGCATCCAGCAATCAATATCGTTGAAACCTTTTGACGTACTAAGACATTCTTCTTCGCTCATAGGATATAAGCCACGTTCTGCAGCCGCGTTGATAGCCATGCGGGCATAGTCGCGTGCCTGAACATAGTTAGCTGCATTGGGCGTGTCATCAATATTCTGTCCTAACCACAAATAGTAACGGGCATACAAACCATAGACTACGTCCAAATGAGGCAGACAAGAAGAAGATTCGGTTAAATGTGCGATGTTCTCTTCAGCTGCTTGCAAGTCACTTAAAATGAAAGCAGCCATCTCCTCACGGGTAGCACGTGGATTGTTGTAACACTGTTCTTCGGTAGTCTCTTCCGTCACAATAGGTACGGTCAGATTGGTGATATCATTGCCATATTGGTCGTCTTTGGGCGTAGTAACATCCGTAGGCAGATATTCATATAAACGAGCCAGATCCAGATAAAACAAGGCACGGTAAGCATGTGCAGCAGCAATATATCCTTTCACCTCATCGCTAGCTGTTTCCAAGGGGAAGGCGCCCAGCAATTTGTTGCAATTCAGTACGCAACGATAGTAATAATTCCAAATCAGCTGTGGATAGAGGTATAATTTGCCTTGAGCTTGGTTTTCTTCCCATACCCAGAACTGGTCGTAATTAGAGTTATTGATAGGCATGTCACCCGTCTGCACATCGCGAATGTGCATCATTGCTCCATAACCAAAGTCAAAATGGTAAGAACCTGCACTCCATACGGGAGTATTCAATTGGGCATGCAAAGCCCACAGCATGGCCGATGCCGATTCGTCGGACGACGTCACCTGTTCTTCTGTGGCGCCGCTGGTAGGAAAGGTCTCGTCGATACAGCCGGTCATCAGAAAGGTTGACGCCAAGCAGCCGACAGCCAAAAGTTTTGCTATCTTTTTCATATATCTATGTTTCTATGTTAATTAATAAATAAGATTAGAATGTCAGCGTCACACCACCAGACAGTGTACGCATCGGTGCATAATAAGCCGAAGTAGAATATCCGCTGATGCTTTGGCGTGGATCCAATCCCTGGCGCTTTGACCAAAGCCATAAATTTTCACCAGCGAAATAGATGCGCACCTTGTCAATACCAGCCTTATTTGTCAAGCTAGTAGGCAGAGTATAACCGAAATTCAAATTCTGCAGACTCAGATAAGAAGCGCTGATCAAGAAACGATCAGAAGTAGAATTAGTGTACTGATCATTGTATTGCAGACGCGGAATATTCGTATTCGTATGTTCTGGTGTCCAAGCATTCAGCATATCAGCATGGAAATTACGTCCTCGGCTACCGCTGGAAGTTGTTCCCATCAGACTTGCATAATCACTATCATAAATCTGTCCTCCAATCTGATAATTGAAATCAACGCTTAAGTCAAAGCCTTTGTAAGTAAACGTTGTACCGAAACCTCCATAAGCATCGGGCAATGCCGTACCGCAATCATACAAACTAGCTTGCTCATATGCCGTAGTAGTTTTCTGGATAATATTACCATTTTCATCCTTGACATTCATATAATATAATGGCTGTCCATCCTCTGCTACCCCAGCATACTTCTGCAAACGGAAAGTATAGATAGGCAGTCCCTCGCCAAAGAACTGATTACTGCTACTGAATCCCCAATGTCCATCCAATTCCATTGTCTTACGTTCTTCCGGCAAATAAGTAATCTTATTCTTATAGTAAGTCAGATTAGCACGGATATCCCACACAAAATCATTGGTTTTAATAGGTGTAGCATTCAGTTCGATTTCTACACCTTGGTTGCGCATGTCACCCACATTAGCATAGTATGCACTGTAACCAAATGAAGGAGAAAGCGGGAAGCTAAAAAGCATATCTGTAGTCTTACGCATGAAATATTCGATACTACCATTTAAGCGAGTACCTAATAATTCAAATTCAACACCGGCGTTAAAGTTACCATTTGTTTCCCACGTAATACGTTCGTTACCCATCGCAGCAGGAACAGCAGCCGGATGACCGCCAGAATTTACGATATTATAAGTATTGACATACAGATAGTTTCCAATATTATCATTACCTTGTTGTCCGTAAGACGCTTTAATCTTCAGCAGGTCAATCCAAGATACATCGAAGAAGTCTTCTTTTGAGATAATCCAAGCACCACCTGCCGACCAGAAATTACCCCAACGATGATCTGGATGGAAACGGCTGGAAGCGTCGCGACGGTATGAACCCGATACAAAATACTTTTCGTCGAAATCATATTGTACACGACCGAAATAACCTTCAGTGTTATAATCTGTAGTATATGAATTATTACCGCTATCTGTAATTGCACCAGCTAATTCGTGATTATTCGGATCAAACATATTTGTTTTGCTAGCATACAGGTAGTAATATTTCGAACGGTAAGACTCATGACCCAACATCGCTTCTATGTTATGCGAACCATATGAATGTTTCCAATTCAACAACTGCTGGTGATTATAGGACAGCTGACGTGTATGATATTTATAGAGCATACCGTTCTGACTTGCATACTGTCCGTAATATGGATTGGTATAAGCCGTCTGACGCGTTTCATCCAAATTTACACTACTAGTCCAAGTAAACTTGAAATCTTTCAAAAAGCGGATTTCGGCAAAGCCATTAGCAGTGATAGCATTACCTTCGGAATTGTTTTCGTCCAACATATTAGATGCATAAGCATTAGCATTCGACAAGAACGGACGTAACAAATATGTATTCTGATCAGCTTCGGTAAAACCGCTACCCCAGTCATACATCTTATAACCACGTGAGTCGGTCATGATATTGCCCTGTCCGTCACGCATGTAAAAAGGATAAATAGGAGCAATGTAAGAAGCAATGGCAAATACATTACCGGAAGAGGAAGACGAACCATCCTCACCCAACGAGTTGGAGTTGAAATGTGTATAAGCCATGTTAGCACCGACCTTCAACCACTCTTTCACTTGGTAGTCGGCCTTCAAACGTCCCGTCAAACGTTCATAATCCGAATTTACCGTAATACCTTCATTGTCCAGATAGCTGATAGAAGCATAGAACGACGACTTGTCCGTACCAGCAGACACATTCATGTTGTATTCCTGACGTAAACCGTGATTATATACTTCGTCCATCCAGTTGTCCGGACGCAACATCATATCCATACCACCATAGTGTACTACATTACCTAAAGTAGCATTAGGATTCAATTTACCATTGCTACCAATAAGCAGCTGTCCTTGAGGAACATTATAAATATTGTAGCCCAATGTGTAAGGATTGCTCGAAACAGGATCAATCATATTTTGAGCCGCATATAAATGGGCACTGGCATCCGTCATCCCCATTGCATTCACAAAGTAATTTTTCAGCGAGCTGTAATACACTTCATAATATTGTGCTGGATTCTTAATGACATTATAATCCTGTACACCCTTGGAGTTAGAACCCCACTTGGCATCTACTGTTACCGTAGCTTTTCCAGAATTTCCTTTTTTGGTAGTAATAATGATCACACCGTTGGCACCACGAGCACCATACAAAGCATTAGAGGCTGCATCCTTCAACACTGTCATCGATTCGATATCTTGCGATGAAAGATTGTTCATGTCTCCGTCGTAAGGCACACCATCCAAAATAACCAAGGGGTCGTTTCCTGCATTAATAGAACTAATACCACGAATTCGGATAGTAGGAGCAGTAGCACCAGGCTGTCCGGAAGTATTATTCAATTGCACGCCCGATACCTTGCCACTCAGCGCATTAGCCACATTACTTGTTTGTATTTTCCCGATTTCTTCTGAAGAAATCACACTTGCCGAACCTGTAAACGATGATTTCTTTGCCGTACCATACGCCACCACCATCACTTCATCCAGCAATTCGGTATTCGACTTCAACACGACGCGCATATTGGGTTTGATTTCAACCTCTTGAGTCTCCATACCGATATACGAAATCTGCAAAGTTTTCGCGGAACTTACATTTTTACAATCCTCTTATTACCAGATATTTACAAACGCAGCAACTGACTGGGAAAGCTTAAAGACTTCCTGCCCTGATGGGCGTCTAATGCAGCATCCGTTCACAATGTTCTACCGATTTTCTACTCTATGAACATCATAAAGCTCCGATTATCAACTTGTTAATTTACGCATAGCCTTCATATCGGTAATCCTTATGTTGTACCTTATCTGTGATGTATTCCATAAGGCAGGTGGATACATCTGCTACTTCGACTGATTCAGTGCTTCTCCGCATTGTTCGTTTGGCAGGCAGGTGTTGTTCCAAATCTTGAATGACCGTCATATCCATAACGTCGGTATAGATCTGCGTAGTTCGGACACTTTTGTGCCCAAGCAACTTCTGTACGGTTGTAATATTGACTCCCTTATATATTAATAAGGTGGCATTGGTGTGACGGGCCGAGTGGAACGAAATATGTTTGGATATACCAGCCAACTGCATCAGTACCGTCAGCGTCTTGTTGACATTAGAATTGTTGCCCAAACGGAAGAAATCGTCCAGATCAGCACTGTACTTTTGCAAAATAGCCAGAGCCTTCCCGTTAAACAGCAAATACAAGGGCAGGTGCACTTCCGTATTCGTTTTGACCGAAGTATAGACCAGCCAGTCTTTTTCTGCTATGCATTGGACGTTGTCGGAAGTCAAATTTGTAAAATCGGAATAACGCAATCCGGCGTAACAGCAGAAAAGAAAAGCATCTAATGTCGTCTGATACTTGCTGTTTTTGCCGTCCAACGAAAGGCGTTCCAGTCGCTCCAACTCTTCCGGCGACAAATGGACATGAGTGCTGGCCACGGTGCGGATCTTATATTTCCGGAATGCATATTTACTCATCTCCAGATACCCTTTGTTGATGGCCACGTTGATATATCGTTTCAGATGTTTCATGTGTTTGGCGATAGTATTTATGTGATAACCTTTATTGCGCATGAAGGCTTCGAAGGCTGTGATATACTCAAAAGTCAGTTCACCGAACGTGACATCCTTCTGAAAATCCTGAAGCAGCACGAGTGTGGAGCGATGATTGTGCTTCGTACTCTCGCGCAAAGATGAGGACTCCACTTCACGTCTGAAGAAGGGAATGAACAGTGTCTGATTCCCTTCGTTCAATATCTCGTCTTTCAACAAATCGAGACTGATAACCCTGCCTTGCCTCCATAACTCCAGTTCTTTCTGCTCCATGGATATGACAAAACTACGAATAGCTCTGTTCAATTCGTTTGCATTTGGGTGCTTCCTGACCAGCTGACGTGTGTTGTCCCATTGATCAGGGCGCAAGTAAACCTTGGTTGAAAAATACTTTTTCTTTCCCTTCAGGTAAGCTTCTACCTGAACTAATGCCTGCCCACGCCTGTTGAGGCATTTTTTCCGGTTATAAACCAGATTGTAGGTTATCTTATTCATCATAAACTGTTATTAGGTTAATGTCATATAGACGTAAATCGACGGGGAAATGTACGGATGAAAACAGAATGTTGCCGTTAAAACATTGATAATCTACCTTGTTCACAAACACTGCCCTTGCAATCGGAAGACAAATAGCCCAATCTTGATGCACAAATCCTCTGTTGAACATCTCATCTCCTCAGCCCGTACGACCAAGAAAACAAAATTGTCATGATAAATACAATGTATTCGAACGATAAAATGGTAAAAGCCGAAACATCGGTTCATTCTGTCAGAAAGAGAAGGAAAACACTGACTTTCGATCAATACCATCTTCATGCACTGTGGTCATTACGACTGCCACTCGGTATAATAAACCTGGGGCAATGTGAAACGATCTGTTGATGAAGCTCCCATCGTTCAGAAGGATTTGAATGCTTTAACAATTTTATGTTAAATATCCCTCGTTCAAAGAGCTAAAAGGAGAATTTTATCAGATCATAGTGATAGCGGCACTCCCGTCATTTAGCTTTTTTAAACAGCAAAAACCTGTTATTAAACATATAAACGGTGCTTTCGATAACATATTGATAGATTTACAAGGTTTTTTTGATAAAACAGTTGTCCGTTTCATATTTATTAATATATTTGCATTTTGTTAGAGTAAAGAAACAATTAATGTAAAGTTAAACTTTAAGAGAGAATTTATGAAAAGAAAATTAATGCTGTTATTGGCCTGTCTTTTTGTAGGAATAGGCTTAGTAACTGCCCAAACTCAGAAAGTCACGGGTGTCGTGATTTCGGAAGAAGACGGGCAGCCAGTTATTGGAGCGTCTGTATTGGTGAAAGGTACACAGATTGGTATTGTGACCGATATAGATGGTAAATTCGAATTAACGAACGTACCAAGTTCCGCGAAGACTTTGCAGATTTCGTATATTGGTATGGAAACTCAGGAGGTTGAAATCAAGCCCAATATACGCGTCGTGTTAAGGTCGAATACTGAGTTGCTGGATGAAGTGATGGTGGTGGCTTATGGTACGGCTAAGAAGTCTGCATTTACCGGTTCGGCTTCTACTATTAAATCTGATAAAATAGCAGAACGCGCTGTCTCAAATGTTACAAATGCTATGGCTGGACAGGTTGCTGGTGTACAAATTACGCAAAGCAGTGGACAGCCTGGTACGTCAGCAAGCATCCGCATACGTGGTATTGGTTCAATGTCTGCCAGCAATAGCCCATTATATGTAGTGGACGGCGTTCCTTACGACGGTGAAATCTCCGCCATTAATCCTCAGGATATAGAATCTATGACCGTATTGAAAGATGCTGCGGCTAACGCTATTTATGGTGCGCGTGGTGCTAACGGTGTAGTGTTGATTACTACTAAAAAAGGAGCTTCGGGTGCTCCGCAGATTACTGTAGATGCCAAATGGGGTTCTAACAAACGTGGCGTGCCAAACTACGACGTAATGACCGATCCGGCCATGTATTATGAAACCGCTTACCGTGCTATGTTCAATTCGAAGTATTATGCAGGTTCTTCAGCTGCTGAGGCTTATGCTTTTGCCGACAAGACATTGCTGGATGACAAGAATGGCGGTTTGGGCTATTTGGTATACACTGTTCCCGAGGGTGAAAAGTTGATTGGAACAAATTTCAAACTTAACCCCAATGCCAAACTTGGTTATTCTGATGGTACTTACTATTATACACCGGACGACTGGTATGATGAGATCTTCGGTAAAAACAATTTGCGACAAGAATACAATGTAACAGTTTCGGGTGCTTCTGATAAGATGAATTATTACGTATCTGCCGGTTACTTGGACGATAATGGTATCATTGCTAATTCTGGTTTCGAACGTTTCAGTGGACGTGCAAAAACTGACTATCAAGCAAATAAATGGCTGAAAGTAGGTACAAATATTGCTTATACTTATTATAATATTAAATCTCCGTCGGGACAGGCAGATTGGGGTTCAACAGGAAACTTGTTCTACATATCCAATCTTATAGCCCCCATTTATCCGATGTACGTACGCAATGCCGACGGTAGCATTATGAAAGATAATCGAGGTTTGACAGTTTATGACTTCGGATCAGGTTCAACAAACTTCAGCCGTCCTACACTCATGGGTAACCCTGCCGGAACAATGGCTTTGGACGACCAGAACACGTATAGTGACCAGCTTTCTAGCAAATGGTATGCCACTATTACTCCACTTGAGGGTTTGAGCATCACTGCTACTTTGGGTGCCAACGTGCTGAACCAACGTGCTAACTCTATCGGTAATCCGTTCTATGGAAGTGCTTCTACCAGTGGTGGTTATGTATCAGTAGTGCACCAGCGTCTTTTCGACATAAACCAACAGTACATGGCTACTTACAAAACGACATTGGCCGATATGCACAACATTGACGTGTTGGCCGGTTTCGAATCATACAGTCATAAAATCCAGTATTTGGGAGGTTCTAATACAATGATGTATAACCCCTACATCGGCGAGTTAAACAATACCATTAATACTCCTCCTTCTGTAAGTTCTTATACACATGAATATACTACGATGGGTTATTTGGCTCGTGTGCAATACGACTATGACGGCAAGTACTTCCTTTCTGCTTCTTATCGTCGTGATGCTTCTTCACGTTTCCATCCAGACAATCGTTGGGGTAACTTCGGTAGTGTCGGTTTAGCCTGGTTGATGACTAAAGAAGACTTCATGAGTGGTATTGACTGGCTTGACATGTTGAAGTTTAAGGCGAGCTATGGTGTACAGGGTAATGATAACCTTGGTTCTTCTTCTGTTTACTATTATGCTTATGCCGACCAATATACTGTAACCAACAGTAATGGCGACTTTGCAGTGGCTTTTGCATTTAAGGGTAACAAAGACATTACGTGGGAGACCTCTCATGCCTTTAATGTTGGTTTCGATTTTGAAACTTTCGATGGACGCTTCAACGGTACAGTAGAATATTTCAACCGTAAAACCAGTGACTTGCTTTACAACCAACCTGTGCCTATTTCATTTGGTTATTCAAGCATTCCTAAGAACGTGGGTTCTATTGTAAACCAGGGTATCGAACTTGATGTTAACGGTGTGATTTATAAAAACCGTAATTTGGAATGGACAGCTAATTTTAACTTGACACATTACACCAATAAAATAACTGAATTGGATGAAAGCGTACGTGAAACGGGCATCAAATACAGCAATGCCATTTATGCTGTGGGCGGTTCTTTGTACAATGCTTATCTGCCGGTTTACGCAGGTGTAAACAAAGAAAACGGTCTGCCACAATATTATGTTGATCCGGATAACGGTGATTACACCATTACTACTGACTACGAAAAAGCACAGCAGTCTGACCTGGGTAGCACATTGGCTAAAGTATACGGTGGTTTCGGCACTCAGTTGAGCGCTTATGGTTTTGATTTGGGAGTACAACTCTCTTATCAGCTTGGTGGTAAAGTATACGACGGTACTTACGAAGCATTGATGCAGACTGGTGACCTGATGGGACAGAACTTCCACAAAGACGTACTAAAGGCATGGACTCCTGAAAACCCGAACAGTGATATACCTCGTATGAACGTATCCGACGTTTCTAGTCAGCGTATGTCTTCACGTTTCCTTGTAAGCTCTGACTATCTGAGTTTGAACAATGTGACATTAGGATATACATTGCCCAAACGCTGGACGCAAGCATTAGGAGTATCTAGCTTACGTTTGTACGTGCAAGGCGATAATCTGGCAGTATTCTCTTGCCGTAAAGGATTTGACCCGCGTCAATTCCTCGGTCTGGGAAGTTCGACAGGAAGCGGTAATTTTACTTACACTGCACTGAGAACCATTACCGGAGGTATTACTTTGAAATTCTAACTATCATTTAATCAAATAGAAAAATTAAATATGAAAACATATAATAAAATATTATCCACTCTGGCTATCGGAAGCTTATCATTGGCCTCGTGTGTTGACCTTGACACCTTCCCGCAGAGCGGTACTTTCACTTCCGACCAAAAGCAGGAAGTAGTTTCTGCTGATCCAGAACTCCTTGCCGCTGAAGTTACAGGTATGTACGCTAATAATTTGCAACAGTTCCCTGTTTTTGGCAGTCAGGGACGAGGAGATGACTTCGGCTATCCTGCCGTGTGCCTGTCCAACGATCTGAATGGCCCTGATATGGTAGGTCCAAACAGCGGATATAACTGGTTTACTACTTGTAGTGAATATTCTGACCGTAGCGATACGTATGCTAACCCTTACATGCGTTGGGCTTTGTTTTACAACCAGATAAAAATGGCTAATGATATTATCAAATCCATCCCTGCTGATACAGAAGATCCTACATTGAAGGCTTACCGTGGACAAGCTAAAGCCACACGTGCTTTCGATTACCTGAATGTAGCTCCTTATTTCCAATTCAAATATAAAGGAAATGAAGAAAAGCCTTGTGTGCCCATCGTGACCGAAGAAATGAGTGCTGATCCTAATAATCCGCGTGCTACGGTAGCAGAGGTTTACGAACTGATAATGAACGACCTGAACTCAGCCATCTCTGACTTGGAAGGTTTTGTGCGTAAGAATGCCGGCGAAATTGATCAGCAGGTGGCTTACGGTCTGCGTGCCCGTGCCAACCTCTATATGGAGAACTGGCAAGCTGCTGCTGATGACGCAGCCAAAGCAATGGAAGGCTATACTCCTTATGAAAGAAATGAACTGACCAAGCCCACGTTCGTTGACTCTCAGGAGAGCGGAAACGGTTGGATTTGGGCGCTCGAAATAACCGAGGCAGACTACAATGCTTCAAACAGTTTGATTTCATGGCCGGGAGTTATTGGATCCTTCTGCGAAGGTTCATATTCGGCTGGTGTAGGTACGTATAAATCCATTAACGTGCTGTTGTTTAACAAGATTCCCTCTACTGACGTTCGTAAAGGCTGGTGGGTGGATGCCAATTTGCATTCAGATAACTTGACTGGACAAAGTTGGAGGGGACTTGCTAGTGGTGACGATATCGCTACATTGGAATTGCCGAACCAGGCTAAGGCAAAATTCTTACCTTACACGAATGTGAAGTTTGGTATGTATGGAGGATTAGGTAACAATGTAGCTGCTAACGACTGGCCTTTGATGCGTGCCGAAGAAATGATTCTGATTCAGGCGGAAGCAACAGCTATGGCAGGTGATATTCCTTCAGGTAAACAGATTTTGGAGAACTTTGTCAAAACATACCGTAACCCCGATTATATATGTACTGCAAGTTCGGCAAGCAATTTTCAAAATGAAGTCTGGTTCCAACGTCGTGTAGAATTATGGGGCGAAGGCTTTGCTATGGCCGACGTAATGCGCTTGGGTAAGAACGTTGTTCGCGTAAAGAACGGTGTGGAAACCAATTATCCTGATGCTTTTGCGTTCAATGTAGCTGCTGATAATGGCTGGTTGCTGATGCGTATCCCGCAGGCCGAAACAAGTTCTAACCCCGGCATTCCTCCTACAGCTAATAACAATGAAGGTAGTATGCCTAAGCCGGGTGAAGGTATGGGACTTACAGATGGCGTTACTGACTAATTTTTCTTTTAAAATAGATAACATAATATGAAGACTATTAATAAATATTTTCTGATGGCGCTGGCTGGAGCTCTGCTCTCTTTTACAGCTTGTTCTGATGATATTGAAAGAGAACCTTCTCCAGTTGTTGACCCTAACTGCCCGGGTGCTTATTTTTCGGCAGACAATAATTATGCACTTGAATTGGAACCCGAAGCTGCTTTGGAGATGACATTGACAGTGGGGCGTACGAATACTGAAAGTGCCGCTACTGTATCTGTGGAAGTACTTAGCAATACGGAAAATGTGTTTGAAGTTCCCGAAACTGTTACTTTTGAAGCTGGTGAAGCTGAAGCGCCGTTGACTATTAAGTTCCCTAATGCAGAAATAGGTGTATCTTACAGCTATGCACTGAAGTTTACTGAAGGTAGTTACAATCCTTATGCCGATCAGCAGACTTATGTTAGCGGTAATATTATCCGCATTAAGTGGAATCCGATTGAGACAGCAATCTATACAGATGGTATTGTTTCAGCTATTTATGGGGTAGAATATCCATTGTCTTGGTATATTAGTGCTGAATATGCTGAATTTCCGGATGGTAGTATGCGTGTTCGTATGCTTAATCCTTATAAGGGTGCTACGGAGAATCCAGATGCGAATGGAATTTACAACGGTTATCCGTATGTTGATGAAAGCATGACTGTAAACGATAATGTGAAAGTACAAATTGACATTAATGGTAAAGAAGCTATGATGCAACCCACCTATTTGGGGGTATTCTTAAATTCTGATGATGGTGAATTGGTTGGTGGATCTGCCTATGGTCTGTTCCAAGGTACAAAGGATGATTTTCCATTAGGCGTTGTATCATTGAATGGAGATAACGAGTTGGAATCTATTGTTTTTGGCCCCAATTCACTATTTGGTTCTGTTAAAACATTATTTGATCAAGGAAGAGCTGGTATATCTACTAATCCTACTACTTTGTTCTTCTCGCTTGATGCTTGGGAAGAATATATGGAAGCGAACTTTACCGAATAAGGTGAGGGGTATATAGCAATAGACATTAAATGTTCGATTATTAGGATTTATTAATCCTTTATTACCAAATAAGAGCCGTATTATTACTTAAATAGTGTAATACGGCTTTTTTAGTTTTGAATATGACTGGTATGCCAAAGAGAATAACTCTGTATTGCCACTCTCATTAGCGTTGGAAAAATGGATTTCAAATCTTGATAGGATTTCTTTATTAATGGGTAGGATCGTTTACTTCGGACAGATAATATAGTAATTATTCCCGATAAATCAGTATATTTGCCGCGCAATGATGCTGCGTATTGGCTGGAGCTGGGCAGTTGTCCACACAGCTACCTTTGGAACGGACAGCATCGGAACAGTATATATATAAATAAGGTATAGAGAAATGGCAATGAAAGAATTTGTAATTTCCGAAGCACAGGTAGAGACAGCCGTGTTGGTAGGACTCATTACGAAGACGCAGGACGAGCGTAAGACGAATGAGTACCTCGACGAACTGGCCTTCCTGGCTGAGACAGCCGGGGCGGAAGTCGTAAAGCGGTTCACGCAGAAGCTGGACCAGGCCAACTCGGTGACCTACATCGGAAAAGGTAAACTGGACGAAATCAAACAATACATCCACGACGAGGAAGAGGCAGAGAGAGAGGTCGGGATGGTTATCTTCGACGACGAACTGTCGGCCAAGCAGATACGCAACATCGAAAGCGAACTGAAGGTGAAGATACTGGACCGTACGTCGCTCATCCTCGACATCTTCGCCATGCGTGCACAGACGGCCAATGCCAAGACGCAGGTCGAGCTGGCACAGTACAAATACATGTTACCCCGCCTGCAACGTTTGTGGACGCACCTCGAACGTCAGGGAGGTGGCTCGGGAGCCGGAGGAGGAAAAGGTTCCGTAGGACTTCGTGGACCGGGTGAAACGCAGCTCGAAATGGACCGACGTATCATCCTGAACCGTATGTCGCTGCTCAAGGAACGTCTGGCTGAGATTGATAAGCAGAAGGCCACGCAGCGCAAGAACCGCGGACGCCTGATCCGTGTGGCGTTGGTGGGCTATACCAACGTCGGTAAGTCCACGCTGATGAATCTTCTGGCCAAGAGCGAGGTATTTGCCGAAAACAAACTTTTTGCTACGCTCGACACGACGGTGCGCAAGGTCATCATCGACAACCTGCCGTTCCTGCTGAGCGACACCGTCGGCTTCATCCGCAAGTTGCCTACCGACTTGGTCGATTCGTTCAAGTCCACACTGGACGAGGTGCGCGAAGCCGACTTGCTGCTGCACGTGGTGGACATCTCGCACCCTGACTTTGAGGAACAGATCGAGGTCGTGAACAAGACGCTGGCCGACATAGGCGCGGCAGGCAAACCCATGATACTGGTATTTAACAAGATAGATGCCTACACCTACATCCGGAAGGACGAGGACGACCTGACTCCCCGCACCAAGGCGAACTGGACGCTGGAGGAACTGATGCGTACCTGGATGGCCAAGATGGAGGACAACTGCCTGTTCATTTCGGCTCGCGAACGTACCAACCTCGAGCAGCTGAAGGAGGTGGTTTATAAGCGTGTAAAGGAACTGCACGTACAGAAGTATCCGTACAACGACTTCCTTTACCAGAATTACGACGAGAACGGAGAAGCATAACTATACGGCTTTGTTCCGGCTCTGGCGGACGGAAACAGACTGAATCTCTATGAAACGTAAGCGGACGCAGCCCGAACAGGGTGGCTTCTGCTTGCGTTTCATGTGTTTTCGGGGAGTCCTGAAACAAGGATAGAACAAACTGAATGAGATAACGAAGGTGTACTAAAATGAGAGGCTATGGACTTCTTGTTATGGATTACGTGGAAAAACACGGAAATCAAAATAATCTGTGAATTTCCGTGTAATCCGTGCCTGAAGAAAGCATTTCCTTAATAGGGTACACCTGCATAAACAAAGAATATTGAATGAAGGAGTATAGAAAACTGACCGAAGACGAGGTGCTTCGGCTTAAGAGCCAGTCCTGTCTGGCCGATGATTGGGAGAAAGTAAGTGTGTCGGAAGATTTTTCGACTGAGTTCGTACACCATACCCGCTTTTCGGGCGAGGTACGTCTGGGTGCATTCCAGACCGAATTCACCTTGGCGGGTGGCATTCGCAAGCACTCTGGACTGCGCCACGTGACACTGCACAACGTCACCGTGGGCGACAACTGTTGCATCGAGAACGTGCAGAACTACATTGCCAACTACGAGATAGGGCACGACACGTTCATCGAGAACGTGGACATCATCCTTGTCGATGGTCTTTCGCGTTTCGGAAATGGGGTCGAGGTATCGGTGCTCAACGAGACCGGCGGCCGTGAGGTGCTTATCAACGACAAATTGTCGGCGCATCTGGCCTATATCATGGCCCTGTATCGCCACCGCCCCGAACTCATTGCCCGGCTGAAAGAGATAACTGAATTTTATGCCAATAAGCACGCTTCTGCAATGGGGACGATAGGCGACCATGTGACGATTATGAATACAGGTTCTATCAAGAACATACGCATTGGCAGCCATGCCCGAATCGTTGGTACTTGCCGTCTCTATAACGGTAGTATCAACAGTAACGAGGCTGCTCCGGTATACATTGGAGACGGGGTTATCTGCGACGACTTCATCATCTCCAGCGGCTCGCACGTTGACGACGGAGTGATGCTGACCCGCTGTTTCGTGGGGCAGGCCTGCAAGTTGGGGCATAACTATTCGGCCAGCGATTCGTTGTTCTTCAGCAACTGCCAGGGAGAGAATGGTGAGGCATGCGCCATCTTTGCCGGACCGTTCACCGTGACGCACCACAAGTCAACGTTGCTCATTGCCGGTATGTTCTCGTTTATGAATGCCGGTTCGGGCTCTAACCAGAGCAATCACATGTATAAGCTCGGTCCCATCCATCAGGGTACGCTGGAGCGCGGTGCCAAGACTACATCGGACTCTTACATCCTGTGGCCTGCCCGCGTGGGTGCCTTCTCGCTCGTCATGGGTCGCCACGTCAACCATTCGGATACGTCCAACCTGCCCTTCTCGTACCTCATCGAGCAGAACAACACTACGTATCTGGTTCCGGGCGTCAACCTGCGCAGTGTCGGTACGATTCGTGATGCACAGAAGTGGCCCAAGCGCGACGGTCGCAAAGACCCCAACAAACTGGACTTCATCAATTACAACCTGCTTAGTCCTTATACCGTGCAGAAGATGTTCAAGGGTCGCGAGACGCTGCTCAACCTGCGTCATGCCAGCGGTGAACTGTCCGACATCTATTCTTTCCACAGCGCCAAGATACGCAACTCTTCGCTGGCCAAGGGCATCAAGTTCTACGAGATTGCCATCCACAAGTTCCTCGGCAACTCGGTCATCAAGCGGCTCGAAGGCATTGACTTCCGCAACGACGACGAAATCCGTGCCCGCCTCCGTCCCGATACGGCCATTGGCAGTGGCGAGTGGGTAGATATCTCCGGCTTGATAGCGCCGAAGAGCGAAGTTGATGCGCTGATAGATGCCGTCGAATCAGGTCGCATCAACAAGCTGAAGGAAATCAATGCGGAGTTTGGTCGGATGCACCTCAACTATTATACGTACGAGTGGACGTGGGCTTACGAGAAGCTGGAAGAGTTCTACGGCGTGAAGCCCGAAGCCATGACGGCTGCCGACATCATCCGCATCGTCGAGAAGTGGAAAGAGTCTGTCATCGGCCTCGACCGCATGGTTTATGAGGATGCCAAGAAGGAGTTCTCCATGGCCTCCATGACCGGTTTCGGTGCCGACGGTTCGCGCCTGGAGAAGGAAATGGACTTCGAGCAGGTGCGCGGCGACTTCGAGAGCAATCCTTTTGTCACTGCCGTGCTGAAGCACATCGAGGTGAAGAGCGCGCTGGGTGACGAATTGATAGGAAGAATGAAGAAGGTGGAGAATAGGTAGGCTTGTGCAGGTAGGTGCATATTGGGTAGAGAAGCTAATAAATTATTCCTAAAAACCTCCCTCGCCGCCAAAGAAAAGGCTTTCGATTAAAGAAATATTTCGATAATACTTCTTATCTTTGTACTGTATTCACTGATAATGTATAAAGCCTATGGGTGCTACGAATCTTTTAGATACTAAGACTGTCACTTTGAATGAGGTATTAGGCAATGGTAAAAAATTGCAAGTTCCTTTGTTTCAAAGAGATTATTCTTGGGATGAGGATAATTGGGAAGATTTGTGGAATGATATTTTAAATTCAGAACAGACTGGCAGTGTACATTACATGGGCTCGGTTGTCCTTCAGAATATTGATGGTAAAAATTACTATATTATTGATGGACAACAGCGCTTTGCTACTCTTAGTATCCTGATTCTGGCATTGATCAATAAAATTCGTACACTGGCCGACAATGATGTTGACAAAGAAGCCAATAGGGAGCGAGTGGAGATTTTGATGAATCAGTATATTGGCCAAAAGGACCCTACATCGTTGAGATATTCCAGTAAATTATCGTTGAATGAAAATAATGATGCATTTTATCAGCAGCGCCTTGTTGCATTTAAAGAACCGGTTAATCAGATGAAGTTATCCGATTCGGAAAAACTGTTGTGGAATGCTTATTTGTTCTTCTCGAAGGTTATTGATGAACGGTTCAAACAAGATTTGTCAGGGGAGAGCATAGCTTATTTCCTGAATGAGATTGTGGGGGAACGGCTGATGTTCATTCAAATTGTCGTTGAGAACGAACTGAATGCATATACTGTATTTGAAACGCTGAATTCAAGAGGACTGGAACTGACTTCTACCGATTTGTTGAAGAATTATCTTTTTTCATTGGTTGCAAAGAGTGAAACTGATCTGAAGCAAGTACGGGTACAGTGGAAGAAGATTATTGATATTGTAGGATTGAAGGCTTTCCCTATTTTCCTCCGTCAGTATCTGAATACTCGCATGAGCCTGATTTCGAAAGAATATCTGTTTAAGGTTGTCAAGCAAATGGTGCAGGATGGAGAACGGGTGTTTGCTCTGCTTGATGAGCTGGAAAAGAATGCATATGTCTATATCGCTTTGTTTACTCCGGACGATGTGTTGTGGGAAAATGACAAGGAGATTCGGGAAGATATTCGGGCACTGACTTTGTTTCGGGTGACGCAATGCAATTCTTTGCTGATGATAGCTTATGACAAACTCTCTGTTTCCGATTTTAAGAAGGTACTCCGTGCAATTGTTTCTTTATCGTTCAGATATAATGTAATTGCAAAATTGCAGACGAATGATATGGAGAAGGTTTACAACCGTGCATCGGTCAGAATCTTTAAGTCGGAAGATATTACCGTAAGACAAATATTGGAAGATATACGACCCATTTATTTGAATGACGAAGATTTCAAACGTTATTTTGAACATAAGGTTATGAATACCAATAACAGCGCTACGCGCAAGTTGGTGCGATACATTCTTTATAAAGTGGAAGCTGCTTTGCCTAATGGGCTTCATGCCGATTTTGAAATAGATACCGGGACGATAGAACATATTTTGCCCGAAGCTTACACAGAAGACTGGAGTGCTGATTTTTCGGAAGAAGAAGCCGAGAATTATCGCTATCGTTTGGGAAATCTGACGTTGTTGGAGTCGAAAAAAAATAACCGGGAAGCAGCAGCAAAATCGTTTGAAGAAAAAAAAGAAATTTATGCAAATAGCCAGTATGCTTTGTCACGGAAGATAGAGGTCACAGAATGGACCCCTAAAATGATTCACCATCGTCAGGCGTGGATCGCATCGGTGGCATGCGGAATCTGGAAAATTCAATATTAACTTAAAATAGCAAGTAGTAATTATGGCAACAACACCTCCGTTCAAGTATCAGCCCATGTTCGAGAAGGGTAAGGATACGACTGAGTATTATCTGCTTACGAAGGACTATGTGTCTGTAAGCGAGTTTGAAGGAAAACCCATCCTGAAGATTGAAAAGGAAGGACTGACCGCCATGGCCAATGCCGCTTTCCGCGATGTATCGTTCATGCTGCGCCGCTCGCACAACGAGCAGGTGGCCAAGATTCTGAGCGATCCCGAGGCAAGCGACAACGATAAATATGTAGCACTGACTTTCCTGCGCAATGCCGAAGTGGCTGCCAAAGGAGTGCTGCCCTTCTGCCAGGACACCGGTACGGCCATCATCCATGGCGAGAAAGGTCAGCAGGTATGGACGGGCTACTGCGATGAAGAAGCCCTTTCATTAGGTGTGTACAAGACATATACCGAGGAGAACCTGCGCTACTCGCAGAATGCTCCGCTCACCATGTACGAAGAAGTGAACACCAAGTGCAACCTCCCCGCACAGATTGACATCGAGGCTACGCAGGGCATGGAATACGAATTCCTGTGCGTCACCAAGGGTGGTGGTTCGGCCAACAAGACTTACCTGTATCAGGAGACGAAAGCCATCCTGAATCCCGAGACGCTCGTCCCCTTCCTCGTTGAGAAGATGAAGACGCTGGGTACGGCAGCCTGCCCGCCCTATCACATTGCCTTCGTCATCGGTGGTACGTCGGCCGAGAAGAACCTGCTGACAGTGAAGTTGGCTTCGACCCGTTTCTACGACAACCTGCCTACGACGGGCAACGAGTACGGCCGTGCTTTCCGCGACCTCGAACTGGAGAAGAAGGTGCTCGAAGAGGCTCACAACATCGGTTTGGGTGCACAATTCGGTGGTAAGTACTATGCTCACGATGTACGCATCATCCGTCTGCCGCGTCACGGCGCATCGTGCCCCGTTGGTCTGGGCGTATCGTGCTCGGCCGACCGCAACATCCGTTGCAAGATCAACAAAGACGGTATCTGGATTGAGAAGCTCGACAGCCATCCCGGCGAACTGATTCCTGCAGAATTGCGTCAGGCAGGCGAAGGCGATGCTGTGAAGATCAATCTGAACCAGCCGATGGCCGACATCCTGAAGGAACTGACCAAATATCCGGTTGCTACCCGCCTGAGCTTGAGCGGTACCATCATCGTAGGCCGCGACATTGCTCATGCCAAGCTGAAAGAACGTCTGGACCGTGGCGAAGACCTGCCGCAATACATCAAGGATCACCCCATCTACTACGCCGGACCGGCCAAGACTCCGAAGGGCATGGCTTGCGGTTCGATGGGACCGACGACTGCCGGACGTATGGACCCGTACGTTGACCTGTTCCAGAGCCACGGCGGCAGCATGATCATGCTGGCCAAGGGTAACCGCAGCCAGGCTGTGACCGATGCCTGCAAGAAACATGGTGGTTTCTACCTCGGCTCCATCGGTGGTCCTGCAGCCATCCTGGCACAGAACAACATCAAGAGCATCGAGTGCGTAGAATATCCCGAACTGGGCATGGAGGCTATCTGGAAGATTGAAGTTGAAGACTTCCCGGCATTCATCCTCGTCGATGACAAGGGTAACGACTTCTTCAAGCAACTGAAGCCTCGTTGCTGCAAGAAATAACAGTCTTCGGGCAGGTTTCCCGGTGGGGAAGTCTGCCTGATGCAAACCATCAAACGGACGGCCGCCGGAAGTCCTGTTGCTGATTGCGACAGGCTT
>CAJKOW010000032.1 GCA_905201685.1 uncultured Bacteroides sp. | reverse complement strand
CCTGCCGCACTTGCGGCAGGGCTCTTTCCATTTTACCCATACAGCAGTAACAAACCATAACTTTAAAACCATACAAATATGACTTACTTAGTAGATGAACAAGGCTATTACGGCGAATTCGGCGGCACCTACATCCCCGAAATACTGCACCGTTGCGTAAAAGAACTGCAGGATACTTACCTCGACGTACTGCAAAGCGAAAGTTTTCGCCGCCAGTACGACCAGTTGCTACGCGACTATGTAGGACGCCCCTCCCCACTCTATTTAGCCAACCGCCTTTCACAACAATACGGATGCAAGATCTATCTGAAACGCGAAGATCTGAACCACACGGGAGCCCACAAGATAAACAACACCGTCGGACAGATTCTGCTGGCACGCCACATGGGCAAGAAACGCATCATTGCCGAGACCGGTGCCGGACAACACGGCGTAGCCACCGCTACGGTATGTGCCCTGATGAACATGGAATGCATCGTCTATATGGGTAAGACCGACGTGGAACGCCAGCACATCAACGTCGAGAAGATGAAGATGCTCGGTGCCACGGTCGTGCCCGTCACCTCGGGCAACATGACCCTGAAAGATGCCACCAACGAAGCCATCCGCGACTGGTGCTGCCATCCGCAGGACACCTATTATATAATAGGTTCCACCGTAGGCCCTCACCCCTATCCCGACATGGTGGCACGACTGCAGTCGGTCATCAGCGAAGAGATCCGCAAACAACTGCTCGAACAGGAAGGACGCGACTATCCCGACTACCTCATCGCTTGCGTGGGCGGCGGTAGCAACGCAGCAGGCACCATCTACCACTACGTGGATGACAGCCGCGTACAGATCGTTCTGGCCGAAGCCGGAGGCAAAGGGGTGGAAACCGGCATGACCGCCGCCACCATTGCCTTGGGACAACTGGGCATCATACACGGCGCACGCACTTACGTCATTCAGGACGAAGACGGACAGATACAGGAGCCCTACTCCATTTCCGCCGGCCTCGACTACCCCGGCATCGGCCCCATGCACGCCAATCTGGCCAAACAGAAACGCGCACTCGTCCTGGCCGTCAACGACGACGAAGCCATCCGTGCCGCCTACCAGCTGACACGCCTCGAAGGCATCATTCCCGCACTGGAAAGCGCCCACGCCCTCGGTGCTTTGGCAAAAGTCAAGTTCAAACCCGATGACGTGGTTGTACTGACCGTTTCAGGACGGGGCGACAAAGACATCGAAACTTATCTGAAGTATAATACTCCATCGTTCAACACATCAAATACAACTGCATTATGACCCCAACCATATTCCGATATCAGACCGTCAGCCGCACCCTGCTTGGCGACCTTCACACCCCCGTAACCACATACCTGAAGGTGCGCGACATCTTTCCGCAAAGCGCCCTCATGGAGAGTTCCGACTACCACGGAAGCGAAAACAACCGTTCCTTCATCGCCCTCTGCCCGCTGGCAAGCATCAGCATCGACCACGGCACGGCAGTGTTCCGCCTGCCCGACGGCCGGCGCGAAGAACGGGCGATAACCGACACTTACCGCGTTGAAAACGCCATCAACGACTTCCTGAGACGTTTCCAAGTAGAAGGCGAATACAGCAACTACTGCGGCCTGTACGGCTATACCTCGTTCAACGCAGTCCGCTACTTCGAGAACATCCCGGTAAAGGACAGCCGCGAAGCCACCAACGATGCCCCCGACATGCTGTACATCCTCTACAAATATCTGATTGTGTTCAACGACTTCCGCAACGAAATGATGCTCCTCGAAATGCTGGGCGAAGGCGAGAAAAGCCAACTCGACGTGGTGCAACGCGCCATCCACAACCGCAACTATACCGCCTACGAGTTCCATGCTTCGGGTCCCGTCACCTCGCCGCTCACCGACGAGCAGCACAAGGCCAACATCCGTCAGGGCATTGCCCACTGCCTGCGGGGCGACGTTTTCCAGATTGTGCTTTCACGCCGCTTCGAACAGCGTTTCATAGGCGATGACTTCAAGCTGTACCGTGCCTTACGCAGCATCAATCCTTCGCCCTATCTGTTCTATTTCGACTTCGGCGGATTCCGCATCTTCGGTTCTTCGCCCGAAACCCACTGCCGCATCGAAGGACGCCGTGCCTACATCGACCCTATTGCAGGAACAACCAAACGTACCGGCGACCCTGAACAGGATGCCGCCAATGCCCGCTACCTGCACGACGACCCCAAAGAGAATGCCGAACACGTGATGCTCGTTGATCTGGCACGCAACGACCTTTCGCGAAACTGCCACGACGTCAAAGTCGATTTCTACAAAGAGATGCAATACTACAGCCACGTCATTCACCTGGTCAGCCGCGTCAGCGGAACTCTGAACGATGATGCCGACCCCGTCAAGGCATTCATCGACACGTTTCCGGCCGGTACCTTGAGCGGTGCTCCCAAGGTGCGCGCCATGCAGCTGATCAGCGAACTGGAGCCGCACAACCGCGGTGCCTATGGCGGTTGCATCGGCTTCATCGGACTGAACGGATCGCTGAACCAGGCCATCACCATCCGCACCTTCGTCAGCCGCAACGGCGTACTCTGGTTCCAGGCCGGCGGAGGAATCGTGGCCAAGAGCAACGAAGAATACGAACTGCAGGAAGTAAACAACAAACTCGGCGCCCTGCGGAAAGCCATCGAAATGGCCGAGAAACTATAAACCACAACCCTTACAAAAACAAAAAAATCATGATAGTCATCATCGACAATTACGACTCTTTCACCTACAACCTGGTACACTTGGTGAAAGAACTTGGGACCGAAGTCGAAGTTGTACGCAACGACTGTTTCCGCCTGCCCGACCTGCAACGCTACGACAAGATTCTCCTGTCGCCCGGCCCGGGCATCCCCGAAGAAGCAGGCCTGCTGTTAGACACCATCCGCACATATGCCGGCGTCAAGCCGATACTGGGCATCTGCTTAGGCGAACAAGCCATCGGTGAAGCCTTCGGTGCCCGGCTGACCAACCTGAAAGAAGTATTCCACGGCATACAGACACCTGTAAAGATACTCCACGAAAACGATGATTACCTCTTCAACGGTCTGCCTGACGAAATTCAGGCCGGACGCTACCACTCATGGGTAGTCGATTCGGAAGGCCTGCCCGACGAACTGGTCGTAACAGCAGTCAGCGCCGAAGGTCACATCATGGCCCTGAGGCATCGCCGGCTCGACGTACAGGGTATTCAATTCCATCCCGAATCCATTCTGACCCCCGACGGGAAAACAATCATTAATAACTGGATCCGACAATAACCGTCCAGCCTCGAGAACTTGATAAATGTAATACAACATACACTCAACAAAGAAAATCATTATGAAAGAAATATTATCCCGACTCTTCAACCACGAAGAACTGACCTCGGAAGAAACCCGGCAAATCCTCCTCAACATCACCCACGAGATGTATCCGGAAGCACAGATTGCTGCCCTGCTCACCGCCTTCCAGATGCGCGGCATCACAGTCGATGAGCTGATCGGATTTCGCGAGGCACTGATGGAGACACGCATCCCCATCGACTTCAGCCCGTATCATCCCATTGACATTGTAGGGACGGGCGGCGACGGCAAGAATACGTTCAACATCTCGACCTGCGCATGCTTCGTTGTAGCAGGTGCCGGCTACAAAGTAGCCAAGCACGGCAACTACGGAGCCACGTCGGTCAGCGGCGCCAGTAACGTCATCGAGCAGCACGGCATCCGCTTCACCAACCATGCCGACACCCTGAAGCGCAGCATGGACCAATGCAACATTGCCTATCTTCACGCCCAGCTTTTCAACCCGGCCATGAAGTTTGTAGGCCCCGTACGCAAGGCTTTGGGAGTCCGTACCCTGTTCAACCTGCTTGGACCGCTCGTCAATCCCTGCCGCCCAACGTACCAGTTGCTCGGTGTGGCCGACCTTGCTCAGATGCGCCTTTACACCAATGTATTCTATAAATTAGGCATCGACTTTGCCGTGGTCAACAGTCTGGACAGCTACGACGAAATTTCGCTGACCGACGAATTCAAGGTAATGACCCGCCACTACGAACGCATCTACCGCCCTCAGGATTTGGGCTTCAGTGCAGCCCGCCCTGAAGAACTGTTCGGAGGCAGCAGCAAGGAAGACGCTGCCCGCATCTTCGACAACATTCTGAACCGCCGTGCTACAGCAGCACAAACGCAATGCGTCATAGTCAATGCCGCCTTTGCCATCCAGGTAATGGAACCGAAAAAAGAAATCGAAGAGTGCATCGCCATCGCCCGGGAATCGTTAGAGAGCGGAAAAGCACTGGAAACTCTGAAAAAATTCATCGAAATAAACAGTTGAAAATATGAAGGATATCCTATCGCAAATCATAGAACATAAGAAAGTAGAGATACAGTCCCAGAAGCAAACCGTCAGCCCGGAACAACTTCGCCAGCAACTCCAGGCATCAAGTCTGAACGTCGGCGGGGCACAGCGCAGCATGAAGCAGGCACTTGCCCAATCGCCTACAGGCATCATCGCCGAATTCAAGCGCCGCTCTCCCTCGAAAGGCTGGATCAACCGGCAGGCACAAGCCGACGTCATCCCTCCCGGCTACGAGGCAGCGGGAGCAAGTGCCCTGTCCATCCTGACAGACGAAACATTCTTTGGCGGCACGCTGGACGACATACGCACGGCACGCCCTCTCACCGGTCTGCCCATTCTGCGCAAGGACTTCATCATCGACGAATATCAGCTGCTGCAGGCACGCCTGGCTGGTGCCGACGCCGTCTTGCTGATTGCGGCCTGCCTGACCCGCGAAGCATGTGCTACACTGGCCGAACAGGCTCATGCGCTTGGACTGGAAGTCTTGCTGGAACTCCACAGCGAAAGCGAGCTGACGTATATCGACGCCACTGCAGCCGACATGGTAGGCATCAACAACCGCAACCTCGGAAGCTTCGTCACGGATGTAGCCAACTCTTTCCGAATGGTCGATCGGCTCAGGCAACAGACCTCGGCATTACTCGTCTCGGAAAGCGGCATTTCCAGCATGGAGACCATACTTCGGTTGCGCGCCGCCGGCTATCGGGGCTTTCTGTTGGGAGAGGCTTTTATGAAACACGCCTCACCTGCCGAGGCCCTGAAACAATTCCTCCAATCGGTTACACAACCGCATGTTTAATCACTAATTTTATATTCAAGCGCTTATGATCATCAAAGTCTGTGGAATGACCGATGCGGACAACATCCTCCAAATAGAACAGTTAGGTATAGACATGATAGGCTTCATCTTCTATCCCAAGTCACCCCGCTTCCTGTACGGCATTCCGGAATATCTTCCACAACGGGCCAGGCGGGTAGGCGTCTTTGTCAACGAAAGCAAGGAAAACGTCTGCATCTATGCCGATCGCTTCAGTCTGGACTACATACAGCTGCACGGGAACGAATCGCCCGAATATTGCCGTTCGCTCCGCCAGCAGGGACTGCAACTGATTAAGGCCTTCTCCATCGCCTCGCCCAAAGACCTGGACAACACAGCGGCCTACGAAGATATATGCAGCTATTACCTGTTCGACACCAAGACCGAGAAATTCGGCGGATCGGGCAATCAGTTCGACTGGAGCCTGCTGCACCGCTACCAGGGACATACCCCCTTCCTGCTGAGTGGAGGCATCAATCTGTATAGCACGCAAGCCTTAAAGAAGTTCCGTCATCCCCAGATGGCAGGTATCGACCTCAACAGTCGCTTTGAAACATCTCCCGGCATGAAAGACGTAGCCCGTATCCGAGACTTCCTTCTGGATATCCGGCAACAATAATATCAACCACAATATATTATGTATAACCCAACAAAAAAAATAAAATTATGAACCGCATCAATCAGTTATTTCAGAATAATCCCCGCAACCTGCTTTCCATTTACTTCTGTGCAGGTTGCCCCAGTCTTGAAGGAACAACCGACGTTATCCGTACGCTCGAAGCCAACGGAGTAGATATGATCGAAATCGGCATTCCTTTCAGCGATCCCATGGCCGACGGAGTCGTCATACAGGCCGCAGCCACCCAGGCTTTGCGCAACGGTATGTCGGTGCGCAAACTGTTCGAACAGTTGCACGACATTCGCCGCTACGTCCACATCCCACTCATTCTGATGGGCTATCTGAACCCCATCATGCACTACGGCTTCGAAGCCTTCTGCCAGCAGTGTGTGGCTTGCGGAATAGACGGCATCATCATCCCCGACCTGCCTTTCCGCGATTACGAAGAACACTACAAAGACATCGCTCTGAAATACGACCTCCGCATCATCATGCTCATCACGCCCGAAACCAGCGAAGAACGTGTCCGCCAGATCGATGCCCATACCGACGGATTCATCTACATGGTTTCTTCGGCCGCTACTACAGGTGCACAGAAAGACTTTGACGCACAGAAACAGGCCTATTTCCGCAAAACAGAAGACATGCAACTGCGCAATCCGCGCATGGTCGGTTTCGGCATCAGCAACAAGCCTACCTTCGACGCCGCATGCGCCCACGCCTCGGGTGCCATCATCGGCAGTCGCTTTGTCACACTCCTGAATGAAGCCGGAGGAGATGCAGGCAAAGCCATCAGAAGGCTCAAAGCCGATATCGGGTTATTGAAAGAGGAATAACATGCATATCTGCACACCGACCTGACAATAAACAAAAGCGGCAAAGTTAATAAGCGACAATGCTCCTGCACTAAAAAGACATTCTGTCATTGCTCTTAGCAAAAAAACTGATTTCTCAATATTTTGTATTAACTTTGCCGCCGAAATACAAAAGCAACATGTTTATGCAGATAAATTGTCCTTCCGTTCTGTTGATTTATACAGGTGGAACCATTGGAATGATCGAGAATCCTGAAACCGGCGCACTTGAAAACTTTAATTTCGACCACTTGCTCAAACACGTGCCCGAGTTGAAACGATTCAATTACCGCATTTCATCATACCAATTCAACCCGCCTATCGACTCTTCGGATATGGAACCTTCCCTCTGGGCCAAAATCGTAAAAATCATCAGCTACAATTACGATTATTTTGACGGTTTTGTCATTCTGCATGGAACAGACACCATGGCCTATACGGCTTCTGCTTTGAGTTTCATGCTCGAGAACCTGTCCAAGCCGGTTATTCTGACCGGTTCTCAACTCCCCATCGGAACATTGCGGACCGACGGAAAAGAGAACCTGATTACCGCCATCGAAATTGCTGCTGCCAAGCATCCTGACGGAACACCCATCGTACCGGAAGTATGCATCTTCTTCGAAAACGAACTGATGCGCGGAAACCGAACGACCAAAATCAATGCAGAAAACTTCAACGCATTCCGTTCCTTCAACTATCCCGCATTGGCAAAAGTCGGCATTCACATCCGCTACAACGAACACCTGATTCAGCACCCGGACACTACACGTCCCTTAAAGCCTCACTATCTGTTCGACACCAACGTAGTCGTACTGACTCTTTTCCCGGGCATTCAAGAAAACATCATCAATTCCGTGCTTCACGTACCGGGACTGAAGGCCGTCGTTCTGAAAACCTTTGGTTCGGGCAATGCTCCGCAAAAGGACTGGCTCATCCAACAACTGAAAGATGCTACCGACCGTGGCATCATCATAGTCAACATTACTCAATGCCAAAGCGGTGCCGTAGAAATGGGACGATATGAAACTGGTCTTCAGCTGCTACAGGCAGGCGTCATCAGCGGATACGACAGCACGCCCGAATGTGCCGTCACAAAGTTAATGTTCTTGTTAGGCCATGGGCTTAGCCAAGCCGAAATACGCTACCGCATGAATTCCAGCCTTGCCGGAGAAATCACCAAAGAATAAAGAGAACAATCAGCTTGCGGCGCTGCAAGCAGACATAAGCCCATGTCGTAAAACAGCGATAGAGAAAGGGCTTCATTGCGAATAACCTAACGGCTTTCCGATCGAATAACGGACAGCCGGCAGATGAACGTGTGAAGTCATGCCCGAGTGTACCCAAAAAGATAGGCCTTGTCTCACGACAAGGCCTATTCACAACACAAACACAAAATAAAACACGACAAAACTACTATTCATCTTACCTGTCTATGCCGGGGAGACATAAGTATCATTTCCAGAATATTCCCATACTCATGAGAAAGAATCAGGTAGATTTCCACATATATAACAAATGCGGGGAAGCATTTGTTTTCTCAATAATGTTAAAAAACCTATTTTATTGTATTCCTCTTTCTCTTAATTTCAATTGCCAGTTCCATGCCGAGCGCAATGTATCCTCAATAGAGGTTTCTGCCTTCCAACCCAACTCTTCATTAGCAAACGTCGGATCAGCCCAAACTTTCTCGATATCACCGGCACGGCGCCCTACAATCTGATAATTCAACTTCACTCCTGTAGCCTTTTCAAAAGCATGAATCAACTCCAATACGGACAATCCACGACCGGTTCCGATATTGAACACTTCTACTTTTTCTTTCTGCTTCTTTTCCAGAATACGTGCAATGGCCACTACATGTGCCTTCGCCAAATCAACTACATTGATAAAGTCACGGATACAAGAACCGTCGGGCGTATTGTAATCATCGCCGAATACACTCAACTTTTCGCGGATACCGATAGCCGTCTGAGTCAGATAAGGGACCAGATTCTGCGGTACACCATTCGGCAACTCACCCAACAAAGCTGTAGGATGCGCACCAATCGGGTTAAAGTAACGCAGCAGAATGGCGGTAATCGGCGCTCCTGAAGCTACCGTATCGCGTATGATTTCTTCATTAATCTGTTTCGTATTTCCATAAGGAGATTCAGCCTTTTTAATAGGTGCCTTCTCTGTAACAGGCAGTACATCAGGCTGTCCATATACCGTACATGAAGAAGAGAACACGATACCTTCCACTCCATATTTCGGCATCAGCTCCAACAGATTGATCAACGAACCGATATTATTGCGATAATAGAGCAAAGGCTTTTGAACTGATTCACCTACAGCCTTGCTGGCAGCAAAATGAATAATGGCTTTTATGCCCTTATACTTTGCAAACACTGCATCGAGTCCAGCAAAATCCAAACAATCCAACTTTTCGAAAGCCGGACGAATGCCTGATACTTTTTCAATATTGTCCACAACATCGGCACTCGAGTTCGACAAGTTATCTACAATAACAACATCGTAACCTGCATTCTGAAGTTCTACAACAGTATGAGAACCAATATATCCGGTTCCACCTGTAACCAAGATTCTTTCTTTCATAAAAAAATAGATATTTAGCCGTTAGGTTTTCAATACGGACGCAAATGTAGAAAAATAAATTAAGAAAAAGCAGAAAGTTGAGAAAAAAATTAAAGAATTCGCTCTTTATTAAACAATTTTACTAAAAAACACATGCCAAATACATTCTCCTCCTACACAAAAAGCGCGGATGGCAACTCTCTGCAAGCCGCCATCCGCGCACAATTCATTACAATAGGATCAGATCTTTACGACACCCGAGAAGCCCATAAACGCCATAGCCAGCAAGCCCGCCGTGATAAGAGCAATGGGAGTTCCCTGCATACCCTTGGGAATACTTACCAGACTCATCTGTTCGCGCAAACCGGCAAACAGCGTCAATGCCAGTCCAAAGCCCAATGCGGTAGAGAAGGCATAAACGACTCCCGTCAGCAGATCGTAATCTTTCTGAATGACAAGAATAGCCACACCCAGAATACAGCAGTTGGTCGTAATCAGAGGCAAAAACACACCCAAAGCCTGGTAAAGCGAAGGAGATACTTTCTTCAGGATAATCTCTACCATCTGAACCAATGCTGCAATAACCAGAATGAAAGTAATGGTCTGCAGATATCCTAACCCGAATGCATCGAGAACGTATTTCTGAATAAGGAATGTAACAATAGTAGCAATAGTAAGCACAAACGCTACCGCTGCCGACATACCCAGTGCGGTATCAATCTTCTTGGATACGCCAAGAAACGGACAAATTCCCAAGAACTGCGACAAAACAATGTTATTCACAAAGATTGCCGATATAAATATCAATATATATTCCATATCTTATTGATTTACAAATATTAATTATGCCTTTACACACTACGCTTTCTTCAAGCGGTTCACCACAGCAATCAAGTAGCCCAATGCGATGAATGCACCCGGAGCAAGAACAAACAGCAGCATACCATAGTCTTCAGGGAAGATTGTCAAACCAAAAATCTTGCCTGTTCCCAGCAGTTCGCGAACTGCACCCAACAGAGTCAGACCCAGGGTGAAACCCAAACCGATACCCAGACCGTCGAACATGGAAGCCAACGGACCGTTTTTGGCCGCAAAAGCTTCGGCGCGTCCCAGTACGATACAGTTCACCACAATCAAGGGAATAAACAATCCCAATGTGGCATACAAACCGGGTACATAAGCCTGCATGATCATCTGCAACAAGGTAACGAAAGAGGCAATTACCACAATAAATGAAGGAATACGCACCATGTCGGGAATCAGATTCTTGATAGCGGAGATCACGACATTCGAGCAAATCAGCACAAACATCGTGGCAAGCCCCATGCCCATACCATTAATAGCTGAAGAAGTAGTACCCAACGTAGGACACATACCAAGCAACAGGACAAACGTAGGGTTCTCCTTAATTATCCCGTTCATCAACACTTTAAAATTGTTCATAGCTTTCCTTTCTTTATTTTACGCTAACCGAATCCGCAGCGGCAGACTCATCGTCATTAGCAGGTTCAACATGTTTTTGCGTAGCGCCAGTTGCACCGTCAGTCGTATTCTGACCGGCATAAGCCGCATAGGCAGCATTCACCGCGTTCAGGAAAGCACGCGAAGTGATCGTAGAAGCAGTAATGGCATCAACCTGACCGCCATCCTTACTTACCGTAAGAGGAGCTTCACCGGGATTAAGGCCCACAATGTCGCCTTTGTTTCCCTTCTTAAACCAATCCGCAGCCTTCGAGCCCAATCCCGGCGTTTCGGAATGTGACAGCAAAGAGTAATCGATGATGTTGCCTTTGGCGTCAAATCCGACCAGCACCTTCAGTTCACCGCCAAAACCGGTAGATGTAGCTTCAACGGCCGCACCGATATATTCACCGCCCTTCGTGGCCGGATAAACAGCGTATTGCACCCCGTTCACTTCCTGAATTTTCTTTTCTGCAATCGGGTCATTATCAAAGCCGGGAACAACGGCACTGACAGCATCGCTCAACGTTTTGGCATTGGCCTGTGCAATGGGTTCCTTTGTCAGTTCATTGACATAAGCCAGCAATGCTACGGAGACAACCGTCACCCCCGTCAGCACCAACAACATATTCTTCAAGGATGATTCTAACTTTTTCATTTCTTTTTCGCTACCTCCCCAAAGCGTTTAGGTTTAACATACGTATTAATCAACGGAGTGAATGCATTCATGATAAGAATAGCAAACGACATTCCTTCCGGATAAGCTCCGAACAAACGGATAATGACCGTCAGCAATCCGATGCAGACACCATAGATCAGCATCCCCTTGTGATTCATCGGCGAAGTCACATAGTCGGTTGCCATAAAAATGGCACCCAGCATCAGACCACCCGAAAGCAGATGCATCACACCGGAAGCATACTTTTCCGGATCGACCCAATGCATGATGGACGTAAATACAAATACCGTCACAAGGATAGATACCGGAATGTGCCAGGTAATGATCTTCTTCCACAGCATGTAGGCCAGTCCGATCAGCAGAGCCAACGCACTGACCTCGCCGATACAACCGCTGTTGTTTCCGATCAACAGATGGAAAGACTGCGGCAAATCGCTCAACGACATGCCCGGAGCCCCATTAATCACACCCTTCATGATAGCCAGCGGAGTCGCAGTCGTCGTCGCATCCGTATAAGCTGTCAGCTGCCCCACCTCCGGCCAGCTGGTCATCTGCACCGGGAAAGAAAGCAACAGGAATACACGTCCGGCCAAAGCAGGATTGAAAGGGTTACATCCCAGACCGCCAAACGACATCTTACCTACCCCAATTGCAAAAAGCGCACCGATAATGACAATCCACACCGGCAGGTTGGAAGGCAGATTGAAGGCCAGCAGTACACCCGTTATGATGGCCGAGCCGTCTGTAATGGTAGTCGTAGGTTTCTTCAGCAGATATTTACCGATAGCCCACTCGAAGAAGAGACAGGCCAGCACGGAAGTAAGCGTAACGATCAGCGCGCCCAGCCCGAAAAAATATAGCGACACAAGAAAAGCCGGGATCAGTGCCACAAGCACACCGTACATATTCTTCTTCACGCTATCACCTCCATGTACATGGGGTGAAAGGGATACAATTAACTTATTCATAGATTTGTGCTAATTTATTTTTTTACTTGACGTGCACGTATCATGGCGCCGACCTTTGCTTTGCCCAGACGTATGAAGTCCAGCATCGGACGGTTGGAAGGACAGGTAAACTGACACGAGCCACATTCAATACACGACATAATATCTTCTTTTTCCACTCTCTCAAAATCGCCATGAGCCGAAACGGTGGCAAGCAAATAAGGCTCCAGCCCCATCGGGCAAGCCCCCACACACTTGGCACACCGGATACAGGGTTGCACCTGGCTGCGCTTGGCTTCCTTATCGTTCATAATAAGCACACCCGAAGTTCCTTTTGCAGTCGGCACATCGGTATTTACCAAAGCCTTACCCATCATCGGACCGCCACTGATAATCTTACCGGTGTCCTGAGGCAGACCGCCGCATGCATCAATCAGCTGGCTTATCGGCGTACCGATACGTGCCAGGAAGTTCGAAGGCTTGGCAAGCGATTTTCCGGTCACCGTCACGACGCGTTCTATCAAGGGCTTGTTCTTCTGTACTGCCTGATACACCGCAAAGGCTGTTCCTACATTCTGCACAACGGCACCGGTCGAAATAGGCAGGGCACCAGCAGCTACCTGACGCTTGATGATGGCATCGATCAACTGCTTCTCACCTCCCTGCGGATATTTCACCTGCAAAGGCACTACCTCGATACCTGCATAGGTAGAAGCCACCTTCGACATCAGCTGAATCGCATCGGGCTTGTTGTTTTCAATGCCGATAAAGGCCTTGTTCACTTTAACCGCCTTCATCAGGATGGACACACCAACCATAATCTCTTCTGCATGTTCCAGCATCAGCTGATGGTCGGCTGTCAGATAAGGTTCGCACTCAACGGCATTGATAATGACACACTCGGCCTTGAATGCCGGAGGCGGACACAGCTTGACCTGAGTAGGGAAACAGGCACCACCCATGCCGACAATACCTGCATCGGCTATTTTTTTCACAATCTCTTCCGATGACAGATTGCATTCCTTCACCAACGCATCACTACGGTCGATGCTCTCTTCCCATTCGTCACCTTCCACATCAATGAAGATAGCCGGTTTGGCATAACCGCTGGCATCGATCACCGTATCAATCTTAGCAACTTTTCCGCTAACAGAAGAATGAATGGCCGCAGAGACAAAGCCTCCGGGTTCGGCTATTTTTGTTCCCACTTTCACCACATCCCCTTTGGCAACAACCGGCTTGGCCGGCGCACCAATATGCTGACTCAGCAGAATCACTGCCTTGGCCGGGATCTCAGCCTTGACTATGGGCTGATGCGCTGAAAGCTTATTTTCGTGAGGATGAACTCCACCAATAGAAAATGTCTTCAACATACGATTCTGTATTTTTATTCGTTTATTTTTCCTTTAATCATTGCTTTTTGCCTCTGCCGCTCCGGCAGCTTTTGCAGCAGCTGCTTTCGGAGCCTCGGCCTGAGGAGCTTCTTCCGTCTTCGGCTTGCGTGGCGGGAAGTTAAGGGCGACGATAGCTCCCTGTGGACAAACTTCCTCACACTTGCGACACGACTTACACTTATGATAATCGATATAAGCCAGATTGTTCTCCAAGGTAATGGCTTCGAACGGACATACCTTCACGCACTTGCCACAACCGATACAAGCAGCCGTACATGCCTTCCGGGCCACAGCTCCCTTATCCTTGTTGACACATTGCACATATACCCTGCGCGACTTCTTTCCCTGCGGACGAATCTCGATGATGTTTCGCGGACAAGCTTTTGCACAGGCTCCGCAGGCCGTACATTTAGCCTCGTCCACTTCGGGCAAACCTGTTTCAGGATTCATGCGGATTGCTCCGAACTGACAGGCCGATACGCAGTCTCCACATCCCAAGCAACCGTAGCTACATCCGGTCTCGCCCCCGTAAAGCGAGGAAACAATGGCACAACTCTTTGCACCGTCATACTGGTTGATTCGCGGACGATTGGCACAAGTACCATTACATCTTACCACCGCTACCATCGGCTCGGATGCCGAAGCATCCAGTCCCAAAATCTCAGCGACCTTGCTCATAACGGCTTGCCCTCCCACAGGACACAATTTACCATCCAGAGAGCCGGCCTTTACGCACGCATCGGCAAATCCGCTACAACCAGGATACCCACATCCACCGCAATTGGCCTGGGGCAACACTGCCGAAACCTGGGCTATTCGCGGATCTTCATACACGGCAAACTTCTTGGAAGCCACATAGAGCACAACCGCCGAAACGAGCGCGATGACTCCCAAAGAAATCACTGCAATCAGAATTACATTCATAAATCAGTTGTTTATTAGTTATTTATTTTTAAATTAGTTAATCTCCGGCTTTATCGAGAACGAAAATCTACGGCTCATCCGTCCCCTGTTCAACCACAAAACAAAATAGTAAACCACCAAAAGCAGAAAAGAAACAAGCACCGCAGGCAACTCGTCGTTCCAAATGCCCATGAAGACAAAAAGAGAAACAACTAAAATCAGAAAAGGAAAAACAAAAGCATACAACACGGCCAAGGCCCCCATCGACAACTCACCAACCACACAGACCCGATCACCTACCCGATAGGAAGATGCATCAGTCACCGTTACGTCAATCAGTTTTTCTTTCACGTCGGCCGAAGTGCAGTGCCCCTTGACACTACATGCCGCACAGGCAGAAGTTTGAATGATCCGCACCTGAAGATGAGAACCTGTTATGTTTTCCACAATACCTTGATGTTCTATAGTATTCGCCATTTTGCAAAGTGAGCATTACAAATCGCGGCAAATTTACTCATTATTTACGAACTGCAAGAGAATAAATAGTTTTTTTGTGTGCGATAACGTTCATTTTTCCGATTTCATAGGTATTTATGCCTTTTTTTATCGGCTTTGACATCTGATTTAAGTTTCGTAAATATATTAATAGGCTGTAGTTAAGGAGTTAAGAAGTTAAAAAATTAAGAAGTTAAGAAGTTAAGGAGTTAAGGAGTTAAGCCAATACCTTTGTGAAAAGGATACAGGCCAATAGACCTGTTACTGCCTATTTCCCTTTTGCAAGACTATCGGCTTTAACTTCTAACAGAGCAAAGCGGAGTGATAACTTCTATAACTCCTTAACTTCTTAACTCCTTAACAGTATGTGGCAAGCATCAGAAAAAGACAAAAAATAAAGATGTTTTTCCTGTCATCCCGCATACAGGTCCGACAGAGAAAACATCCTTATGCCGATGAAGCAGGCCTCAATCCCGCTTCCGTTTTTACCAGGTGTAGTTGATACCAAAGCTGAGCAATTCCTTCAACTGGAAGTAACTGCTTCCCGAAGTCGGAACACTGCTGTCGTCAAACCGGGCATGTACATACAGCTTCGTTGACAAATAACGGTTCAACACAAAGTTGAATGTATTTTCCCATTCGATACGCACCCACTTGTAACTTGTCAGGAAGTCAAGACGCGACTCCAACGATATCGACGAAATAATCTGCCAGGTCAGTGTAGGCTTTATCTGCGAACCGAAGTCATGCTTCACCGTCTTTCCTTCTTCCAAGCCGAAATTCACCTCGTTCACCTTACTGTTTCCGATATATCGCATCGTCCACGTCAAAGGTGCTATAAACACAGAAAGGTTTATCTTGTTTTTGTGCAACTTGTAATCCATACCGATACTGGCCGACCAGTCAGCCGGTGCCAGGAAAGCAGAAACCAGCGGCTCTTCGTTCGACTTATAGCTATGGCAGAACTGTGTCTTGAATTCGGTAGAAATCGTGTAATACCAGTTAGTGGCAGCCTGAACGCCCAATTTACTGTAGATGCGCACCTGGTCGGTATTAACCAGATAATCGTGGTAAGTATCCGAGGGTGCCGATGTGAATCCCAATTTTGCATCAATCAGATTCTCCCACTGAATTTTTTCACGGTCGTTGTAGTTTGCAAACAACTGCAGGCTGGCAAGCACCGAATTGGTACTTTCACCTCCCTTATACCAGTTGCCCGAAATGTAATTCTGCGTAATCTGCAACGATCCGTTTCCTCCGGTAGTCCACCAATTCGGTTTGTGGATAACCACTCCCGCATCCTGCTTTACCGACATTTTTTCCTGCGAGAAAAGTTTGATGATGGAAGGTCTGGACGAAGCCTCCTTCTCAATGTCATCCTTGAAAAGTCGTCCCCGGTTAATGACATCCTCCGTACGGACCACTTTCCGCGGACAGTGCACATAAGCCGACAACAGTGTGCGGTCAACCACTTGTTCAATCCGATCCAGCGACGAGAAGCTCAACGTGTCGTAAGGCAACAAATCCCGCGTCAGCGCAGGCACCGTATCCGGCTGCTGAAACTTCCACGTCAAGGTCGAATAACGATTCAGCGGACCATAATAATAAGTAAAAGGCACAAAAAGCCGATAATAATACGGATTCCACGCAATGTAACGCTCCGGCGAAGAAGGATCATTCAGGTAGTTCAATACCCCCAGATTCTTTTCATACAGCACCGAAACCGTATCCAGCCTGAAAACGGAATCCACCTTATTTAGTTTCAACATCAGATTTTCCTTCAATATCCCGGACAAGGTATCTGCTCTGACAGTATCCGATACGCTTACCCGCACTCCTGCAGCATTCTTGTCCGAAACCATCTTGCTGGATTGCTGCGCCATCAGCAACGATGGATATAGCATGGCCACTGTAATCCACACAAAAAAACGTCTATTCTTCATTAAGCCCTATGTTTATGATTCGAGTGCAAAAATAGCTTTATTTTATATAGGAAACAACCTGCGAGAAGTTAAAATCCGTAGTTTCGTTTTTTACCGAAACTTGCAGGAGTTACAGGAGTTAGAAGAAGTTATCACCCACTAAGGTGGGTTTAGGAGTTAAAGCCAATAGATGAAGTGTATGGCCTGTATCCTTTTTCACAAAGGCATTGGCTTAACTCCTTAACTTCTTAACTCCTTAACTACAACCTATTAATAGACTTGCGAAACTTAAGAAATTAATTAAGTGTATCAAATAAAGGAACCGCTTTCCTTTAGCCACGGATTACACGGAAGTTCACGGATAATTATTCTTTTTCTCTGCGTTTTTCCGCGTCATCCGTGCCTAAAAATAACAAGATGTCAGTCACTTTCTGTTTTGTCCCCTCTCAGATACCTTTGTTTGGATTCACCCTCTTAACCTCAGCGCGAACAAATCCATCCGAAACTTCGGCAAAATAGACGTCTTCCAAGGTTTTTCACAATTGTTTTTGCCAAACCTTATGTACTTCCTCTTTTTTTTCATAATTTTGCGCTTTAAATTGAAAACAAATTAATTAAAAACAGTATAGCTGTGGGAGAAACAAAGTATATTTTCGTCACTGGTGGCGTTGCCTCTTCGTTAGGAAAAGGCATTATCTCATCCTCCATCGGTAAATTGCTGCAAGCAAGAGGTTACAAAGTTACAATCCAGAAGTTCGACCCGTACATCAACATCGACCCGGGTACGCTGAATCCTTACGAACACGGAGAATGTTACGTAACGGTTGACGGTCACGAAGCCGATCTGGACTTAGGACACTACGAACGTTTCTTAGGCATCCAGACCACAAAAGCCAACAACATCACGACCGGCCGCATCTACAAGAGTGTGATCGACAAAGAACGTAGAGGCGATTATCTCGGAAAAACCATCCAGATCATCCCCCATATCACCGACGAAATCAAGCGCAACGTCAAACTGTTGGGCAACAAATACAAATTCGATTTCGTCATCACCGAAATCGGAGGTACCGTAGGCGACATCGAATCACTGCCCTACCTGGAAAGCATCCGCCAGCTGAAAAGAGAATTAGGAAAAGACGCTTTGTGCGTACACCTTACTTATGTACCCTACCTGGCTGCTGCCGGCGAACTGAAGACCAAGCCGACCCAGCACTCCGTCAAAGAGCTGCAAAGCGTAGGTATCCAGCCCGACATCCTGGTTCTGCGTACCGAACACGAGCTGAATGCCAACCTCAGGAAAAAAGTGGCCCAGTTCTGTAATGTCGATGAAGAAGCTGTCGTACAGAGCATCGACGCACCTACCATCTACGAAGTACCCATCCTGATGCAGGAACAGAAACTCGACGCAACCATCCTGAAGAAGATGGACCTGCCCGTCGGCGACACGCCGGGCTTGGGACCGTGGCGTGCTTTCCTGGAACGCCGTCACAAGGCCGAGAAGACCGCTCCCCTGCACATTGCCCTCGTAGGCAAATACGACCTTCAGGATGCCTACAAGTCCATTCGCGAAGCCTTGTCACAAGCCGGAACATACAATGACCGCAAAGTAGAAGTTGACTTTGTCAACAGCGAAAAGCTGACCGAAGACAACGTAGCCGAAGCACTGAAAGACAAGGCTGGCGTACTCATCGGACCGGGTTTCGGAGAACGAGGCATCCCCGGTAAATTCGTAGCTATCAAATACGCCCGCACTCACGATATCCCCACCTTCGGCATCTGCTTGGGCATGCAGTGCATGGCCATCGAGTTTGCCCGCAACGTGTTGGGATACGCCGACGCCAATTCGCGCGAAATGGACGAAAAGACGCCCCATAACGTCATCGACATCATGGAAGAGCAGAAGTCCATCACCAACATGGGAGGCACCATGCGTCTGGGCGCATACGAATGCGTACTGAAGAAAGGCAGCAAGGCATACGAAGCCTACGGCGAAGAGCACATTCAGGAACGCCACCGCCACCGCTACGAATTCAACAACCAATACAAGGACGAATACGAAGCAGCAGGCATGAAGTGCGTAGGCATCAATCCCGAATCCGACTTAGTCGAAATCGTCGAAATACCGACCCTCAGATGGTATATCGGCACCCAGTTCCATCCGGAATACAGCAGCACCGTATTGAAGCCCCATCCGTTGTTCGTTTCATTTGTAAAAGCCGCCATCGAAAACGAGCGCGACAAAGCCGCAAATGAAAAGGCTACAGCAGAAAAATGATAACATCATTCATAAAAACATTAATTATATTTTACTGACTACATGGATAAAAATACCATTACAGGTCTGGTTCTGATTGTCATTGTACTCGTGGTCTTCAGCTTCCTGAGCCGTCCGAGCGAGGCAGAAAGAGCAGCCCAGCAACGCTACTATGACTCCATCGCCCAAGTACAACAACGCGAAGCCGATCTGAAAGCCAAAGCCGAAGCCGCACTGGCCAACGAGATCGAAAAGCAGAGCCTGGACTCAACCAGCCTGTTCTTCAATGCCCGAAAAGGCACAGACAAGCAAGTCACACTGCAGAACAATGTCGCAAAGATTGTCATTGACACCAAAGGCGGTCGAATCGCATCGGCCACGTTGAAAGAATACATGGGACAGGACAAAAAGACCCCCGTCACCTTGTTCAGTGGCAAGGATGCTTCCATGAACTTCCTGTTCTACAACAAGAAGGAGACCATACAGACGCAGGATTATTATTTCACACCTGTCAATCAGACCGACAGCACTGTGACCATGCGTCTGGCAGCCGACAGTGCAAGCTACATCGACTTCACCTATGCCATGCACCCCGACACTTACCTGCTCGACTTTACCATCCAAGCAGTGAACATGGGCGACAAGCTGGCTGCAAGCAACAAGTCGATCGACATTGAATGGGCGCAACGTGCCCGCCAGATCGAGAAAGGATACACTTACGAAAACCGCCTGGCCGAACTGACCTATAAGATCACCGGCGAGAGCACCGATTACCTCTCGGCCTCGAAGAACGACGAAGCCGAAGTATCCGAACCCCTCGACTGGATTGCATTCAAGAATCAGTTCTTCTCGTCCGTATTCCTGTCCGAATCCAGCTTCGAGAAGAGCAAGCTGACATCGAAAATGGAGCCCCAGGGCAGCGGCTACATCAAGGACTATGCAGCCGAGATGAGTACGGCTTTCGACCCGACCGGTCAGACGCCTACCCAGCTCCACTTCTACTTCGGTCCCAACCACTACAAGACGCTGACAGCCCTCGACAAAGACCGCGACGACAAGTGGGAACTGAACCGCTTGGTCTATTTGGGCTGGCCTCTTCTGCGCTGGATCAACAAGTGGTTCACCATCAACATCTTCGACTGGCTGTCAAGCTGGGGACTGAGCATGGGACTTGTCCTGCTGTTCATGACGCTCATCGTCAAAGCTGTCGTATTCCCCGCCACCTGGAAGACCTACATGTCATCGGCCAAGATGCGCGTACTGAAGCCGAAAATCGACGAGATCAACAAGAAATACCCCAAGCAGGAAGACGCCATGAAGAAGCAGCAGGAAATCATGAGCCTCTACAGCCTGTACGGCGTCAGCCCGATGGGCGGATGCTTGCCGATGCTCATCCAGTTCCCCATCCTGATGGCCTTGTTCCTCTTTGTGCCGAGCGCCATCGAGTTGCGTCAGCAAAGCTTCCTGTGGGCCGACGACCTCTCCACGTACGACGCATTCATCAACTTCCCGTTCCACATCCCGTTCTTAGGCAGCCACCTCAGTCTGTTCTGTCTGCTGATGACGGTTACGAACATTCTGAACACCCGATACATGATGCAGCAGCAGGACACCGGTGCCAACCCGCAAATGGCAGCCATGAAGTGGATGTCCTACCTGATGCCCATCATGTTCCTGTTCATCCTGAACGATTATCCTTCGGGACTGAACTACTACTACTTCCTCTCCACGCTGATCAGTGTTGCCACCACCATCATCCTGCGCAAGACGACCAACGAGGAAGCCCTGCTGGCACAGCTCGAAGCTAACAAGAAGGATCCCAAGCAGATGAAAAAGTCAAGTTTCGCTGCCCGCCTCGAGGCCATGCAGAAGCAACAGGAAGAACTAATGAAGCAAAGACAGAATCAAGGTCGCAAGTAAATCCGACCGACTGTCAGCGGCAGGTCGGCCGTCCCATCTGAACCACCGGCCTGCAGTCAGCGCAGTCAAAGAATGACGCGGACAACATAGATTTTCAAACATCGTTCCACAGCAACGGTGCACGAGTCCCAATCTGTGTATTCCGCGTCATTTCTATACCAACCAATCCGAAGCCAAGATATGAAACCAACATCTCCCGCCCCCTATACCGACAAGCAAATCTGGCACATCGCCTACCCCATCCTCATCAGTCTGCTCATGGAACAAATGATCGGAATGACCGATACCGCCTTTCTGGGGCGTGTCGGCGAGGTCGAATTAGGCGCTTCAGCCATCGCGGGAGTATTCTATACCGTCATCTTCATGGTAGCATTCGGCTTCAGCATCGGAGCCCAGATACTCATGGCCCGGCGCAACGGCGAACAGAACTACACGCAAATAGGTGCGCTGTTCTATCAGGGCATCTACTTCCAGATCCTCCTGGCAGCCGTCCTGTTCCTGCTCTCCTACTGCTTCTCGCCCATCCTGCTGAGGCACATCATCGAATCGCCGCAAATCTACGAAGCAGCCACCGGCTACCTGCACTGGCGCGTATTCGGCGCCTTCTTCTCGTTCAGCGCCATCATCTTCCGTGCCTTCTTTCTGGGCACCATGCAGACCAGGACGCTGACGCTCAACTCCATCGTCATGGTCCTCAGCAACGTCGTCTTCAACTACATTCTCATCTTCGGCAAGTTGGGCTTTCCCGCATTGGGCATTGCCGGTGCAGCCATCGGATCGTCGCTGGCCGAACTGATTTCGCTTGCCTTCTTCATTGTCTATACACGCTGCCGCATCGACTGCCGCAAGTACGGCCTCGACCGCATTCCCCCGCTTCAGTTGCCCGTACTGCGCCACATGCTCAACGTCTCATTCTGGACCATGTTACAGAACTTCCTGTCCCTCGCCACGTGGTTCCTGTTTTTCCTCTACATCGAGCACCTGGGCGAGCGTCCGCTGGCCATCACCAACATCATACGCAGCGTTAGCGGCATCCTCTTCATGGTCATGATGGCCTTCGCATCAACCTGCGGCTCGCTCGTCAGCAACCTGATAGGCGCCGGACAGGCCGATTCCGTCCACACCACCATCCGTCAGCACATCCGTCTGGCCTATCTGTTGGTAGTGCCATTGGGCCTGCTCTTCTGCCTCTTCCCCGAGCTGATACTAAGCATCTACACCGACATGCCCGACCTTCGTCAAGCCTCAGTGCCTTCGCTGTGGGTCATGTGTTCCACCTACCTCTTCCTGATCCCCGCTAACGTCTATTTTCAGGCCGTTTCGGGCACAGGCAATACCCGGACCGCCCTCGGCCTCGAACTGTCCGTATTGGTCATCTATGTGGCCTATATCACGTTCATTATCCTCTACCTGCGCATCGATGTCGCCCTGTGCTGGACTTCCGAGATTGTTTACTCCACCTTCATCTTCCTTTTCTGCTACTATTACCTGCGCAAAGGCAACTGGAAGCAGAGGCAGATTTAAAGACCGGCCGACGGTCCACCGCAGAGGACACAGGGTTTCACCGAGTAGCCATATCTTTCAGTCCTCACCCGCTTCACCACAGGACTACGCGGACGGACACAGACAGCGATGAAGCCGATGCGAATCTTGCAATCTTGCAATCTTGCAGCTTCCCTCACACACACCCACGCGCATGCACGTGCGCGCGTATATAGTGCGTCACGTTTCGTTTTTTACCGAAACTTGCAGGAGTTAAGAAGTTAAGGAGTTAAGAAGTTAAGCCAATACCTTTGTGAAAGTATGCCGATCCTATACTCGAACTATTGGCTTTAACTTCTAAAAGGGTGTATCTAAACCAAAAGTAACTGACATCCTGTTATTTTTAGGCACGGATTACACGGAAAAACACCGAGAAAGAAGAATAATCAT
>CAJKOW010000031.1 GCA_905201685.1 uncultured Bacteroides sp. | reverse complement strand
AATATAATATTAATTTTCACTACCACATCTTTGCGAATTGAAAATAACATGACTGTAATTGTCATTTGTAATTGCAACCACCAATCAGTACCCCAGAATCGATTTTGGCATATCAGCATGATTTTGCAAATAAAATTAAACACAATCGGCCAAATACCGATAAAATCCCCCTCCTACGCACTACCTATCAACGAGTTAGCTTTATTAACATTAAATATCGATTTCATTAACAGATTTTCACAGTAAATCAATACCCGTTTTACGGTTCTCTGCCCGCATGTTCGTATCTTTGTTTCGGCAAGAGGGAGACAAGGGGACGAGATGGCGAGAGACAAAGGGGACAACTAAAACTCCCCCTCGTCAACTAAACTTAAAAACTCAAAAACTAAAAAACTTAAAAACTCAAAACTACTATGGCATTCTACAAAAAGCAACACAACGAAAAGTTTGGCGTGTGGTATCCCACCGCCATCACCGTGGGCCAACCGGTTCCCACGAAGAAAGTAGCTCAACGGCTGTCGGCCATGTGCACCGTGACCTACGCCGACGTCATGGCCGTGCTGGGCGAGCTGCCCGGCGTGATGGCCGAACTGATGGCGCAAGGCAAGTCGGTGCGCCTCGAAGGGCTGGGCACCTTCCGCTACACGCTGTCGGCCAAGGGCGTGACCAACGAGGCCGACTTCGACTTCCAGAAGCAGCTCCGCGCCGTGCGCGTGCAGTTCGTCCCGCAGCGCGAAGGCCTCATGACCAAGGGCGGAACCGCCACGCGAGGATTAGTGCCCACGGGCATCGAGTGGCTGGCCTACGACCCCTCGCTCGAAACCTCGGGCAGTGGCACCGGCAGTGGCTCCGAACCCGGCGGCTCGGACGGCGGAGAAGATCCGCTGGGATAAAGTTGACAAGTTGACGAGTTGACAAGGGACGAGTTGACAAGGGGAACAAGGAACAAGGGAAACAAGGGCAACAAGTTGACAAGGCCCCCCACTTCCTCCTCGTTGCCTCGTTAACTCGTCCCTTGTCAACTAAACTCCCCCCTCCTCGTTGCCTCGTTAACTCGTCCCCTCGTCAACTAAACTCAAAACTTAAAAACTCAAAAACTCAAAAACTCAAAAAACATGGACAAGAAATCTATTTGGAAAATGGTCATTCAGACCTTGATCAGTATTCTGACGGCTATCGGAACGACGCTGGGGGTGACCAGCTGCATGATGTAATCCCCCCGTCTGCCGCGCCACAGTGTTACGCTATTACAGTCTTACAATTACAGTCACCTTTTTTTCAATAACGAAAAAACACACATACCGCTGTTTTTACGCCGGAAATGGCAATGACCATAAAACATATTGGGGGAAAAAGAACAAATAACCCCGCATCCTTTTTTATTAAAGGAAAAAAAGCAACTGCCCGAACACATCTCCATAGGTTCGGGCAGTTTTTTTTTGCAATATATGTTCAACAACATAAAGAAGTATGAGGCATACACCAAACAAAAGTGTTACTTTTACACCCGAAATAAGATAAACATCTAATTCACAAATAAAAATAACGCCATGAGGAATTACTTTCTTTCTGCAGGAATAGCAGCGTGCATGTTGGCTTCCTGCGCACAGAAACCGGAAACCCAGCTTACCTTGTCCGGTTTGAATCCTGAAAAGTTTCAAACAGAGGTAAACAACGCCCAAACCAACCTTTATACATTAAAGAATAAGGCGGGAATGGAAGTATGCATCACTAACTTTGGCGGACGCATCGTCTCCATAATGGTCCCCGACAAAAACGGGAACATGCAGGACGTCGTCTTAGGATTCGACAGCATCGCCGACTACATCAACGTACCGAGCGATTTCGGTGCCTCCATCGGACGATATGCCAACCGCATCAACCAGGGACGCCTCGTATTGGACGGTGACACCATCCAACTGCCGCAAAACAACTTCGGACATTGCCTGCACGGCGGACCCAAAGGCTGGCAATATCAGGTTTACGACGCCAAACCCATCGACGAAACCACCCTGCAACTGACCCGAATCTCGCCCGACGGCGACGAAAACTTCCCCGGCAACGTAACGGCTACGGTGACCTACAAGCTGACCGACGACAACGCCATCGACATCAAATACAGCGCAACAACCGATAAGAAGACCGTCATCAACATGACCAACCACTCTTACTTCAACTTATCGGGAAATCCGGCCAAAGCAGCAACAGACCACATCCTATATGTAAATGCAGACAACTACACGCCCGTGGACAGCACATTCATGACCACAGGCGAAATCCTGCCCGTGAAAGACACCCCCATGGACTTCACAACGCCCAAACCCGTCGGACAGGACATCAACAACTACGACTTCATCCAGCTGAAGAACGGCAACGGCTACGACCACAACTGGGTATTGAACACCAATGGCGACATCACCAAGCTGGCTGCCAAACTGACCTCGCCCGAAACAGGCATCACCCTGGAAGTATATACCAACGAACCCGGTATCCAAGTCTATTCGGGCAACTTCCTCGACGGAACAGTGACAGGCAAAAAAGGCATCGTATATAACCAACGCGCATCCGTCTGCCTGGAAACACAACACTACCCCGACAGCCCCAACAAGCCCCAATGGCCTTCAGTGATTCTCGAGCCGGGACAAACCTACAACAGCGAATGCATCTATAAATTCGGTGTAGAAAAATAATCTTAAACAAAATACTAATAAAAAATACAAACGAATTATGAATTGGAATACAAACGAATTTATCTGGCTCGACTGGCTGGTTCTTGCCATCGGAGTAATTGCCATCATCTGGGCCATTTACCGCGCCATCAAAAAAGACAAGGAAAAGATGAAAGGCGCCGACAGCCAGGACTATCTTTTCGGTAAGGGAGAACCCTGGTACATCATCGGAGCTGCCATCTTTGCAGCCAACATCGGATCGGAACACCTCGTAGGACTGGCCGGAACCGGAGCCAAAGACGGCGTCGGCATGGCACACTGGGAAATGCAAGGCTGGATGATCCTGATCCTCGGCTGGCTGTTCGTACCCTTCTACCAACTGCTCAACAACAAAATGGGCAAAATCATCACAATGCCCGACTTCCTGAAATTCCGCTACACCCAACGCACCGGCTCGTGGCTGTCCATCATCACACTGATAGCCTATGTGCTGACGAAAGTATCCGTCACGGCATTCACAGGCGGTATCTTCTTCGAATACCTGCTGGGCCTGCCCTTCTGGTACGGAGCCATCGGACTTATCGCCGTCACAGCCATATTCACCGTCTTCGGCGGCATGAAGGGCGTAATGACCCTGTCGGCCATCCAGACACCCATCCTTATCATCGGCTCGTTCCTCGTACTGTTCCTTGGCCTGAGCATGCTGGGCGACGGCAGCATCACCGAAGGATGGTCGCAGATGATGGCCGTATGTAACGCAGCTCACGACGGCTTCGGCACCACACACATGTTCCACACCGACCCCGCCGACCCCATGTACGACCAATTCCCCGGCTACGTAGTATTCCTGGGAGCTTCCATCATCGGCTTCTGGTACTGGTGTACTGACCAGCACATCGTACAACGTGTATTGGGACAACAGAAAGGCGAATCCAACGAAGTAGTCATGAAACGCGCCCGCCGCGGAACAATCGCAGCCGGTTACTTCAAACTGCTGCCCGTATTCATGTTCCTCATCCCCGGCATGGTGGCCTACGCACTGGCACAAAAGACTGGCAGCGGCATCGTGATGGACATCACCAACACGCACGACACCGACGGAGCATTTGCCATGATGGTTAAAAACATCCTGCCCGCAGGCGTGAAAGGCATCGTCACCATCGGATTCATCTGCGCCCTCGTAGCATCATTGGCAGCATTCTTCAACAGCTGCGCCACCCTGTTCACCGAGGACTTCTACAAACCCATGAAGAAAGGCATGAGCGAAAGCCACTACGTACTCGTAGGCCGCATCGCCACGGTCGTTGTCGTCATACTGGGATTGGCATGGATGCCCATCATGATGAACATGGGTAACCTGTACTCCTACCTGCAAGACATCCAATCGCTGATCGCCCCTGCCATGGTAGCCGTATTCACACTCGGTATCTTCTCCAAGCGAATCACCCCCAAAGCCGGAGAAGGGGGCCTAATCGGCGGCTTCCTCATCGGCATGGTGCGCCTGCTGACCAACGTGATCACCAGCTCCGGCAAAGCCCCCATGGAAGGAGCCTTCTGGGAATACACCTCCTGGTTCTGGCAAACCAACTGGCTGATCTTCGAAGTATGGCTGCTCGTATTCCTGATCGTCCTGATGGCAGTCGTTTCCTGCTTCACGCCGAAACCTACCCAGCAGCAGATCGAAGCCATCACCTTCACCGGCAGCTATAAACAAGAAATACTGAAAAGCTGGAACAAATGGGATGTTATAGCCACACTGGGCGTCATCATCCTCTGCGCACTCTTCTACGCTTACTTCTGGTAATCGCCTGAAAGCGCGCACCAACGGCTAACACACGTTTTGCAAGAAAAAAGGGAAAACAACACGAAGTTAAGGAAGCCGCAAAAAAACACTTCCTTAACTTCTTTTCCAACCCACTTGCAAGACTCCCCACCACCCTTAAAAAAAACGAACGATATAATACAGTGCATTCATCAATGAGCAATTATTACAGCATCAATCCTAAGTTTTACGTATCGGTAGACTGTATCATTTTCGGATTCCATGAAGGAGAACTGAACCTGCTACTCCTGAAAAGGAATTTCGAACCGGCATTAGGCGAGTGGTCCCTGATGGGAGGATTCGTCCAAAAAGACGAAAGCATAGACGATGCCGCCAAACGTGTACTGGCCGAACTGACAGGATTGGATCAGGTATATATGGAGCAAGTCGGCTCGTTTGGAGCCATAGACCGCGACCCCGGCGAAAGAGTTGTATCGATTGCATACTATGCACTAATCAACATCAACGAATACGACCGCGAACTGGTACAAAGACACAATGCCTTCTGGGTCAACATCAACGAGCTTCCACCACTGATATTCGACCATCAGGCAATGGTCGGACAGGCACGAGCCCTCATGCAACAAAAGGCATCGGTTGCCCCCATAGGCTTCAACCTGCTCCCCAAACTGTTCACCTTGTCGCAACTGCAAAGCCTCTACGAAGCAATCTACGGAGAAGCCATCGACAAACGGAATTTCCGGAAACGGATTGCCCTGATGGACTTCGTCGAGAAGACAGACCTCATCGACAAGACCAACTCGAAACGGGGAGCCGCACTCTACCAATTCAACGAAAAAGCGTATCGGAAAGCTCCGAAATTCAAACTATAACATTTATAAAAAAAAACAGATATGTTAGAAGAATTAAAAGAACAGGTATTTCACGCCAACCTCGACTTGGTGAAACATGGATTAGTCATTTTCACCTGGGGAAACGTATCGGGCATCGACCGTAAAACAGGCCTGGTAGTCATCAAGCCAAGTGGAGTCAGCTACGACGAAATGAAAGCCGAAGACATGGTAGTAGTGGACCTCGACGGAAACGTAGTCGAAGGTAAACTCAGACCCTCGTCAGACACGCCGACCCACGTCGTCCTCTACAAAGCCTTCCCCGAAATAGGCGGAGTTGTACACACCCACTCTACATACGCCACGGCTTGGGCACAAGCCGGACGCGACATCCCCAACATCGGCACAACCCATGCCGACTACTTCCACGACGCCATTCCCTGCACGGCCGACATGACCGAAGCCGAAGTAAAAGGCGCATACGAACTGGAAACGGGAAATGTCATCGTGAAACGCTTCGAAGGACTGAACCCCGTCCACACCCCCGGAGTGCTGGTCAAGAACCACGGCCCATTCTCGTGGGGAAAAGACGCGCACGACGCTGTCCACAACGCCGTAGTCATGGAACAGGTAGCCAAAATGGCTTCGATTGCCTTCACCGTCAATCCGAACCTGACCATGAACCCACTGCTCATCGAAAAGCACTTCAACCGCAAGCATGGCCCCAACGCCTACTACGGACAGAAATAATATCGGAAGCAACCCGAAACCAGGAAAACAACTTTAAAAAAGAAATATTAACCAACTACTTAAAAACTATAGTATTATGAACGCATTTGATCAATATGAAGTATGGTTCGTCACAGGAGCACAGCTGCTGTACGGAGGTGATGCTGTAATCGCAGTAGATGCACACAGCAACGAAATGGTAAAAGGACTTAATGAATCGGGCAAACTGCCTGTAAAAGTGGTATATAAAGGCACAGCCAACTCTTCCAAAGAAGTAGAAGCCGTATTCAAGGCAGCCAACAACGAAGATAAATGCATCGGCGTCATCACATGGATGCACACCTTCTCGCCTGCCAAAATGTGGATTCACGGCCTGCAACAACTCAAGAAACCCCTGCTCCACCTGCACACCCAATACAACAAGGAAATTCCTTGGGACACAATGGACATGGACTTCATGAACCTGAACCAAAGCGCACACGGCGACCGCGAATTCGGACACATCTGCACCCGCATGCGTGTACGCCGCAAAGTGGTAGTAGGCTATTGGAAGGAAGAAGAGACCCAAAAGAAAATCGCCGTATGGATGCGTGTCTGCGCAGCATGGGCCGACGCACAAGACATGCTGATCATCCGCTTTGGCGACCAGATGAACAACGTAGCCGTAACCGACGGTGATAAAGTTGAAGCAGAACAACGCATGGGATACCACGTTGACTACTGCCCCGTCAGCGAACTGATGGAATACCACAAGCAAGTGAAAGACGCCGACGTCGATGCTTTGGTACAAACCTACTTCAACGAGTACGACCACGACGCAGCCCTCGAAGACAAATCGACCGAAGCTTACCAGAAAGTCTGGAACTCGGCTAAGGCAGAACTCGCATTGCGCGCCATCCTGAAAGACAAAGGCGCCAAAGGCTTCACAACCAACTTCGACGACCTGGGTCAGACAGACGGCAGCCACTTCGACCAGATCCCCGGCTTGGCATCACAACGTCTGATGGCCGAAGGCTATGGCTTCGGAGCAGAAGGCGACTGGAAGTCGGCAGCCCTCTACCGCACCGTATGGGTTATGAACCAAGGCCTGCCCAACGGCTGCTCATTCCTCGAGGACTACACCCTGAACTTCGACGGCGAAAACAGCGCCATCCTTCAGGCACACATGCTCGAAGTATGTCCGCTCATCGCCGCCAAGAAGCCACGCCTTGAAGTTCACTTCCTGGGCATCGGTATCCGCAAGAGCGAAACCGCACGCCTCGTATTTACTTCGAAAGTAGGCAAAGGCTGCACAGCTACAGTCATTGACCTTGGCAACCGCTTCCGCCTCATCGTCAACGACGTTGAATGCATCGAGCCCAAACCACTGCCCAAACTGCCCGTTGCTTCCGCTCTGTGGAAACCCATGCCTAACTTCGAAATCGGCGCAGGCGCATGGATCCTGGCCGGTGGAACTCACCATTCCTGCTTCTCCTACGACCTTACCGCCGAATATTGGGAAGACTATGCCGAAATCGCAGGCATCGAAATGGTACATATCGACAAAGACACTACAATCAGCGAATTCAAGAAAGAACTGCGCATGAACGAAGTGTACTACATGCTCAACAAAGCCCTCTGCTAATAAAAGCATTGTCATAAACTAAGTATAAAAGTGCTCAACGAGCAATCGTTTGCAGCACTTTTATACTTTTAAAAAAAGGTATTAGAGCCACAGCAACGGGGAGTCGGCAGCGATCCATCGAGAAGGCCTTCCTTCTTCAAACAGAAGCGAACAGAAGCCCCCGATTGCAGACGCTCTAAACTTCAAACTTATAAATCTACAATTAACATCACACCTTAAATTACCGGTTCCATTATGAAATTAGATGCAAAATCAACTATCGAAGCAGGAAAAGCCATCCTTGGCATAGAATTCGGATCGACTCGAATCAAAGCAGTCTTGATCGACCAGGAAAACAAACCCATAGCTCAAGGCAGCCACACGTGGGAAAACCAATTGGTCGATGGACTTTGGACATACAGCATCGAAGCCATCTGGAATGGATTACAGGATTGCTACTCAGACCTGCGGTCAAACGTCAAAGAATTATATGGCATCGAAATAGAAACATTGGCTGCCATCGGCATCAGCGCCATGATGCACGGCTATATGGCATTCAACAAAGAACAAGAAATCCTCGTACCCTTCCGCACCTGGAGAAACACCAATACAGGAGAAGCCGCCGCAGCACTGTCCGAACTCTTCGTCTATAACATCCCGCTGCGCTGGAGCATTTCCCACCTCTACCAGGCCATCCTGAACAACGAACCCCACGTCAAGGACATCGATTTCCTGACAACCCTTGCCGGATATGTACACTGGCAGATAACCGGTCAGAAAGTATTGGGCATAGGCGACGCATCAGGCATGCTCCCCATCGACCCGACTACCAAAAACTACTCGGCCGAAATGGTTGAGAAATTCAATAAACTGATTGCCCCCAAAGGATTCAGCTGGACACTGCAGGACATCCTGCCCAAAGTATTGCTGGCAGGCGAAAACGCAGGCACACTGACAGCAGAAGGAGCCAAAAAGCTCGATGTATCGGGACACCTGAAAGCAGGCATCCCCGTATGCCCACCCGAAGGAGACGCCGGTACAGGCATGGTAGCCACCAATGCCGTAAAACAACGCACAGGAAACGTATCGGCAGGAACTTCCTCTTTCTCGATGATTGTGCTCGAAAAAGACCTGTCGAAACCCTACGAAATGATCGACATGGTGACGACCCCCGACGGAAGCCTCGTAGCGATGGTCCACTGCAACAACTGCACATCCGACCTCAACGCATGGGTCAATCTGTTCAAAGAATACCAGGAACTCATGGGCATCCCCGTTGACATGAACGAAATCTATGGCAAACTCTACAACCATGCCCTTGAAGGCGACACCGATTGCGGTGGCTTGATCTCGTACAACTACATCTCGGGCGAACCCGTTACAGGACTTGCCGAAGGACGCCCCTTGTTCGTACGCTCGGCCAACGACAAATTCAACTTGGCCAACTTCATGCGTGCCCATTTGTATGCTTCGGTCGGCGTGCTCAAAATAGGCAACGACATCCTCTTCAACGAAGAAAAAATCAAAGTGGACAGAATCACCGGCCACGGCGGCTTGTTCAAGACAAAAGGCGTAGGACAAAGAATACTGGCTGCAGCCATCAACTCCCCCATCTCGGTCATGGAAACCGCAGGTGAAGGTGGCGCATGGGGTATTGCCCTGCTCGGCTCTTACCTTGTCAACAATGACAAGAAACAGACATTGGCCGACTTCCTGGACGAAAAGGTATTCGCAGGCGATGCCGGCGTCGAAATCGCTCCGACGGCAGAAGATGTAGCCGGATTCAATGCCTATATTGAAAGCTATAAAACCGCATTGCCCATCGAGGAAACAGCTGTGAAATACAAAAAATAAATAACCACAATCACCCCCAAAAAGACTACCTTATGAAAAAAAGCCTGATCATTAGCAGCTTCCTGTTGACAGCTTCGTTGTCACTCTCTGCACAAAAAAGTGCAACAATCACCGTACAGGCCGAACAAGGAACACAAATCATTCCTAAAGAAATCTACGGCCAGTTTGCCGAACACCTGGGTACATGTATCTATGGCGGATTGTGGGTAGGCGAAGACTCCGACATCCCCAACATCAAAGGCTACCGTACGGACGTATTCAACGCCCTCAAGGAATTGCAGGTCCCCGTGCTCAGATGGCCGGGCGGCTGCTTTGCCGACGAATACCACTGGATGGACGGAATCGGCCCGAAAGAGAACCGCCCCAAGATGGTTAATAACAACTGGGGAGGTACCATCGAAGACAACAGCTTCGGCACGCACGAGTTCCTCAACCTGTGCGAAATGCTGGGTTGCGAGCCCTACATCAGCGGCAACGTAGGAAGCGGCACAGTAGAAGAACTTGCCAAATGGGTCGAATACATGACCTCTGAAGGCGATTCTCCCATGGCCAACCTGCGCCGGAAAAACGGACGAGACAAAGCCTGGAAAGTGAAATTCCTCGGAGTAGGCAACGAAAGCTGGGGATGCGGCGGAAGCATGCGCCCCGAATACTACTCCGACCTGTATCGCCGTTACTCCACTTATTGCCGCAACTACGACGGCAACAATCTGTATAAGATTGCCAGCGGAGCCAGCGACTACGACTACAACTGGACAAAAGTCCTGATGGATCGCGTAGGAGCACGCATGAACGGACTTTCACTGCATTACTACACAGTAACCGGATGGGATGGAAGCAAAGGATCTGCCACCAAGTTCAACACGGAGGACTATTACTGGACAATGGGAAAATGTCGCGAAATCGAAGACGTCATCAAGAAGCACTGTGCCATCATGGACGAATACGATCCGAAGAAAAATGTGGCGCTGATTCTCGATGAATGGGGAACTTGGTGGGACGAAGAACCCGGCACCATCAAGGGACACCTCTACCAACAGAACACGCTGCGTGACGCCTTTGTCGCCTCCTTGTCGCTGGATATCTTCCACAAATATACCGACCGCCTGAAGATGGCAAACATCGCACAGGTTGTCAATGTGCTCCAATCCATGATTCTGACAAAAGGGAAAGATATGGTGCTGACTCCCACCTATTACGTATTCAAGATGTACAAAGTGCATCAGGATGCTACCTATCTGCCTCTCGAACTAAGTTGCGATACCATGACCGTACGCGACAACCGCAAACTGCCCATGATCAGCGCAACAGCTTCGAAAGACAAAAACGGGAAAATCCACCTTTCAATCTCCAATGTTGATGTAGAAAACGCACAGGAAGTTATTGTAAACCTGCCGGGCGTCAAAGCACAAAAGGCAGTGGGCGAAATACTGACTTCGAAAGAGGTTACCGACTACAACTCTTTCGAGAAGCCCGACCAAGTAAAACCAGTGCCCTTCAAAGAGGTAAAAATCAATAAAGGAGTGATGAAAATCAAGCTTCCGGCCAAATCAATAGTTACTGTCGAGTTACAGTAAATCAGCTCGAAAGACTTATTGTACTTAAAACAAGAAGGAGATAAAAAAATATCTAAAAAAAGAATAACTTTTCTTGTTGCTAATTTCACATAAAGAGTTATCTTTGTCGCTGACTTTAAAAAGCAAGTATAAGTTACTCTGTGTATCAACTTTACAAATACTAATTTATTATCAATATGAACGACAACAAACTTATGAACCTTGCAGCAAACAACATCCGAATCCTTGCTGCTTCCATGGTTGAAAAAGCAAACTCCGGCCATCCGGGCGGCGCAATGGGTGGCGCTGATTTTGTCAATGTACTGTTCTCTGAATTTCTGGTGTACGATCCCGAGAATCCGACTTGGGAAGGCCGTGACCGCTTCTTCCTCGACCCGGGTCACATGTCACCGATGCTTTATTCTCAGCTTGCATTAACAGGTAAGTTCACATTGGATGAATTAAAAGAATTCCGCCAATGGGGAAGCCCGACTCCGGGACATCCCGAACGCGACGTGATGCGCGGAATCGAAAACACATCCGGCCCCCTCGGCCAGGGACACACCTTTGCCGTAGGCGCAGCCATCGCTGCCAAATTCCTGAAAGCACGCTTCGGCGAAGTGATGAACCAAACCATCTATGCTTACATCTCGGATGGCGGCGTACAGGAAGAAATTTCACAGGGCGCAGGACGTATCGCCGGCACTCTGGGACTGGACAACCTGATCATGTTCTACGACTCAAACGATATTCAGCTCTCGACCGAAACCAAGGCCGTAACCATCGAAGATACTGCCATGAAATACGAGGCCTGGGGTTGGAAAGTCATCAAGATCGACGGTAACAATCCGGAAGAAATCCGTAAGGCTCTTACTGAAGCCAAAGCCGAAAAAGAACGTCCGACGCTGATCATCGGCCATACCATCATGGGTAAGGGAGCACGCAAAGCCGACGGCAGCAGCTACGAAGCCAACTGTGCTACTCACGGTGCCCCGCTGGGTGGAGATGCTTACATCAATACCATCAAGAATCTGGGCGGTGACCCGACAAATCCATTCGTAATCTTCCCCGAAGTCAAGGAACTGTACGCAAAACGCGCTGCCGAACTGAAGGAAATCATGAAGCAAAAGTATGCCGAAAAAGCAGCTTGGGCTCAAGCTAACCCCGAAAAAGCAGCCAAATTGGAACAATTCTTCTCGGGCAAAGCACCTCAAGTCAACTGGGATGCCATTGAGCAAAAACCCGGTTCTGCCACACGTGCCGCATCGGCAACCGTACTGGGCGCATTAGCTACTCAGGTAGAAAACATGATCGTTGCTTCGGCCGACCTTTCCAACTCGGACAAGACCGACGGCTTCCTGAAGAAAACTCATGCCTTCCAGAAGGGCGACTTCACCGGTGCCTTCTTCCAGGCAGGTGTAGCCGAGCTGACGATGGCTTGCTGCTGCATCGGTATGGCACTGCACGGTGGTGTAATCCCTGCATGCGGTACTTTCTTCGTATTCTCCGACTACATGAAGCCTGCAGTCCGTATGGCTGCCCTCATGGAAGTTCCCGTGAAGTTCATCTGGACACACGATGCCTTCCGCGTAGGCGAAGACGGTCCTACTCACGAACCCGTTGAACAAGAAGCACAAATCCGTCTGATGGAGAAACTGAAAAACCATAAAGGCCACAACTCTACACTGGTACTTCGTCCGGCTGATGCCGAAGAGACGACCGTTGCATGGAGACTGGCCATGGAGAACACTACCACTCCTACGGCATTGATCTTCTCCCGTCAGAACATCGCCAACCTGCCTGCCGGCAACGACTACTCACAGGCAGCCAAAGGCGCCTACATCGTAGCCGGTTCCGATGCCAACCCCGACGTAATCCTGGTTGCTTCCGGTTCCGAAGTATCGACTCTGGTAGCTGGAGCCGAATTACTGCGCAAGGATGGAGTAAAAGTACGTATCGTATCAGCTCCGTCAGAAGGCCTGTTCCGCAGCCAGGCACCCGGATACCAGGAAAGCATTATTCCTGCCGATGCCAAAGTATTTGGTCTGACAGCAGGTCTGCCCGTCAATCTGCAGGGTCTGGTTGGAGCACACGGTAAAATCTGGGGATTGGAATCCTTCGGTTTCTCCGCTCCCTACAAGGTATTGGACGAAAAACTGGGCTTTACGGCCGAAAACGTTTACAAGCAAGTAAAAGCCATGCTCTAAACAGTTGAAGACCTACGGTCCGATTTATAGTTGAACGCAGACAGCGCAGCCATTCTGCCCTGTCTGCGTTCTGTCAATCATTACAATAGCATATTAAATCATAAACCGAAGTAAAATGAAAACAATAGGAATTTGTTCCGACCACGCCGGATACGAACTGAAACAATATGTACGCAGCTGGTTAGAAGCCAAGGGTTGGGAATATAAAGACTTTGGCACCTACTCGACCGAAAGTTGCGACTATGCCGACTTTGCCCATCCGCTGGCCAACGCCATAGAAGCAGGCGAATGCTATCCGGGCATTGCCATCTGTGGAAGCGGCAACGGAATCAACATGACGCTGAACAAACACCAAGGCATACGTGCAGCCTTGTGCTGGATACCCGAAATTTCTCATTTGGCAAGACAACACAACGATGCCAACGTACTCGTGATGCCCGGACGTTTCATTACCACTGACGAGGCCGACAAGATTCTGACCGAATTCTTCAATACGACATTCGAAGGAGGACGCCACCAACGCCGAATCGAAAAGATTCCCGTAAGCAAATAAAGATAAGCGCATTCTCGTGCCCGACACTTGAAGGCCTAAGCGCTCTGAACACCTCTATTCAGGCACAGCAGGATACTGACCCGCAACGCTGCCCAACAACACACTCTGCAGCCAAAGTCAGCATCATGCTGTGCCGGTTTTTCATTTCAGGCACATCCTCGTCTTCCCTTCCAAAAGCGCAACCATCATACCTTCTCCAAACCGCCCGAAAACGACACTTGCACGGCTCGTGAACAACACTTGCACGGCTCGCGAGCAACACTTGTACGGCTCACGAGCAACACTTGTACGGCTCAGGAACAACACTTGTGCGGCTCACGAGCACCATCTGCATGGTCTAAAAGACAAGTCATTCGGCACAAAATGGCACAAACCTCCTGTAAAGCATCCATGCCTCCAATACGTTAAAAAATCACTCCTAATCTGACATTCTGATAGAAAAACAAGGATTATGACGTAGTCTATTACTATTTTTCACATATTAGATGATTGATGTCAGCAAATAAAAACTATCTTTGTGGGTGAATAAAAACAGATGCTGAAGAAATATGGAAACATTAATCACCATAAAAGAGCTTATCAACCAAGGAGATGTAGAACAAGCCATCCAGCAACTTGACGAATTCCTGCAGAATGCTTCTTCACGACTCGACGAAGCCTACTACCTGCGCGGAAACGCTTACCGGAAACAAGGCAACTGGCAACAGGCACTCAACAATTACCAATACGCCATCGACATCAACCCTCAAAGCCCCGCAAAGGAAGCCCACCGAATGGTAATGGACATTCTCAATTTCTACAACAAAGACATGTATAATCAATAACATATAAAGGAACGTATATTATGGCAAAAATCAAAGGAGCAATTGTTGTTGACACCGAGCGTTGCAAAGGCTGCAACCTGTGTGCCGTGGCTTGTCCACTCCATGTAATAGCCCTCACCAAAGAGGTGAACATCAAAGGGTATAACTATGCCCACCAGATATTGGAAGATACGTGTAACGGATGCGCTTCGTGCGCCACAGTTTGTCCGGACGGATGTATCTCAGTTTATAAAGTAAAAGTAGAATAAATCAGATTGAATATGGCAGAAGAAGTTGTATTAATGAAAGGAAACGAAGCCATCGCCCATGCAGCTATACGTTGCGGAGTCGATGGTTACTTCGGCTATCCCATCACTCCGCAATCGGAGGTTTTGGAAACTCTCGCAGAACTGAAGCCCTGGGAGACTACCGGCATGGTAGTATTGCAGGCAGAGAGCGAAGTAGCCGCCATCAACATGGTATATGGAGGTGCAGGTAGCGGTAAAATGGTAATGACCTCCTCGTCAAGTCCGGGCGTCAGCCTGAAACAGGAAGGCATCTCCTACCTGGCCGGAGCAGAATTGCCCTGCCTCATCGTCAACGTGATGCGTGGCGGTCCCGGGTTGGGAACCATCCAACCCAGCCAGGCCGATTACTTCCAGACAGTCAAAGGCGGCGGACACGGCGACTATCGCCTGATAGCCCTCGCACCGGCTTCGGTACAGGAAATGGCCGACTTCGTAGGACTGGCATTCGAACTTGCCTTCAAGTATCGTAATCCCGCCATCATCCTGGCCGACGGAGTAATCGGACAGATGATGGAAAAAGTGGTACTTCCCCCGCAAAAGCCACGCCGCACCGACGAAGAAGTCATCGCCCAATGCCCATGGGCCACTACCGGAAAGACAAAAGACCGCAAGCCCAACATCATCACATCCCTCGAGCTGAAGCCCGAAGAAATGGAAAAGAACAACATCCGTTTCCAGGCAAAATACCGCGAAATAGAAAAGAATGAAGTCCGCTTCGAGGAAATCAACTGCGAAGATGCCGACTACCTCATCATAGCCTTTGGCTCAATGGCACGTATCGGACAGAAAAGCATGGAACTGGCACGTAAGGAAGGAATCAAAGTCGGAATCTTGCGTCCTATCACTCTGTGGCCTTTCCCGACACAGGCAATTGCTGCATATGCCGACAAGGTAAAAGGTATCCTCGTAACAGAGCTGAATGCCGGCCAAATGGTAGAAGATGTACGTCTGGCCGTGAACGGAAAAGTCAAGGTAGAACACTTCGGACGCTTGGGTGGTATCGTGCCCGACCCCGACGAAATCGTGGCAGCTCTGAAAGAAAAAGTAATCAACGGATAAAGAACGTAAAGAATGGATTCTGACAAAATAAGAAACGTGCTGAACATCCTCTTCCTGATACTTGCCGTAGCAGCTGTCATTACTTACTTTGTGGCCAAAGACGATTTCATGATGTTCGTCTACGTCTGCAGCGCTGCCATTTTCGTCAAGGTAATGGAGTTTTTCATACGTTTCACCAACAGATAAGGAGAAGTGATTATGACAAAAGAAGATATTATAAAGCCCGAGAATCTGGTTTACAAGAAACCGACTCTGATGAACGACAACCCCATGCACTACTGTCCGGGATGCAGCCACGGTGTAGTCCACAAGCTGATAGCCGAGGTAATCGAAGAGATGGGCATGGAAGACAAAGCTATCGGAATCTCTCCGGTAGGATGTGCCGTATTCATCTACAACTATTTGGATATCGACTGGCAGGAAGCCGCACACGGACGTGCGCCCGCACTGGCCACTGCCATCAAGCGCCTCTGGCCCAGCCGACTGGTATTCACCTATCAGGGCGACGGCGACTTGGCCTGCATCGGTACAGCCGAAACCATCCATGCGCTGAACCGTGGTGAAAACATCACCATCATCTTCATCAACAACGCCATCTACGGTATGACCGGCGGACAAATGGCTCCGACCACCCTTGTCGGCATGAAGACTGCTACCTGTCCTTACGGACGCGACGTACACCTGCACGGCTATCCGCTGAAGATGGCCGATATCGCCGCACAGCTGGAAGGTACAGCCTACGTAACGCGCCAGAGCGTACAGTCCGTACCAGCCATCCGCAAGGCCAAGAAAGCCATCCGCAAGGCATTCGAAAACTCCATGGCCGGAAAAGGCAGCAACCTTGTCGAAATTGTATCGACCTGCAACTCGGGCTGGAAAATGTCGCCGGAGAAGGCTAACAAATGGATGGAAGAGAACATGTTCCCCTTCTATCCGCTGGGAGACTTGAAAGATAAATAAATCAAAAGAAGAAAGACAATGAAAACAGAAATCATCATATCTGGCTTCGGCGGACAAGGTGTACTGTCCATGGGTAAAATCCTGGCTTACTCGGGATTGATGGAAGACAAGGAAGTGACATGGATGCCTGCCTACGGACCGGAGCAGCGTGGAGGTACGGCCAACGTAACTGTCATCGTAAGCGATGATAAGATCTCCTCCCCCATCCTCAGTAAGTACGATGCAGCCATCATCCTGAACCAGCCGTCGCTCGAAAAGTTCGAAAGCAAGGTTAAACCCGGTGGTGTCCTGATCTACGACGGATACGGCATCATCAACCCGCCCACCCGTAAGGACATTCACGTTTACCGCATCGATGCCATGGATGCAGCCAACGAAATGAACAATGCCAAGGCGTTCAACATGATTGTGCTCGGTGGCTTGCTGAAAATCATGCCCATCGTCACACTGGAAAACGTCATCAAAGGCTTGAAAAAAACCCTGCCCGAACGGCATCATCACCTCATCCCCATGAACGAGGAAGCCATCAAACGGGGCATGGAACTGATCAAAGAAGTATAAGCCGCAAGGCACAATATTCACTTGAAAAAGAGGGTACGTCAAAAGAAAGATGTACCTTCTTTTTTTTGTAAACGATGATCGTGCGATGAAAGGCTTGCAACATCTCCTCTCAAAATAAAAACAGACAAGCCGAACCTTTTGCCTTTTTCCAGCACCAGACACACAAGCTTTCCCTTACAGTGCAATAACTACTGCACTCATAGTGCACCTACTACTGCACTGACAGTGCAATGCCTGCTGCACTCACAGTGCAATAGTTAGTGCACTATTTTCCCTTAGTTATCCGCAAAGACACTCTGACTTTTCAATCCTAAAAAAGAAGTAAAAAAGAGGGTATTAAAGAAGCAAACAAGAATTTATTGTATCTTTGCGCCTAATTATGAGACGAATTGTACTGACATATATATTATTGACCATTATAGGGACTTTGGGATTGAAAGCACAAAACACTCTCACTCCCATGAATGCTGGCACAAGTATCCGAGATCAGTATGGCAACCAGATTGATCCCAGTACCCAACCGGACAACCTTACAGACAGCACAAGTACGGAAATCGAAAGCCTTCCCCCAAAACTGTACATGTGGCATTTAAGTGAAAAATTAGGCGAACGCACCATCGTACCGGTAGATACGGTTACACTCAATTTCCAGAATACCAACTTGGTAGAAGGCATGAACGGCCACTATAACTATCTGGGAAATCTGGGCTCTCCACGCTTGTCACGCCTGTTCTACGAACGCAAAGAAGCAGAGCCGACTATCTTCATAGAACCGTTTTCCAGCTTCTTTTTCCGACCGGACCAGCTAAACTTCACCAACAGTAACATTCCCTACAGTAACCTGACATACTACAAGGCCGGAAGTAAAATCAACGGAGAGGAACGTTTCAAATCGTATTTCTCTGTCAATGCCAACAAGCAACTTGCTTTCGGATTCAACATCGACTATCTGTACGGACGTGGTTACTATGCTAACCAGTCAACCGCTCACTTCAATGCAGGCATCTTCGCCAGCTACATAGGCCAGAAGTATCAGCTTCAGGCCATGTACAACAACTTCTTTATGAAGATGAACGAAAACGGCGGTATTGCCGACGATCAGTACATCACACGCCCCGAAAACATGTCGGAAGGCAAACAGGAGTACGAATCGACCAACATACCGGTCAACATGGAACAGACGTCTAACCGTAACCACAATTTCTACGTTTATCTGACACACCGCTACCGGTTAGGGTTTGAACGAGAGACCGTCAAAGTAGAGACCAAGAACAGCAACCAACAAACGAAGGCCATGGTCCAACAGGGCGATAGCATTCCGCCAGCACCACAAGACACTACGGTGACCACGGAATTTGTTCCGGTCACCAGCTTCATCCATACCATGAAGATAGAACGCTCCAGCCACCGTTTCCGGGCCGGTAGCGAAACAGACGGCTTATACGCCCGCACTTATTATCAAAACGGATCGAGCAACGACTCGACCGTGGCATTCAGCGTAAAAAACACCTTCGGCATCGCTTTGCTCGAAGGCTTCAACAAATATGCCAAAGCCGGACTTACGGCTTACATCTCACACAAATTCAGCCGGTACGAAATGATGGGAGACACTCTGACCGCTGAACCACGCCCGCTCAGCCACTATACCGAACAGGAAGTCTATGTGGGTGGCGAACTGGCCAAGCGCGAAGGGAAAACCCTGCACTACAGGGTAGATGGCGAAATAGGTCTTGTGGATAAGGCATTAGGCCAGTTCCGCATTCATGGCGACATGGACCTCAACTTCCGCTTATGGAAAGACACGGTGAACCTGTACGCACGCGGATACATCACCAACACACTGCCTTCCTTCTACATGCGCCACTATCATTCGAATCACTTTTATTGGGACAACGATAACATGAACAAGGAATTCCGTACCCGCATAGAAGGCGAACTGAACATCGACCGGTGGAGGACCAACCTGCGGGCCGGAGTAGAAAACATAAAGAACTACACCTACTTCAACCAGAATGCTTTGCCTGCCCAAAACAGCGGTAACATTCAGGTAATCGACGCTACACTGAAGCAGGACTTCAAATTGGGTATTTTCCATTTAGACAACGAAGTCACATGGCAGAAGTCAAGCAATGAAACCGTCCTGCCGTTACCACAGCTCTCCTTATACCACAACTTTTACCTGCTGACCAAGATAGCTAAAAAGGTGCTGACCGTCCAGCTGGGAGCCGATGTACGCTACTTCAGTGAATACAATGCCCCTGCCTACACGCCTGCCATCCAGCAATTCCACCTGCAGGCCGCAGACGATCAGGTGAAAATCGGAGGATACCCGATAGTCAACGTCTATGCCAACCTGCAACTGAAACGCACACGCATTTTCGTCATGATGTACCACGTCAACTCGGGCATGGGTAACCGCAACTATTTCCTGGTTCCACACTACCCCATCAATCCCCGCTTGCTGAAACTTGGCGTTTCGTGGAATTTCTATGATTAATCCGACCACACAACAGAAAGCCGCCACAGATGAACAGAAAGAAAGTCTTAAAATACCTGGCATTGGGCATTGTTGCCACACTCATAGCAACCTTTTTCCTGCCAACCCGGCAAGAAAGCCCCTATCATCCGCGTGACTATCAGGAAATAGCCGGCGAAGGAGTCATACACGCCGCTACGGAGTACAACTCCATCAGCTTTTTTGTCGATGGCGACACATTATCAGGGTTCCACTACGAACTGATTGAGGCATTCGCCCGCGACCATCACCTGCAGACAGCCATTACTCCTGAAATGAGTTTTGAAAAGCGCTTGCAAGGATTGGCCGAAGGAAAATTCGATGTCATAGCCTACGATGTACTTGCCACCAGCGAACTGAAGGACTCGTTGCTGCTGACACACCCCATCGCACTGAATAAGGAAGTATTGGTACAACGCAAACCGACGTCGCCGCAAGACTCGGCACACTATATCAAAAACCAGCTGGAACTGGCCGGAAAAACACTGCATGTAGTCAAGGATGCGCCCTCCATTCTGCGCATCCGCAACCTGAGTCATGAAATAGCCGACACGATCTATATCAATGAAATAGAGAAATACGGACCCGAACAACTGATATTCCTCGTTGCACACGGCGACATCGACTACGCCGTATGCAACGAAAGCATTGCACAAGCTGTCATTGACAGCTTACCGCAAATAGATATCTCTACCGACATCAGCTTTACCCAGTTCTACTCCTGGGCGGTCAGCAAGCAGTCTCCCGCCCTGCTGGACAGCCTCAACCTGTGGCTCGACACATTCAAGAAGACCAAAGCTTATCAGAAGTTATACAAGAAATACTACCTGGAACCCTAAAAACGTCATTCCAAGGCCTCGACTTCTTTCAACCACGCATTCACTGACGCATCACTCGGCATCCTCCAGTCGCCACGCGGACTGATGGCAATGCTTCCCACCTTCGGCCCATCGGGCAAGCAGGAACGCTTGAACTGCTGGTTGAAGAACCTGCGGAAGAAAGTCGATAACCACTTCTTGATTGTTTCTTCATCATAAGTTCCCTTGAAAGTGCGTGTTGCCAGAAAATAAATCTTTGAGGGACGGAATCCGCAACGCATGAAATAATAGAGGAAAAAGTCGTGCAATTCGTATGGACCCACCAGGTCTTCGGTGATCTGCTTGATATTGCCGGCTTCATCGGCCGGAATCAGTTCCGGACTGATGGGCGTATCTACAATGTCGAGCAAGGTTGCCCGTGAAGCCTCATCCATACCATTTTCTGCTACCCACTTCACCAAGTGTTTCACCAGCGTCTTGGGCACGCTTCCATTGACGCCGTACATCGACATGTGATCCCCATTATAGGTAGCCCACCCTAAAGCCAGTTCCGACAAGTCGCCCGTACCGATTACCAGGCCTGAAGTCTGATTGGCAATATCCATCAGTATCTGAGTACGTTCACGAGCCTGTGAGTTTTCATACACGACGTCGTGCACACTCGCATCATGCCCGATATCCTTGAAATGCTGCAGGCAGGCATCCTTGATGCTGACCTCACGCACGGTGACTCCCAACGAATTCATTAATTCTACTGCATTGGTATGGGTACGGTCGGTTGTACCGAATCCGGGCATCGTGACACCTACAATTCCCTTGCGAGGCCAACCTAATTTATCGAAAGTCCTGACACACACTAACAAAGCCAAGGTCGAGTCCAGACCTCCCGAAATGCCAACCACCGCACTCTTGGCACGAGTATGCCGTAAACGTTGCGCCAGACCCGACGTCTGGATAGAAAAGATTTCTTCGCAACGTTCATCCAGGGTTGGTCCTTGCGGAACAAACGGATGGGCATCGAAAGTACGGGTCAGGTTCAGGTCCTTACTGTTCACATATTCTGTCGAGATCCGTATGGCAGAAGCATCAACAGGTGTATAAGAGCGGCATGAGGCAAACGTCGTGTTCACTCTACGCTCTGTCCGAAGATATTCCACATCGATTTCACTGATCACAATCTGTTCTTCGAACGAAAAACGCTCACTGGCAGCCAATAGTACTCCATTCTCGTATATCAACCCGTTTCCGGCAAAAACGACATCGGTTGTCGATTCGCCAAACCCACAGGAGCTAAACACATACCCGGCGATGCAACGGGCCGACTGCTGACTGATGAGCGAACGCAAATAGGCATGCTTGCCTATCGATTCGGTATCGGCCGAAAGATTGAATACGATTTCTGCTCCCTGCAACACCAACGTGGAGCTGGGAGGAACAGGCGCCCACAGGTCTTCACAAATCTCTATTCCAAACGTCGTATCGGACGTTTCGAAAAGCAGATTCTTCCCTAAAGGGACAACCTGACCGCACAACCGCACAGATGTTTCAGTTACATCGCACGCCGACGTGAACCAGCGCTTTTCATAGAACTCTTTATAATTAGGTAAATATGTCTTGGGGACTACACCCAACACCTTACCCTTCTGGATGACAACCGCGGCGTTCAGCAATGAACCATTCAGGGCGACGGGCATTCCGACAATCGAAATGATGTCGAGCTGACGTGTATTGTTTACAATCTGAATCAGTCCCATTTCCGCTTCCTCTATCAGAAGCTGCTGTGCAAAGAGATCACCACACGTGTAACCCGTAACAGATAACTCCGGAAAGGCTATGATTTGCACTCCCTTTCCTTCGGCAATAATAATCTGTTTTTCTATTTGCCCTGCATTAAATTCACAATCCGCTACTTTAACACAAGGTACAGCAGCCGCCACTTTCACATATCCGTAATTCATATTCCAGTTGTTTATAGAATAAAATATTATTTTACCCGCAAAGAAGCGGAACTTACGAACCATGAAAAACACTCACGCTCCGCAAGCTGCAAAACTTAAATAATTTGTATAATGCAAAAATAGAGATAAAACTTTGTTTTTTCACCAAAATCTTTTGGATATTTCCGGGAAGTAGCTATCTTTGCAAAAGAATTAAAAATGTAATTATTACAAGTTTGAAGAGAAATATGGAGAGTATTAACATCATAGAGCGGTTGCAAACGCATAACATCAAGCCTTCGGTACAACGTATAGCAATTATGAAATACTTGATGGAACACCGTACGCACCCTACTGTGGACGAGATCTACACGGCTCTCTCTCCGGAAATCCCCACCCTTTCGAAGACAACTGTATATAATACGCTGAAGTTGTTGAGTGAACAAGGGGCGGCTCAAACTTTGACAATAGATGAAAGGAATACATGCTATGACGCTGATACCACTCCTCATGCACATTTTTTATGTAAACGGTGTGGAAAGATCTACGACCTGAAGGATAAGAATACCGTCCGTACTCTGTCGGAAGAGGAAGTAGATATGGAAGGCCACAGCATACACGAGATTCACTATTATTATAAAGGTATATGCAAACATTGCAAAGAAAAAGAAAATTTTGATCTTACAAGAAATAACTAATTCAATTTCAACTAATTAATTTAAAATCTGAAAAAAATGAAAAAGTTTAGATGCACAGTCTGCGGTTACGTATATGAAGGAGACGCAGCTCCCGAGAAATGTCCTTTGTGTAAAGCACCTGCAAGCAAGTTTGTAGAAGTAGAAGAAAATGTAGCCGGTGGTGCTCTGACATTTGCTGACGAACATGTTATCGGCGTAGCTAAAGGTTGCGACGATGAAATGATCAAAGACCTGAACAACCACTTCATGGGTGAATGCACAGAAGTAGGTATGTATCTGGCTATGAGCCGTCAAGCTGACCGTGAAGGCTATCCTGAAGTAGCTGAAGCCTTCAAACGCTATGCTTGGGAAGAAGCAGAACACGCTGCAAAATTCGCTGAATTGCTGGGCGACTGCGTATGGGATACCAAGACTAACCTTGAAAAGAGAATGAACGCTGAGTCTGGCGCTTGCGAAGACAAGAAGCGTATTGCTACTCGTGCCAAGGCTCTGAATCTGGACGCTATCCACGATACTGTTCACGAAATGGCTAAGGACGAAGCTCGTCACGGCAAAGGCTTCGAAGGTCTGTACAACCGCTATTTCAAATAAACAGGAATTTCCGGTTAGCAGTCTTTCGACAGATTCCTTTCAAGTAATAAACTAACATTGTTCCGGTTCGCTGCCAACAGGGCTT
>CAJKOW010000030.1 GCA_905201685.1 uncultured Bacteroides sp. | reverse complement strand
TACGACACCCCTTCCCCCGCCATGTAGACATTTGCAGGGTTGTGTAGACTTAAAGAGAAAATATTTTTTTGTTTAACTGTCATTATTACAGATCAATGCCATGCAGCAGAAAAAGTACTCTTTTTTATGCTAATTCTAGGTTTTATCAAAAATATCTATTACCTTTGCATCAACAAATCCCGCCCGCTTCCCGTAAGATTAGCGTACCCAGCGGGACATTTTTATTTATGGGAGTCAGATATACACATCAAGCCTTTACTGTTTACTGCCATCCAAACGATTGAGGTTTCTGTCCGCACTAAAATAATCAAGCATTTAGCTCTTGAATTTGGTGCTTTTTGGTTTATGGACGAAAACTACGCCATCAATAAAACCCGTTTTGCAGCAAATCTGTCTGTAATCCGTAAAGAAGTATCTCGTTCACACGATGATTTCATCACCGAGCATTTTCGAAAATATAGCGAACCAGACCTGCCGCCTGTTTGGAAAACATTGGAAGTTATCTCAATGGGTACACTATCCAAGCTCTACGCAAATTTTTCGGATTCAGCAGCAAAACATGCTGTAGCAAGAGAATTCGGTTTGAAACACCACAAATTCCTGAGAAGTTGGCTGGAATGTCTTGCTGTACTTCGTAACTGTTGTGCCCATCACTCAAGACTGTCAAACCGTGTCTTTCCTGTCAAGCCAATGATGCCGGAGCGTATGCCGAACACTTGGATAACGGATTTTTCATTTCGCGAACAAACTCTTTATCCTCAACTCTGCTATGTAGTGTATTGGCTTAACTCCATTTTTACTGACAACACTTTTGTAACTGACTTCAAGCAGCTTTTGGCAAGACATCAATCAGTAAATCCGCACTTGTTAGGCTTCCCTTACAACTGGGAACAAGAGCCTTTGTGGAAATAAAATATTGTCCTTCTTTTACAGACACAAACAATGCCATCTCAACCAGATTTTGAGATGGCCTTGTTTCCTTTTCAACGCACCTCAACCGTTTCCGGTTCTCCCAGCGTCATGAACCGGATCACTACGTCCGGAGCATCTTCGCTGATCAGGCTGCAGGAGAACGACACGGCCGAAGTTCCTGCCGGCATCAGCGCCTCGCCTTCCGGAACCACCGTCTGCACCACGTTGTAGTTCTTGTCCGTCACCACGGCCTTGCCGTCGAAGGTGTACAGCAGGTACTGGTGTTCCTTCACCGTACACGGGAACTTGATCACGCCCTCCGGAGTGGTGAACTGCGGATTCTCGATCGCCCCGTCACCTTCCACCTTCAGACGGACTGCAAACCGCCCCGGATAGGGAGTCGTCCACGACCAGTCCGAACCGCCCGGCTGTCCCGGCTGCATCTCGCCCAGGTTGCAGGTATAATATTTGGAAATATGCAGCGGATAAAGCTTGAAAAGGCGGTCGTTCTGTTTCTCCAGATGCCATTCGGTCTGCGGATCCCGCAGACGCGCACGCTGTTCCTCCGTAAAGGCCTGCTTCTCGCGGAGATAGTCCCAGTTGCGGATCGCTTCCAGCAGCCGGTCAATCTGGCCGTGACGTCTGAAAGTCTTTGCCCGGATGGTCATGGCATAGCCCGCATCAAATCCGGCTGCTTCCGACATGGCCCACTCCACATCCTCCAGCGAAGTGCACTGCTGCTTCCGGTCGGCCAGACGGATCAGGAACCATCCCAGCATGCGCGGGAAAAGATTGCGCTTGTAGAAGGCCTGGTTGACAATCCGGCTTTCCACCTGCCCCGTGCGCATGGTTTCTCCCCACGGCTCTCCCCAGTTGGTGTACGTATGGGTGTGCCACAGGTTATGGCTCAGCCGGCTGGCATCATTGCGGAGCGGATGCTTCACCTGCGTGAAAATGCGGTTCACGAAACGCGACATCGCATAGTCGTCATGCCCCGTATAGCCGCATCCTTCCAGCCCGTCAAAGGAAATCTGGCAGACCCCCGTCTTGTTCAGCAGTTCGGCAATGCGGTCGGCATACGCATCCTGCAGCTCCAGATCCGGAAAAAACGTGCGGTACGGATAATCCCACAGCTTATACAGCGGCTCGTCCTGGCCGTGAGCGGCAGCCGTGGTTCCCCACGCCCCGCGCCGGCAGTTCTTCAGCAGCATATACTCACCCTGTTCTTCCACCTTGCCGAAAGAGATCAGCTCCTTTCCGATCTGCAGGCCGTTCAGAGTCAGCGGTACGGCAAAGAGTTCCGATTTCCGGATCCGGATGTCCGTCTGCACGGCATCCAGCGGTTCCGCCAGCACCAGTTTTCCCTGCTTGAGCAGATGCTCCGAAGGCACCGGTGTCACATAGGCATCGTTCGTCGTCGTAAAATTGGAAAGCGTATGCACGCCCAGACCGATCCCCCGGGCCTGCGCCTTTTCAGCCATCTTCCGCATGCCTTCATCCCCTTCCGGACTCACCTCCGGCCGCCAGTTGAAGTGTCCCCAGTCCAGGAACGGCCCGTCGTGATACAGGTAGTCAAAGCCCGCCTGCTCAGCCCGTGCCAGCATATCCTCGAAATTCTCAGCCGTGAAGTCGGTGATCAGGTACGATTTCATTGCCTCCCGCGACTTCTTGGCCCACTCTCCCTTCAGCATCGGGTGCGGCAGTCCTTCTTCCACTTCCACGTCACCGATACGGTCAAGAATCCGTTCCCGTTCGTCCCCGAAGAGAGCCACGGCAGCCCCTTTGACCGGACCGTCAGGTCCTTTCACGGGAAGCGTCCACGATTCTTTCACCCCATGCACCGGACGGAATTCTTCCCGGTCGCGCCTGCGGGCTCCCAGCTGGAAAACCGCACCGTCTCCCGTTTTCGTAACCGCCTGCCGGTCACCGGGAACCGTGCTGACCGACAGGGATGCCGGAGTACCTTCATAACCGAACTCGGCCCTGTAAGCATTTTCGTAACCCTCGGGCAGACCGGCCGTCGTCTTGATATTCAGTGCCTGCATACCGAAAGCCATGTCTTTCTCCTGCACCACTCCGACCACTTCACCGACCACCTCGCCGATGCCGACACCCACCGGTCCGAACACCAGCGCATCATATTTCCCGGGCACTTCCACCGCTTCCAGCCGGATACAGGCGTCCGATTCCTTTACCCGGAGCGTCACCCGGCTTCCGTCGGTCATCGTAAACTTCAGCAGGTTCCCCGAAGCTTTCATCGATGCAGGCAGGATCACCTTCCCCTGGCTGCCCGCCGAAATGACGGGAAACTGCTTCCCGCCCAGAATCTGTTCCCCATTCACCTGAATGGACTGGTAATATCCGCGTTCATCAATACCGACCTGCGTGGCTCGTGTTTTCAGGTCTTTCTGTGCATAAAGCGATGCTGCCAGCGGAAGCAGCATCAGGCACCCCCATTTTCTGCTCAAAAACAATTTCATGCCTGTTTGATTTATATGTTTCAAAAATGTTTCTTCAAATGCCTGATAAATAACTGTGTTTCATAATCAATAAATTTAGCTTCCACAACAAAGGTAATCATATATCTTTAAAATCTCTTTTTATCAAAGCTTTCCATGCAACAATTCTTCTTTCAAAATCTCATACACGTAAGCCGAGCTTTCAATATAAAGCCCCGTAGACTCATCCGAAAGCTTCGCAAATGTTTCCGAATTATAAAACTCCCTGAGCGCCGTTGACAGGTCGCACCCGTTATCTTCCATAAGATAAGCTATGATATCTTTGGCAATGCCTTCTACCAGATATTGCATTCGTTTGTTCATATCCTGTGTAAGTATTTAACGGCTTCTGTCCGAAATCCTTGAAAGGTTTGCATTTTGACAGATCTATCTGCTCAATTATTATATTCGAACCATGGTATAGTTTCATTGGATACCTCCTCCGTTATTCAGACAAACTTGTGTAAGATCCTGCACACTGTCATCGAATGAAAGCAAATGCTCCGCATCATAATGTTCCGTAAGAAAATCAATACCTTTAAAGCGTATCAGATAATTGCTCGCCTCACGAACGGAAAGATGATGGATTTCAGCAAACTCACTAATGGCAGCAACAATATATGCAATTACATTTTTGTCAATTTCCTGCTCACCTTTTAAAACGACAGATGCCGGCATGCCAAGGGCATCAAGCACCTTTGTAACTGTCTTTATCGTAAGTCCTTTTCCTCTCTCTATCTTAGAAATCTGAGCTTTACCGACTCCTACCCGTTCACCGAGCTCTTCCTGAGTAAGTCCTTTGCGAAGACGTTCATTCCGAATCATCAAACCTATATTTTCCAACCTGTTTGTCATACGATCTATTTTTACACGCAAACAAATATACAACAAAGTTTCCAAAACAGGAAACAATTATATGTATATCCGTAAAGATACCACTCTGAAAGCAATGATGAACAACAGAATTTATAGGAACTCGCATTTGAAAACCCCTAAATCTTCAGTTTAGGGGATGAAAAATGCGGGGTAGCGCAGCTACCCTTGGTTTTCGATGTATTTTTTGATGGTTTCCTGACTGACATTTCCGACTGATGACACAAAATATCCATCCGTCCAAAATGTGTTTTCCCAGTAAATCGTTACTTTTGCCATATGTTACGTGCCTACAAATATAGAATCTATCCGACAGATGAGCAGAAGGTTTTGTTTGCAAAGACCTTCGGCTGCTGCCGTTTTGTCTATAATTGGGCATTGAACCTGAAAATCACAGCCTACAAGGAACGCAAGGAAACGCTCGGCAACGTATACTTGACCAATTTGATGAAGAGCGAGCTGAAGGTGGAGCATGAGTGGCTTTCTGAAGTCAACTCCCAGTCCTTGCAGAGTTCCTTGCGTAATCTTGATACAGCCTATACCAATTTCTTTCGCAACACCAAGGCTGTCGGTTTCCCACGCTTCAAGAGCCGCAAGGACAAGCAGAGCTTCCTTTGCCCACAGCATTGCCGTGTGGATTTTGAAAAAGGAACAATCACAATCCCCAAAGCGAAAGATATTCCTGCCGTGCTGCACCGCAGGTTCAAGGGTACGGTGAAGACTGTCACTATCAGCATGACCCCTTCGGAAAGATACTTTGCTTCCGTTCTGGTGGACACGTCCATGCAAGGAATGAAGCCTTCCGAACCGATGCGTGACACGACCGTCGGCATTGACTTGGGCATCAAGTCGCTTGCCGTATGTTCTGACGGACGCACGTTTGCCAATCCCAAGAACTTGCAGAGAAGCTTAGACCGCTTGAAGTTGCTACAAAAGCGGTTGAGCCGCAAACAGAAAGGTTCTGCCAACCGCAACAAGGCACGCATCCGTGTAGCCCGGCTACAGGAACACATAGCTAACAGCCGTAAGAACAGCCTTCACAAAATCACCCATGCACTCACGCACGACAGCCAAGTGCGCACTATCTGCATGGAAGATTTGAACGTGAAAGGGATGCAGCGTAACCACCATTTGGCACAAGCCGTAGGAGATGCTTCTTTCGGTATGTTCCTAACTTTGCTTGAATACAAGTGCAGTTGGTATGGCGTGAACCTCATTAAGATAGACCGCTTTGCCCCAAGTTCGAAGACCTGCGGCAAATGCGGCTATGTGTACAAAGAATTGAATCTTAGCGAGCGCAGTTGGACATGCCCGGAATGTGGTACACATCACGACCGGGACTTCAATGCCGCTTGCAACATCAAGGAATTTGGCTTGAAAGCCCTACCCACGGAGCGTGGGAAAGTCAAGCCTGTGGACTGTCCTCTTGTGGATGACCGACCTCGTGTCCTAAAAAGCAATGGCAGGAAGAAGCAGGAAAAGAGAGGAGGTATTGGTATCTCCGAAGCCGCTAAATCTTTAGTTTAGCGGTAGTTCACGAAGAAAAAAATTGTAACATTTGGGGAAATTATGATGCGACTGACCACTCCGGGAAACCTGAGACTCCAGCAAAGTCGCGAACTGTCAGTCAATTACGGAGGAAGTGAAGCCAATGTAGCCATCTCGGTGGCAAACTTCGGCGGCCAGGTGGACTATGTGACCCGCCTGCCCGAAAACCCGCTGGGAGAAGCCTGCATCGCCGAACTCCGCTCACATAACATCGGTACGGATCACATCCTCACGGGAGGAAAGCGCCTCGGTACCTACTACATGGAAAAGGCTGCGGCCATGAGAAACTCACGCGTCATCTACGACCGCGAAGGCTCCTCTTTTTCCGAACTCGAACCCGGCATGATCAACTGGAAAGAGATCTTCAGCGATGCCGGCCTGTTCCACTGGTCCGGTATCGACGCAGCCCTGACTCCGGGACTGGCCGAAGTGTGCCGGGAAGCCGTTGAAACCGCCAGGGAAATGGGAATCTCCGTCTCCTACGACATCAACTACCGCAAGAACCTCTGGAAGTACGGCAAGACAGCCCAGGAAGTACTCCGCCCGCTGATTGCCTCCAGCGACATCATGTTCGGCAGCGAAGGCGAATATGCCATGCTCTTCGGACTCAAGGCTCCGGGATTCAAGGCCACAAGCGCAGCCGACCGGTATGACACCGCAGCCTACGAAACATTCTGCCGGGAGATCGCCCGGGAAGTGCCCCAGTGCCGCTACATCTACATCGCCCTGCGCAACGTGATGAACTCCGAACACCACACCTTCGCCGGAATACTCTATGCCGACGGCACCATGTACCACACCCGCGTGTACGACATCAACAATGTCATCGACTGTGTCGGAGTGGGAGACGCATTCTGCGGTGCCCTTCTCTATGCCCAGTCAGCCTGGACCGACAACCAGAAAAGAGTGGATTTCTCTACGGCCGCTTCCGTCCTGAAAAACACCATCTCCGGCGACTACAACATGGTCAAGGTTTCCGAAGTGGAAGAACTGATGGCCCGCAACGAAAAGGGGACATCCTCTCATGTCAGCTATTTCATCTGTGCATGAAACACTTGCGAATGACATATTTCAATAATAGGTTCTCCAAGTACATCTTCAATAGAAATCAGTGTATCAATAGTGAAGTTATGAGTTCCACGCATCCACCGACTTATTTCAGACTCTTTTTTCCCAAGACGCAGGGCAAGGTCTTTTTGCTTAAGGCCCTTATCTTTCAGAATTTCGTGTATTCTATCCACAATCTTAAAAGACAAATCAACCATACGCTTAACTTCAGGATTAACCTTCTCGCGTCTTTTCTCGATTATGCTACTCTTTTTCATCTCTTGCAAAATTTAAATTACCAACTAATTCTTTATCTACCAAAATGATTTTGCCATCTTTTATGCGTGAGGCAATAAAACGGCTTGTATCAATCAGCATCTCCACATATGGAGCAAGTGATTTACTATTTTGCCATGAATCAGAATCTTTCAATCCACCATTTCCAAAAATCAATATCTTATCTGAAATCCTCAAACAATACAAACGAAGCTTATTCCCTACATCAATCGGAACTACTCCAACTCCATCCCCATATCTTCCTTCGGGACGAAAATAGCGTTCTAATGCACCATTCTCTCCGATTTTATCAAGCCATGCAATGATAACATCAATCTCTTCATCATATCCACAGCCTTCCGGAAATTTCTCAAAAAAACGTTCAAGCTCTGATAGTTCTTCCTCTTCCAGATGAACGCTATAAAAATTTACGGCATCATGCTCTTCAACTAATTCGATATGATATTTTTGCTGCATCTTAACATAAAAGTTAATTCTGATACAAATATAGAATTATTATTTCAAATATCAAAACTTAACTTATAAATTAAGCTGATACTATTTTTATCAGACAATTTATCCCTCCCCGGGATCCTCATGTATCCTCACATGTATTTCCAAATTATTTTTACATAAAACACCCGTAAGGAATCCAATTCATTGATCACATTTCCAAAATTCCCTCTGAATTAACTTCATTCTTTACTTTAAAGAAATATGCTTATAAACCTTGTTTTTCAACATATTATAAATACATAAATCCCGCTTCTTTGTTTTAACATTTCACCTTTCCGGATGGTTGCCTTAACTTTGCTTATGTAAAACAAATATTATTTACTTTTTTCATTCAACCTTAAACTTGGAAAGATGGAAAACAATCTGATGACCGTATTCACGCGCATCTTCCACACGCAGGGAGACTCCCTCGTGGAACTGTCTGCCTGGATCGAGAATGTCCGCAACGGACAATGGAAAAATGAAGTGGAGAACTACCGCAGGCTGATGGCCGAAGGAAAGAAACAGGAAGCTGCCTCCGTCAAGGAACAGCTGCCTGCCCTCGTACCTGCCGGAAACTGCCTGCGCGGACGTTATCCCAAGTGTCTCACCAACCGCACCGGCTATGCCATGTTCGACATGGACAAGATGCCGCCCGACGTGCTCCGGAATGCTTTTGCCCGGCTGAAGGAAATTCCCTGGGTGGCGGCCTGTCATGTCACTGTCTCCGGAACCGGCCTCCGCATCTTCGTCTGCATCGGAGTGGTACATCCCGATGTCTACCGCCGGGCCTATGAAATCGTGGCGCACGCCCTTGAACAGGTTGCCGGACATCCCTGCGACATGCAGTGCAAGGATCTCTGCCGCCTCACGCTCGCGTCTTATGACCCCGAAGCTTATCTGGCACCGGAACCCCTCACCTTTCCCTACGAGGAAGGAAACAATCCGCTCCTGTATCAGCCGGCCACGGGAACCGACTCTTCCGAGGATTACCGGTTCAACGGCAGAAACGCAGGGAATTTGGGTGGACCGGCTCCCGGAAATATGCCCGGTTACACTCCCCAGAATGCAGGGAATGCCAGCGGACCGGCTCCCGGAAACATGCCCGGTTATGCTCCCGGAAATCCGGCTGATTATGCTTCCGGAAACGCCGGTTTCAGGCCCTTCGGAATCCCCGAAGATCCCAACGACGACTGCCGTTATGTACCCCTCCGTGACCCCGAAGCTTTTCTGGCGAATTTTTTCCGGAAAAACAAGTTTCAGGAGGGTCAGCGGCACAATGTTCTGCTCCGTCTGGGACGCAACATCCGCTGGCGGAGGTTCAACCCGTACGACTTTGAACGGCTGAAACACAGCGCTTTCCGCATGATGGGCCAGCTCCCTTACAGCGAATATTGCAGTGCGATGGACTGGGGCTACAACCATGCCGATTTGGGTCCATGGGTCCACATGGACCCTAATGGACCCTCCACCGTGAGAAAAGAATCCGACGAGGATGATCTGATGAGTCATGCACCCCTGTTTCCCGAGTGGATTTACGACAAGCTCCCGCCCCTGATCCGGCGCGGTATCATAGCCGCCCGCTCCGGCCGCCAGCGCGACATGCTCCTCATGTCCATACTCACCAACCTCAGCGGATGCGTTCCGCTGGTGCGCACCCTCTATGCCCACCGTCTCTACTCCCCCCATTTCTTCTTCGCAGCCGTCGCCCCCGCAGGTTCCGGCAAGGGTGTGGTAGCCCTGTCAGCCCTGCTCGGCAGCAAGATTCACCGCGAAATGGAGGAAAACAACCGCCGGGAGCGCAAGGAATACGAGCAGAAGATGCTGGAATGGGAAGCCGAACAGAAACGGGCCTTCCGCGAGAAACGCAAGCCCGACATCAGTCTCAAGCCCGAAGAGCCCCCGTGGCACGTGCTGAACGTACCGCCCAACACCTCCAAGAGCCAGCTGATGACCGACCTCTACAACTCCGGCGAGATCGGAATCATCTGCAACACCACCGAGATCGACTCCTTCACCGCTGCCCTGGGAACGGACTACGGCAAGCATGCCTCCGAACTGCGTATGATCTACCACCACGAAGCCGTGGGACAGAACTACAAGATCGACGGCCACCCCATTCTCATCCAGCGCCCCCGCATGGCCATCTGCATGGCCGGTACCCTGCAACAGCTGGTCAACTTCGTGTCATCGAAGGAAGACGGTATGTACAGCCGTCTGGCCCTGCTCACGGGAAAGGGTGAAAGCGGCTGGATCTCAGCGGCTCCCGATTCGGACGACGAATGGATCGACGGCGACGAACTCTTTGAGAATCTGGCAGATGATGTGCTTCAGGCCTACCATTTCCTGCTCAACTCCCCCACCTCCGTCCATTTCACCCGCGAACAGTGGAAGATCCACAACAAGCTGTTCGGACACATGATGCGGAATGTCTCGCTGGAGGACGGAGAAGGCAACGAAGCCATTGTGGGACGTCACGGACTGCTGACGATGCGCATCGCCATGGTGCTCACCGCCCTGCGCAAGTGGGAAGCCGGCTGGAACATGAAGGACGTCACCTGCAGCGACGAGGATTTCAGCATCACCATCGAGCTGGTCAAGGTGCTGCTGGAACACAGCCTCTCCCTCTCCACCATCCTGCCCGGAACGGAACGGAAGCGCTCGCAGATGACCTGTTTCCACCGCGTGCTGGAGTGCTACAAGAAGCTGCCCGAGAGCTTCACTTACATGGAATATCTCACCGCGACAGCTGCCATGGACATCTCCCGTTCCACGGCCAAGCGGTGGCTCAAGAAGATGCTGAAACAGAACCTGGTAGCATACGACAACGGCATCTACCGCAAGGTACATTCCACGGAATAGGGTCCATATAGAAAAAGTGGACCCAGGTGGACCCTGAAAACGTTTCGGCGTTTCAGTCAAAAGGCTTCGGCGTTTGCATGGAAACGCCGAAGCCTTTTTTTATTTTCCGGGCAGGTATTTCCGGCCTGTCCGCGGAGCCCTAATCTTCCAGAATCTTCTTCCGTACGCTTCTCCAGGGCCTCTTGAAGAGCATCCGGACCAGATATTTGGTCAGCCGCTTGAGCTGCACCTCGTCCGACCAGCTCAACTTGATCTTCCCGCAGGCAATCAGGGTCAGGAAATTCCCCAATGCATTCAGTGCATACTCGGCCTCCGTAAACTGATACCCTTCAGGGGTGTGGCGCAGCCATCTTTTCGGTTTCTCACTCTCTGTCTTTTGCTCCCGTTTTTCTGTTTTTACTTCTTTTTGTCTCATGGGTGAATAATTTTTACCTCATAAATGAAAAAAAATGCCCGATTTTAAGATTCTTTAAATCAGTTAAAATCGAGAATGAAATCGAATTGAAATTCTCATAAAATCTCCTTGAAATTCTTTTTCTTAAGAAATCCAACACAAAATTAATGGTTGTTTTTGAAAAATATTGGAAATTTTGTTTTAAATTAAAATAAGATAGTTACCTTTGTCTCGCAATTGTGAAAAACGATTGCATCTGCAGCCAAAAAATTCCGGTTTTATCCCTTCTTCCCGGTCCCCGGTTGGGAGAGGTAACCGCGAAGCGCACCCCAAACGTAGCTTCCTTTCGCTCTGGCCCCCGGACGAGGAAGTGACCACGGTTCCGGCCCCCGGGGCGTGGTGGTCAACAATGAATCTATTCAGCAAAAAATCGGAAAGTCAGTCAGATTCCGGCCCCCGGAATCGCGACGGCTTAGTAACATCAAAGGAAACCTAAAATCATTATGACATTCAAATCAAACATTCTCTGCTTCCTGACAGCAGCTTTCCTGCTGTCGGGCTGTACCTCTTATAAGAAGGTGCCCTATTTGCAGAATTCTGCGACAGTCAATGTACCGGCCGGAGAAATTCCGCTCTACGACGCCCGGATCATGCCCAAGGATCTGCTGACCATTACCGTCAGCACCACCGATCCAACCGTAGCAGCCCCTTTTAATCTGACAGTACAAGATCTGACCAATGCTGCAACCAATTATAGAACAACCACTCAACCAAGCTTACAGCAGTATCTGGTCAATAATGCAGGAGAAATTGATTTCCCTGTATTAGGACGTCTGAAAGTTGGCGGCATGACCAAGAATGAATGCGAGGACATGCTTCGTGAACAACTAATTCCTTATTTAAAAGAGACCCCAATTGTCACTGTACGCATGGTGAACTATAAGATCTCCGTATTGGGTGAAGTCAATAAACCAGGAACCTTCACTGTTACAAATGAAAAAGTGAATGTACTGGAAGCCCTGGCCATGGCAGGCGATCTGACGATTTACGGTCTGCGTGACAATGTGAAACTGGTCCGCGAAACGGCAGACGGAGGACGCGACATTCAGGAACTGAACCTGAACGATGCCAATCTGATCCGTTCCCCCTATTTCTATCTCCAGCAGAATGACATTCTCTACGTCACTCCCAACAAGACCAAATCCCGCAACTCCGACATTGGTAACACCACTACCATTGCCATTTCTGCCACCTCTATTCTGGTTTCTCTGGCCAGCCTGTTAGTCACCATCTTTAAGTAAAATTATCATGAGCAACGAAAAATACGAAGATCTTTTTACGGCTGAAGACGAAAAGCCCATCGATTATAAAGCAATTCTGTTCGAATACCTGATGTACTGGCCCTGGTTTGTGGCCTGCCTCATTTTCTGCCTGATCGGAGCCTGGGGCTATCTGCGCTATCAGACTCCGGTTTACAATGTGAATGCCACGGTACTGATCAAGCAGGACGACAAAACAAAAGGCAACAATTCCAATAACCCTCTTGCAGCCATGCAGGATCTGGGCATGCTGAGCATGGCCAGCAATTTCGACAATGAAATGGAAATCCTCCGTTCCCGCACCTTAATCAAAAAGGTAGTCAATACGCTTGGACTGAACATCCGCTACGCAGAACCCCGCAGTTTCGGTTATGCCCTTCCGCTTTATAAAAACGACAGTCCTATTAAGGTCTGGATGACTCCCGAAGAAGCGGAAAAGCTGGCAGGGTCTCTGAGCTTACAACTGGACTGCACGCCTGACGGGAAAGTCAAGGCTACTGTAACATATATTCAGAACGAGAATGAGAACACCACAGAAAAGACCTTTGACCGTCTGCCCGGTGTACTCGTCACTCCCGTAGGAACCCTGACGCTGAACGCGAAAGATAGTACAAAGATTCAGGAAGAACGTACTATTCAGGTACAGATTGTATCCCCTACCTCAGCCGCCAAGCTGTGCCAGGGGAATCTGTCTACCGAACCGACGAGTAAAAAAACCACCATTGTACGACTGAACTACAACGATACCCATGTAGGCCGGGGTCTGGATTTTCTGAATACGCTGGTAGCGTTGTATAATGCCGATGCCAACGATGACAAGAACGAGGTAGCCAGCCGGACAGCCGAATTTATCGATGAACGCATCAGCATCATCAATCACGAACTGGGCACCACGGAAAGCGAGCTGGCACAGTATAAGCAGAAGGCGGGACTGACCGACCTGACCAGCGATGCACAGCTGGCTTTGCAAGGGAATGCCGAATATGAGCAGAAACGGGCTGAGAATGCCACCCAGCTCCGCCTTGTAGAATTTCTGAAAGAATACATCGAACGTCCCGAGAACCGGATGGAGATCATTCCGGCCAATATCGGACTGAGCGACAACGGACTGTCCACCCTGATCGGACAGTATAACGAAATGCTGACCGAACGCAAACGGTTGCTCCGCACTTCCAGCGAAAGCAACCCGGCCGTGGTCAATCTGGATACTTCCCTGGAAGCTACCCGAAAGAATATCCAGACCTCCGTGGTAAGCGTGCTGAAAGGACTGGAAATCACCCGCAACGACCTGAACCACGAAGCCACCCAGTTTGCGAACCGGATCAGCAATGCCCCCCAGCAGGAAAAAGAATTGCTCAGCATCTCCCGCCAGCAGGAAATCAAGGCCAGCCTGTACCTGATGCTGCTTCAAAAACGGGAAGAAAATGCGATAACTTTAGCCGCTACGGCAAACAATGGCCGTATGGTGGAAGAACCACTAGCTGAAGGAATCGTTGGACCCAATGGAAAAATGTATTACCTAATCGCTCTAGTTTTAGGGGTAGGACTACCTTTTGCTGTAATTTACCTTCGTAACCTGCTCCGCTTTAAGATTGAAAGCCGGGCTGATGTAGAGAAGATCACCGATGTCCCAGTTGTTGGAGATATTCCTCTGACCGATACGGAAGGACATCCCATTGTGGTACAGGAAAACCGCAACGGTCTGATGGAAGAAGTGTTCCGTTCCGTCCGCACAAATTTACAGTATATGCTGGGAGAAGGCCAGAAAGTGATTCTCTTTACCTCCACCACCTCCGGTGAAGGCAAGAGTTTCAATGCCGGAAATCTGGCCTGCAGTTTTGCCTTTATGGGCAAGAAGGTGGTGATTGTCGGACTGGATATCCGCAAACCGGGACTGAACAAAGTCTTCGAGATTTCTCATAAGGAACGGGGTATTACCCAATATCTGGCTGATCCGAAGCATACCGATCTGCTGAGCCTCTGCCAGCCTTCTGCCATCTCCCCCAACCTCTTTATCCTGCCGGGCGGTACGGTTCCTCCCAATCCTACGGAACTGGTGGCACGGAAAACACTGGATGAAGCCATTGAGCAATTAAAACAAACCTTTGATTATGTCCTGCTGGACACTGCCCCCATCGGTATGGTGACCGATACCCAGTTGATTGCCCGTGTAGCAGATCTGAGCGTCTATGTCTGCCGCGCTGATTATACCCATAAAAGCGACTATGAACTGATCAATGACCTGAAACGTGAAAACAAGTTGCCGAATCTCTGTACCCTGATTAATGGTATTGATATGAACCAGCGCAAGAATGGCTACTACTATGGCTACGGCAAATATGGCAAATATGGTTATGGTAAAAAATATGGCTATGGTTACGGATATGGATATGGCAAATAAAGATGATTAAAGAGCTAAACACTACCCTGTTTCAAGTACAGGACTATTACGACAAGACCCAGCTTTTAGCCAAAGGTGTTTCCTACTACTGTGGTATCCTGTATTACCGTTTGGACTGGTTACATGAAGACATCCCGACTGCTGTGTATCACCCCTTCCAGCAAAAGCTGCTGCGGGAAATACTGTTTTCGGTCAGTATGCTAAGTTTGAATCAGGTGGAAGAATACACCTGGAGCCATCTCAGTCAGTTGCTGCATGACCTATTTTCTCCTGCCGAACTGCAGGCTATCGAGAGCGAAGTGCGTGACTGCATCCGCGCCCTGCTGCCTACCCTGACTCCGGAAAACCGTATGGCTTTCGAAATGCAGTATTGGGGAGAAAATGAAGTGACGGATGAAAAGGATGAAGAGCTGAATGAAATCCAGACGGAAATCCAACGACTGGATGAGATATAAAAAAGGGAAGAACGGATTACGAAAACCTTCTTCTCATGACAATATGCAAATAAAGACGAGAGCCTGCTGGCACCCGTCTAAAAGGGGTTACCTTAAAATTGGAAACCTGTACTTATTCTTATGACAAAAACAAATACCACAGAAAATAACAAGAGAATCGCAAAAAATACGTTGTTGCTGTATTTTAGAATGATTTTTCTTTTAGCAATCAGTTTATATACAAGTCGAATAGTTTTACAAACTTTAGGTGTAGAAGATTATGGTATCTACAATGTTGTAGGTGGTGTTGTTACAATGTTTGCTTTTTTAAATAATGCCATGGGAGGAGCAACACAACGTTTCTTGAATTTCGATTTAGCTCAGAACAATGAACAAACAGTACAAGAAACATTTAATACGGCTCTTATTATTCATTTTATTATTGCATTGCTCGTTATTATATTATCTGAAACTATAGGATTATGGTTTCTCTACGAAAAAATGGTAATACCAAGCGAACGCATGAATGCTGCTTTTTGGGTTTTTCAATGTGCCATTTTTATTATGGCTGTTAACATAATCAGCGTACCATATAATGCAGCTATTATAGCACATGAAAAAATGGGAGCATTTGCTTATATAAGTATTTTAGAAGCAAGTTTAAAACTTATAATTGTATATTTACTTTACATATCACCTTTTGATAAGTTAATAATATATTCAATACTTTTACTACTAGTCAGTGTTATTATACGATTTGTTTATACAACATATAGTCACAAACATTTTCAAGAAACTCATTTTCTTTTTACTTGGAAAAATAAAAAATTAAAAGAAATGGGAGCATTTGCAAGTTGGAATTTAATAGGGAATCTTGCATTAATAGGTCTTACTCAAGGTCTGAATATTTTACTTAATATGTTTTTCGGACCAGTTGTCAATGCAGCAAGAGGAGTGGCTGTTCAAGTACAGGGTGCAATACAACAATTTGCGACAAACTTCCAAACAGCCATTAATCCTCAAATAACCAAAAGCTATGCATCCAACCAAATGGATTATATGTATTCACTTATATGCAAAAGTTCCAAGTTTTCTTTCTTCATGATTTTACTATTATCTCTTCCGTTTATTATCATGACAGACTATGTACTAACATTATGGCTTAAAACACCTCCTGAATATACTTCTGCCTTTTTAAAAATTATTCTTATCAACGCAATGATAGATTGTTTATCAAATCCATTAAACAATGCAATCAATGCAACGGGAAAAATACGTTCGTTTCAATTGACTAATGGAGTTCTCATGCTTTTGGTTGTTCCTTTTGCATACATTGCATTACAATTCGGAACTCCTCCAACTATTGTTTTCACTATCCAATTAGGAATGACTGCCTTTTCACACTTTTTTAAAATTTTCTTTACACAAGACAGGATAGGCTTAAAATTTTCCTATTATGTCCAAAAAGTATATCTTCCAGTATTAATGATAAGTATCATTGCTCCTATAATCCCCTATTTTTTATATAAATCCATCGAACAAAATTTTATCGGATTTATAATAACCGGATTCACTTGTCTTTTTTGCGTCGTTATATCCATCTATTTATTAGGATTAGAAAAACATGAACGCACGGTCATAAATTCAAAGGCTAAAGCAATTATAAATAAGATCAGAAAATGAAAACAAAAACAGCTACCATTACTTTTCAGGCATCACACAACTGTGGTTCTCTTTTACAAGCTTATGCACTTCAACAAACCATTTTAGAAATGGGATATGACAATGAAATCATTAACTTCTCCAATGATGGTTCAAGAGATATGTATAACATATTGCCTCCTATTCATCCATTTCAAAGAGGCATAAGAGGCAGACTAAGCTATTGGTTTAAATCCATACCTTACTATCATATTTTGAAGAGACAATATAATGATTATGAAACATTCATAAACAAATATCTTAAACTATCCCCTAAACAATATAAATCAAACCAAGAATTACAAAAAGAAAACTTTAACTACACGCATTATATTACAGGTAGTGATCAGGTTTGGAACACTTGTTGTCACGATGCAGATACTGCATATTATTTGGATTTTGTAAAACAAGGGAAAAAAATAGCATATGCTGTTTCTACTGGAGCTACTCAAATAGCAGAAAAAGTACAGAATGTTGACTTTTATAAAAGACTTGTTCAAGAAATGGATTTTCTTTCTGTTCGTGAGCAGAATGCTGTGACTCAGTTTGAAAAACTAACAGGACGCAATGATATAGAATTATTAATTGATCCAACCCTGCTATTTACACAAAAAGATTGGGAAAAACACTTCGACTTATCCCAACCTATCATTAAAGGGAAGTATATTTTTTATTATGCTTTTCATTACGATAAATCTGTAAATAATACAGTAATGGAAATTGCCAAACGCCTAAATATACCTGTATACATTATGGAAGCTAAAGCATGGGGACCACGAGGCTGTCATAAAGAAGGAATAAACCTATGCCCATCAGCTGGACCGGAAACATTCCTCAATCTTATGAAATATGCTACACTTTCTCTTACAACATCTTTTCATGGAACTGTATTTTCTGTAATTTTCAAAAAAGACTTTTGGTTTATAGACAGTGATATGCACAATCCGATGGATGATAGAGCTGCAACATTAGTTAATCAATTAGGGTTACCAGAGCGTCTGATTTTAGGAAAAGATCTATTGAAAAGAGACTTCACACAAAAAACCAATTATCAAAACATAGATAAAATCATAGATCAATTACAAAACCAAGCAAAGCAATTTTTAACAAAAGCTCTGTCATGAAACAGCATGCCATCTTAATAGAAACTCACGCCAATGTTGATTTATTGGCGAGAGTTTTAAAAAAAATGGAAGCAGAAAATCATTATTTTTTTATCCATGTAGATAAAAAAACAAGCAATTACAATGAATTTCTAGTTTTAAAATCTGAACATGTTATTTTTACTTCAAAACAATTCGATGTGAAATGGGGATCTGTAGAACAAATTTATTTAACAATTGAGCTTCTTCAAACAGCCAAACAATTCCCTGTTAATTTTGATTATTACCATCTGATTTCAGGACAAGACTATCCCATTAAAAACAATCAAACATTTGATTGTTTTTTCAATAAAACAGAGCAATCATTCATGGAACTAGATTGGAATAATCCAATTCTCCCCCGATTAATGTATTATCATTTTAATGGATTATTCAATATCAAGAAAAGAGGTATAGGAGAAAAGTTAGAAAGACATGGTATAAATCTTCAAAAATATATATCAAAATACATATTATTACGAAAACCATTAAAACAAAAACTTTACAAAGGAAGTAATTGGTGGAGTTTACATAACAAACTTGTTGACTATATTCTTCAATATATAAATTCCAATCCTAACTATCTTAAACGATTTCATTTTACAAGTTGCTGTGATGAAGTTTTCTTTCATACAATAGCTTTTAATAGTCCTTTAAAAGAAACAATCGAACTGACTGATTTACGATATTATGACTGGAAACAAACATATCCAAACGAAACATTACCAAGAACTTTAACAGAAAAAGATTACGGTGCCATAATAAACTCCAAATCATTTTTTTGTAGAAAAGTAGACTTGAAACATTCCCTCCTATTGCTCAACTTAATAGATTCCCAACAATGAAATATATAGTATTTGCATTTTTATTTTTTTGTTGCTACAAAATATTTAAAGAAAGAGGTATAAATAAGTTTATTTGGTTCATAACAGGTATGTTAATGATAAATTCATCATATTCACCTATTATTCATTCAAATAGTCATTACACATTAGCAATAGCGTATTTACTATCATTATCCATAGATCCATCATTTAAAATATCTTTTAAAAAATATCCCATTAAAGAACTAACAATTTTTATTTTAATTACTCATATATTGATTGGTATTTTTTGCGAATGGCAATCCGTATATCAATCACTTTATCGATCAATATTAGAATACTCTATAACATTCTTAATGTTATTTACCGGATATCATGCTATAAATACAAATAAAGATTATGATCTACTCATAAAAAAAATGAAGCCCATACTACTAATTACTGCTATATATGGCTTAATTTGTTTCCTTTTAAAAGATAATCCTTACAATAAACTTGTAGGAATATCAGACGTTGGCATCAATTATGATTTCTTTGAAACAAACAGAGGTTATCGAATCGCAGCCTTTAGCAAAACGAGTAATCCTCATGCCCATTTACTTACAGTTCTATCATTCATTATTATCAATAGAGAAAGAAATAAATTTACTTATACACTCGTAATCTTATCCTTACTTAATTTACTACTATCAGATTCAAGAGCCCCACTTGCCGATTTAATTATACTTGTTAGCAGCTATTTTCTATTAACAAAAGGTCTGCCACAAAAAATTAAAATAATATGTACAGGAGGAATAATACTTCTTCTATTAATGCAAATTCCCTTTATATCTGCTTTTACAGACAATCTAATAATGAAAATCACTGATACTTTCGCAGCAGAAGGAGAAACTGAAATTACAGGAAGTTCTATCGCTCTAAGATTAACTCAAATGGAATCTGCATGGCAATATTTTATTCAAAAACCATTTTTTGGACATGGATTCGGTTTCTATACAGAAAAAATATTTATAGCAAACACAGATAATAATGGGCTATGGGGAATGGAAAGTTACTTATTATGGCTATTGGTAGAACAAGGTATTTTCATGATTATATTGGCTTTTCTTTTCTATTCCAAAATTCTTTCCTGCATTATTAAATATAATCATATCAATTACTACAAAGTACCTTTAACTCTTGCTATTGTTTTAATTTTTCATATCCTTTTAAATCGACCTACAGATGTATATGAATATTTCCTACCATTTATTGGTATAGGCATAAAATTATTACAAATCAATAAACAAGGAAATAAATGTATTCCTCAATTAAATACACTGTAACACATATCAAGCTATGATCTCAATTATCGTACCTGTTTATAATGTAGAAAATCAACTAGAAGATTGCATAAACAGCATTCTAAACCAAACTTATACAGCATGGGAACTTATCTTAATAAATGATGGAAGTAAAGATAATTCTGGAGAAATATGCGACCAATACGCACAAAAAGATTCACGTATCCGAGTTATACATCAAACTAACCACGGAGTATCCTACACTCGGAAAGTTGGATTTGAAGCCTCTACTGGAGAATGGATTTGCTTTATAGACTCAGATGATACAGTAGAGAAAGATTACATTCAAACAATGATGATGAATAATAATGGAGTGGATATTGTCCATTTACATATGCCTATAAATAAAGATATCACTCCGGATGAGTATTTATCACTACTATTAAAAAATAATACCTACAATGGACCCGTATATAAATTATTTCATCGAAGTCTCATCTCATCTGAATGTTTTTCTTTTCCTAGCTATATTACTCATGGAGAAGATACATTAATGAATATCTCCATAGCCCTTAAAAACAAAAAAAAAGTAAGATGTGTAAATTATAAAGGCTATCACTATTATATGTTAAGCACAGGATTAGCTTCATCGCACAAAAGCAGTATGAATTATGAAGAGAAGTATTACCAAATACTAGAATCTTTATTTACACCTCTTCAAAAAGAAAAATACTTAAAAGATCTAGTAACCAAAAGATATTGGCGTCTTTATGAGTTAGTTGATTATCGTCATCAAAAAATTGACAGACAATCATCTTTTTGGATACACCTTTTAAACGATACTAAAAAATCTAATTTAAAATTAGAGCCTTACCAATGGTGTATTTATTATTTAAAAAATGATATTTTACTTAAATATGCTTTAAAAATAATCAGAAAATTGAAGCTCATAAAAAAAGACAATATCAAACTATGAAAAAAATACTTTTTGCCATTTATAATCTATCCGCTGGCGGTGGACAAAAAAGTCTTGTTTCGCTCCTCAATACAATTCCGAAAGACAAGTATTCAATTGATTTACTTCTTATGGATAAAAAAGGACTATTCTTATCCCAAGTACCAGAATTTGTTAATATTATAGAAGGAGAAAAAAAGTTCAAAGCAATACACCATCCCATCAGTGATTTTAAATTCTTCACCCCTCTCAATAGGTTATGGTGGAAAATTTTGCATTCCCGATTAAAAACTAAAATTTTCTATAAACATTTACACAGAGAGCAAGCACAATGGAAAACATGGAATTCTCATATTAAAACTTTAGAAAAGGAATATGACTGCGCTATCAGTTACCTTGAAGGAGTTATGAATTACTTTGTAATAGACAAAGTAAAAGCCAAACGTAAAATTCTATGGATTCACAATATCTATACCTCGCTACATTATAATCCTTCTTTTGATTTTAACTATTTCAACCAAGCTGATTATGTAGTAACAATGTCTGAATCCGGCGTACAATCTTTACAAGAAAGTTTCCCTTCCATCAAGTCTAAATTTATTGTATTAGAAAATATTTCAAATGGAAACTTAATAAAAAGATTAGCACAGAAACCCATTCAAGAGAAAGAATTCAAAGACTTTAACGGTTTAAAGTTACTGTCAGTCGGTAGATTAATGGATCAAAAAAATTATCCATTAGCTATCGCAACAGCAGCAGAACTACGAAATAGAGGCATTGAATTCCTATGGTACGTAATAGGAGAAGGATTTGACCGACCTATATTAGAAGCATTAATCCAAAAAGAATCACTTGAAAATTGCTTTAAAATGATAGGATTACGTTCAAATCCTTACCAATATATGCAAATCGCTGATATAATTGTTATGACTTCCAAATTTGAAGGGCGTTCTATTGCATTAGATGAAGCTAAAATTCTAAATAAACTTATTGTTACTACAAACTATACATCTGCTACGGATGTCGTTACAAATGGGGAAACTGGACTGATTTGTGAAATGACCGCACAAGCAGTTGCAAATGCTATCTGTAAACTAAATTCAGACAAATCCCTTGCAAAACATATCTTCTCACAACTTCAAGAAAAAAATTGGGACAATACCAATGAAGTAGAAAAATACCTACTTGCTATAGAAAAATAATTTAAACTCATACATTCATATTATGTCAGACCAAAAGAAAAGACTTATAATAATAACAAAATTATTTCCATATAATTTTACAGAAGCTTTTTTAGAATCCGAAGTTCCTTATTTAAAAAAAGAATTTAATGACATCATATTTCTTCCTTTATTAAAAGGAAAAGTAAGACCCAATTTCAAAGATGTAGCCATAAATGACAGTTACAATAAGCTTTATAAGAATAAATTATCTTATTACTTTAAAGCCCTATTTTCCATCCATCTATATAGAGCAATATGGAAACATAGAAAAGAAAAAAGAAGTATTCAAGCTTGTTTCAAACAAACAATTCACTTATTAATTTTGAAGAAAATAGTTTTCCAAAATAAGGAATTATTTAACGAAAATACAATTATATATAGCTATTGGTTCAATGCCCCTGTATATGCTTTTATAAAATTAAAAAAAGAATTCAACTTAAAATATAAAGTTATATGTAGAGCACACAGATGGGATGTATATGAAGAAAATGAGATAATGCCCTATAGACAATTTTGCATTGAAAATATAGATAAAATTTTTCCTATATCACAAGATGCTTGCAATTTCTTTACTCAGAAATATAGACATCATGAAAAATATCAGTTATCAAGATTAGGAGTTAAATCCAATATGCATACCACACCTAAATCTACAGATAAAAACCAATTAAAAGTACTAACCATATCCCAAATTATCCAACGTAAAAGATTAGATTTAACATTAAATGCATTAACAGAATTGGCATTAAAAAGTCCTAATTTAAACATTAATTGGACTCATTTTGGAACGGGACCATTAAAAGATGAATTGGAAAATGAGATTAATAAAGTTAAAAATATTCCAAACCTTTCCATTTGTTTAATGGGATATGTACCAAATAAAGAAATTATACACTATTTAGAATCTAATACCGTAGATGTTTTTATCAATTTAAGTTCTTCAGAAGGGGTTCCAGTATCAATAATGGAAGCTCAATCATTAGGGATTCCCGTAATTGCAACAAATGTAGGAGGAAGTGGAGAGATTATAACTAATGATAATGGTATTCTCTTATCAGCCAATCCTAATTTAAATGAAGTATATAAAGCTTTTATTGATTTTATATCAAGAGATTGGGATAGAGAATATATAAAAGCAAAATGGAATGAACTTTCCAATGCAGACATTAATTTTCCTCAATTTACTCAACAACTTCTATCAATATGAAAAAAACATTTTATTCCGCATATACTTGTAAAAATAATTTAGGAGACTTGATTATAAATAAATTACAAATAGAAGAATATGCCAGATACGGAGAAATATATATAGATTTTACTGATATGCCTACAGAATTCAAAACGGCTATACTAACAACAACTAACCCTAATATAAAAGACTTTAATGAAACTTTTCATAAGAAATATAGAGGCTTATTTTTTATAAATACAATTAAATTTCTAAAGAAACAAGGATTTACTCATTTTACAAAAAGCCCAGGTCCTTATGCCATTTTGTCTATGCCTTTACCAAAACTAATAAAACGATTATTAGGTGCATTGGGATTTATCTATGCACAAAAAATAGGATTATATAGCTTTGCACTAGGCATAGATTTGGATTATAAAACAAATCAACCTAAATGGATACAACTTCTGAATCAAATATATTTCAATCGTTATAATCTTATAGGGGTACGTTCTATTATTAATAAAAATAATTATCCGGATTTGGAAAATATTAAATATTGCCCAGATATGGCTTTTTTATATTCTTCCTCCAAACCAACTTGTAAAAATCAAAAATTTAAAATAGGAATTTCATTTCGAGAAGTTACAGAAAAAAAACTTTTATTTGAGAAACTTAGTCATATTGCAAAATTATTCCTTCCTACACATCAAATAGAAATTATCTATCAAGTAAGCGAAGATGAAAATTTTGCGAAAGAAATACAATATAACCTATCTTTTCTAACATCTAATCTACATCTAAAACAAATTACATATAATAACATATCAGATTATTCACAGTATGATTATATTTTTA